>WFLY01000123.1 GCA_009177215.1 Bacillota bacterium
ATGCTTTGCAAAGAGGTCAGGTAATGAAACAAAGAGTTTCTGATACTATAAAGAAAGCAGGGTATAGAGTGACAGAAAAACGAATTCGTAAGATCGTTTATTGGAATCGTTTAGAGCAATCTGAGCATGGAGAACGAGATGTTAGATTATATTTANTACAAAATNAGGTAAGCAAATAAATGACTTATATANAAAATCAAATCNTACNGAATAATGCGATCGAAGCATGGGCAATGGCAGTTAGATATTGTGACTATATTTTAGAGGGAAAGGCAACTCTGGAATATCGTAAACATTTTGTATCTGTGCTTCACAATTCCGTGGAATTATTTGTAAAACAGTTAATGTTAAATAATACAGATTATCGGGTAACACAATTGAAAAAGGGATGCAATCCAGATGGACAGCCAGCAAGAGATTTTTATAATTCCAAAGATTTAAATGCTTATTTCAGCAGTTTAGATGAGCAGACTATGAGAAAATTTTTTTCGATGGAATTTAATAAAATGATTGATATAACAAATGATTTATTTTCAGAATACTATGCCAAAAACGGTGAAACATCTGTAAAAGGAGCTTTATCACTGCTAAACAAGTTGAGGAATAGTGAGATGCATTTTTTTATTGATAAGAATACATTCCTTTTGGAAAAAGAATTTCAACAGCTTCATAATTTTATGATAGAATTTTATAATATTCTTCATTTTTATTCACTATTACCCTTTTGGGGAAGATTTGAGAGACGGGAATGCGCAAAACTACAATTTGACAGACAGACGCTATTTGATTTTACATACAGGAATGCCGTAGAAAATACGGAGTTTGTGAAAAATCTCAAAGAACAATTAGAAGGTGAAATTTTTCCTGCGAGAGTAGGCTGTTCAGCATTTGATATTGCTGATAGCATTGCTGGCGTAATTAATGAGTATCAGGGAAATATGTTTGATGATTTATGGATTTATGTTGAGATGATGCTTGAAAATAATATATTGACCTATCATGATGAGGCAGAGGAATATGAAATAGAAGGGCAANATGNCGTGGAAAAGGGGTGTAANGTATATCGGCAGTTTTATATAATTATTTGATTTCAGAAGGGAAACTTGAAATGCCAGAATTATATATTATTGGAAATGGATTTGATAAAGGACATGAATTAAAGACTTCTAATTGAATTTTAGGAAATATCTTGAAAAGTATGAAGAAGATTTTTTATTCCAAATGGAAAGGATGTATGATTTTGGACCTTTTGAAAGAAAAGATAATAGAAACCGAAAAAATAAGCAACGGCAAAAGTGGAGAGATGATGCGCTGTATCAGTACTTGTGGCGGTCATTTGAGTTTGAATTATCTCATGCAAATGAAGTTGAAATGGAGGAGATGTCACAGTCTGTATTGGAGGTAATGGATTTAGACGGAGGATTAATCGGGATTGAAGATACAATGAATGATTATTGGGAAGAAGAGTATCGTTTTATTGAAATGTTAAATCATTATGTATGGAAATGGGCAAAACAAATTCGTTTGAATAAGGCGTATCCTCGTAAGACATGATTTATAGAAAATACAGAGGATTATTTTTTGACATTCAATTATACAAGTGTTTTGGAAAGAGTGTATCAAATTTCAAGTGACAGGATTTGTCATATACATGGGAGATTGACACCATATTGTAAAGAAAAGCCCGTTCTTGGACATGGAAATGCGGATAAAATTAATGTGTATCGCGAAAAAGCAAAAAGGGCATATGTTGATTTGCCATATTTCCAATCAGTACAGTTATATAGCCCAGATAAAAAAACATGGAATATATACTATTATGATCAAGAAGAGCAAGATGGTATGAAAGAGCAGTTACTATTAATTGGAGTGATGGAAGAAAGTATTTGCATGAAAGATGCAAATGAATTCTGGAATTAAATATAATATTGTAGTCAAGTAAATTTGGGGGATGAGGTTAAAAGACATTGATTCAGAGCAGTCAAAAATCACTGCAAAGCCAGTAAAATACATAGTTCCGGGGATGTTTGAACGGAACACAAAAAAGGGAAAGTTCGCAAAACAGATGAATGCATAGGTGAAGTTTACCTGATTGTATGAANGAAACCCTTGTAAGCGGCGTGGGTACGCTGTTTACATATAGTAAATGTCAAAAGGTACAGTGGATATTGTCTAGTAAATATAGTAAAATAGATATAAACAAAAATCAGNAGTTGATTTTACGCTAATCAGTACAGATAAGAAAGTTATAAAGAATTATTTTTTATTGTCAGAAATAAAACGGCAATTTGATTTAGGGAGAAGGTAAAATGAAACTAGCTGTACTATCAGATATTCATGGAAATTACATAGCTTTTCGGCGCTGCATAGAATATGCGCTTGCCAGAGAAATCACCACATTCATTTTTCTGGGCGATTATTTAGGTGAACTGCCATATCCCCAAAAAACCATGGAATATCTATATGCTTTGCAGCAAAAATATACTTGTTATTTTGTACGGGGAAACAGGGATGAATATATGCTGAATTATCGAAAGGCAGGAGAAAGCGGCTGGGTATACGGTAACTCTGCGTCAGGAGCTCTCTTATATACATACGAGAGATTAACAGGGCAGGATATGGCTTTTTTTGAAGACCTGCCTATAAGGCAGGCGCTTACATTTCCAAAGCTTCCTCCGCTGACCATATGCCACGGTTCCCCCAACCGGGTTAATGAGAGGATGGAGCCGGGAAAGGAAACAGTTGATGAAATTATGCAAAATGACAGCAGTTCCTACATTTTATGCGGTCATACTCATATTCAAAGAGAGATACGCTATGGTGAAAAGGTTACTTGGAATCCCGGCTCTGTGGGTGTTCCGCTGGGTAGCAATGGGAAAACACAATTTATGATTTTGCACGGAACAGACAATAGCTGGCGTCAGGAATTCCTGAGTATTGAGTATGATGCAGAAGCTTTGATTTGGCAACTAACCGCCTCGGGTTTAGATACTTACGCGCCCTATTGGTGTGTTATCACAAAGCATGTATTAAGAGGCGGTAAAATAGATCATGGAATTGTGCTTAGCAAGGCAATGGAGTTATGTACGAAGAAGTATGGTCAATGTAACTGGCCGGAAATACCGGATGAGTGCTGGGCACAGGCTGTTAGAGAACTGCTGCCGGCAGATGATGTTCTTTAAGAGGACAAACAGGCTTGTGGGAATATTAAGAGTTATTTCAGATAAAAATTGCTACATATAACGTGTGGAATTCAGAAAACGGAGTGCCAACCAGATTAAATGATATAATTGAAGAAATATAAAATATACGGGCGGATATCATGTGCCTGCAAGAAGAATGGACGCAAATAAAACAGGATGCTTTATTGGGGAGCTGCGCTGCTCCTATCGCCTCTTTTTCTTGCAGGAATAGCGCTGCCAATTTTACAAATATGAATTCAGAAAGTTCCTTTAGAATAAGCCTTTTGTCATCTTGCCGTCAGCACCCACCCCTCACACCATCTCAGCCACTTATTCACAAACGCAGCCTCCACAGGCTGACCTGACAGCACCGGGTAGAACAGCACAAACAGCAAAAAGGCGGCGAGACCGTAAAGGCTCACACAGATGACAAAGCTGCGGGGAGAAACCAATTTCTTCCATTGCATAAAGCTGTATATAATCATCATTACCACAAAGAATACACTGGGGAAATAGTGGTAAATAAAGGTGATACGGGTTACAAAAAACCAAGGCAGATATTGAGCCAGATAACCAACGGTTAAGAAGACGGCGTATCTGTCTTTTTTTGCTATGGAAAGATAAAGCACATACAAAAAAGCAGGAATGCCAATCCACCATACCAGAGGATTCCCGAAAGCACTGATGCCTTCCCTTACGGTGTCGCTTACAATTCCGGAGAAGTACCAGATAGGGCGAACCATGGTAGGCCACTCATAAAAAGTAGAGGAGTAGGCATGAGTTGCCTCTAAGCCGCTGTGATAGTGGAACATCTGGCTTTGATTTGCCAGAGCGCGGGTGAGAAGCCCGCCTTCTGTGCCGTCCTGAAAGGGCAGGTAGGACAAAAGATAAATCATGGCAGGTATGCAGCCGAAAAATCCTACGCAGAAAAGAATCGTCTTTTTCACATGTGGGATAAAGCATTTTATAATGTGGGCATGAGAAATGCCGTTGGTACTTCCCTTTGGAGTGGAGAGGGCATAGCGGTATTCCCGCATACGTCTGTAAAGGATGGCAAAGAAAATCACGGCAAGCCCCATGCCTGCATACATCCCCGTCCACTTGCAGGCAATGCCAAGCCCCATGCAGATACCGCTTGCACCTAAGGGAATAAATGTCTTATAAAGAGGAGTATCAAAAAAGCTCAGTCTGCTATACTCATACATGAAATAATACATGAGGATCACAAAAAATGTGACAAATACATCAATGGTGGCAATTCTCGTCTGGGTGAAATGCATAAAATCAAAGGCAAAGAGTGTGCAGGCAAGTGCGGCGGCGGGCGTACTTTTTGTAAAGCGTCTGCCGAACAGATAGGCTATGGGTACCATGGCAATTCCGAAAAGAGTACCCACAATACGCCAGCCAAAGGGAGTCATGCCAAAGAAAGCAATGCCAACGGAAATCAATATTTTTCCCAGAGGCGGGTGTGTATTTTCATAGCTGTAAAGCCCATGTAAATATTCATAGGCAGTGCGGGCGTGATAAATTTCATCAAAATACATGCTGTCGCGGAAGGTACTGCGGACAGGGTGAAGCAAGACTTCGTCAAAGAGCGTAGGGTAATCAACGGAATTAACCGGCACAATAATATTGCCCTGAGCATCCGAAAAGGTAAGCTCTAACAGGGAAGCGTTGACGCTAAGCAGAGTAAGCCTAAGGTATCGGGAGGTATTCTCAAGAGAAATGTCTTCCCATGTAAATACATCATCAAGAGTGACCTCGCCCGGATAACTCCAAGCTTCCTCATAAAGTGTTTTGTATTCCACGGCAAAACGGCGCTCATCGGAGGGGGCGATATAATAGGAGAGGGAAGCAGGAACTGCATTTTCTCCAAAATCCAGAACAATATGCTCACCCTGACTTATTTCAAAGGAGGTTTGGGGAGCTTGAATATTACCCAAATCATAAAGGGCAAAACAGCTGTATAGTATGGTAATTGCCGAAAGAAGAAACCAATCTGCCCTGTGGAGAGTGATTTTTTTCTCAGAGGGTAAAATAGGATTCGGTAAGCTTCGGCGTTTTGACGTTACAGCACCTTGGGAAGCAGAGCGTCTCTGCCTGTGGGAAGTACACGTAATAAGATAGTTTTCAGGTATGTTCTTTTTACCGTAACAACGCACGATAAGGGAGTAGAAATAAAGAGTGCAGAGTATCATGCCGGCGGATACCAGCAGGATGACAGGCGCTTTGCGGTCGTAATTTTGCGGGTCATAGAAGAACATCACATGTGCCGTGTTGTAAAAATGCAGCACTGAATAAATACCGTAACACAAATAAAGAGGTTTGAGCTGTTTATAGACAAAGGCGAATAGCAACAGGATTAAGCCGGGGTACATATACCGCTCATGCATACGCACGGAAAAAACAAACATTGTCAGGATGACAAAGGCTCCCAAAAGAAAGTATTTTGTGTTATCATCTTTGCAGCGAAGACCGATAACAAAGGTGAACAGTACAATTAACAAAATAACAATCATGCCCCATGTCCTGTAACTGAAAAAGAGGAAAGTATTCTCCTGACTAATCCAGTTTAACCCAAGGAAGCCCCAGAAATTATAGGCATTCACAGACGTATAGGGGTAGGAATCAAGAGTTTGGACGTACTGGGAAAAAACCTTATCAAGCCCGAAAGGCAGGCAAAGGACAAGCATACTTAAAAGTACACAGGCGCCATGCAGGAGATTTAAAAGCAGCTTTCGCAAAGAAAAATCCTTTAGAAATATATTATCCAGAATACCCACAAGCAAAACAGGGGTGAACACCAGCATCTGGGGCTTTAGCAGCACGCCCAGACCGAAAGCAATGTAAGCGCGCAGCATATGGGAATGTGTCAGGCAAAGACACATAAGGACAAGGGCAAGAGTAAACACAGAGTCAACCTGCCCCCAGACGGCGGAATTTAAAATGACGGCAGGATTGAACAGGTATATAAAGGTGAGAAAAAGTGCCGGAATTTCGGAAATTTTTCCGCGGGCGGTTCTGTAGAGCAGATAACCGCAGGCAATGTCGCAAAGCACGGCGGGCAGCTTTAGCAGGAGCAGATGGAGTTCCGACAGATAGGGAATTTGAAGCAGGGAGCAGACAGCCCCGATTACATATAAAATATACATATATCCGGGAGGATAATCGGTAAAGACGTCCGGGCTGTAAAACTGTGCCGGACCTGCCTGAAAAATTCTGTCGGCCCATGCGGCAAAGCATGAAATATCCGTGTCAAAGCCGTGATAAAAATAAGCGAAAAGCAGACGCAAAAGAAGCGCCGTTCCCAACAAAGCGGCCAGAAAAATATGGTATGGATTGGTATGCCTCACAGATATGGCGTTGCTCAAAGAGGAGGCGGCATGGCAGCATATGCGGCGATAGCACAGTAAAAACAGCAAGATTGCATAAACAGCGAATAAATGTATTGACAGCATGGGTAAGCCTCCTGAGAATATATGATAAGAGAATTATAGCAAAAGTCAGCCATTTCGGGAAGTACTGTTTGCTTCGTCTTTTATTTGTGCTATACTAAAAATAATTGTAAGTATTCGGTAATAATGTGGTTTTGCGTAAGAAAAGGAGAAAACGATGGGTGGATTTGTGACCTTTGAGAATGTAAAAAAAATATATAAGACGGGAGAGGTTGAGATCCCGGCGCTGCACGATGTGAACTTTGAGATTGGGCAGGGGGAGTTTTGCGTGATTGTAGGAGCCTCAGGCGCGGGAAAGACGACCATACTGAATATTTTGGGAGGTATGGATTGTCTGACGGAGGGGCATGTGTATCTGGACGGACAGGAAATCTCCAAATACAACAAAAAGCAGCTCACGGCGTATCGCCGTTTTGATGTGGGCTTTGTGTTTCAGTTCTATAATCTTGTGCAGAATCTGACGGCTTTGGAAAATGTGGAGCTTGCGGCGCAGATATGTAAGGACCCTTTAGATGCGGCGGAGGTTTTGGATGAGGTGGGGCTTTCGGAGAGGAAAAATAATTTTCCGGCGCAACTTTCCGGCGGAGAACAGCAGCGCGTTGCCATAGCGAGAGCCTTGGCAAAGAATCCTAAGCTGTTACTCTGCGACGAGCCTACGGGGGCATTGGATTATAATACGGGAAAGTCTGTGTTACAGCTTTTGCAGGATACCTGCCGGAAGAAGGGCAAGACAGTGATAGTGATCACCCATAATCAGGCGCTCACTGCTATGGCGGACAGGGTGATTACCGTAAAAAGCGGAACGGTAGTGAGCATGGTGAAGAACGAGGATATTGCGGACATTGGGGATATTGAGTGGTAGCCGCTGCCTGTGATTTGTAACTTGCAGTTTGTAACAGGAAAGGATTTAGCAGAATTATGAAATTGTCTTCTATCAGAAAATCTACATTTCGGGAAATTGCGGGGAGCTTTGGGCGTTTTGCGGCAATTTTGGCTATTGTGGCGCTGGGAGTGGGGCTGTTTGCGGGACTTACGGTGACGAAGACGGCAATGGTAAGGACCACGGAGCAGTATTTTGTGGAAAACAGCTTTTATGATTACAGGCTTTTGTCCACCATGGGATTTGAGCAGGAGGACGTGGATTTCCTGAAAAACAATGGGGATGTGCAGGCGGTGGAGGGGGCGCTTTCCTTTGATATTCTTTACCGGGATGAGAAAGGGAACGAGGGCGTTATAAAGGCACACAGCCTTACGGAACATGTCAATACTGTAGGACTGGTAAAAGGACGTATGCCTGAAAACCCTGCGGAGTGCGTGATAGATGTGAATATGTTTGCCGACCCTCCCGTCGGCGGGAAGCTTAAGCTTTCGGAGAGCAATGCTTCGGAGGATTTGGAGCATTTTGCTTACGGGGAGTACACGATTGTGGGAGTGGTACAATCGCCCCTGTACATTCAGTTTGAACGGGGGAATACCTCACTTGGCACGGGTAAAATAGACGGCTTTGTGTATCTGCTTCGCGAGGGCTTTGCGGAGGAATATTATACGGAAGTTTATGTGAAATTTACGGAAAATTTCCCTCTCTACAGTGATGAGTATGAAACCTTTATGGAGCGTAAGGAAGGGGAATGGGTGACGCTTACAAAGGAGGCGGCAGACGGAAGATATCATAGAATTCTTGGAGACGCAAAACAGGAGCTTGCAGATGCCGAGAAAGAGCTGGAGGACAAAAGACTGGAGGGTGAAGAGGAGCTTGCCGCTGCAAGGGCAGAGCTTGCGGAGGCAAAGGAAAAATTGGATGATGGCGGAATGGAGCTTACAGATGCGAAGCAGGAGCTTGCGGAGGCAAAAGAGCTTATAGCCGAGAAGGAGGCGGAGCTTGCCGATGCGAGACAGACCATTGCGGATAAGGAAGCAGAGCTTTCAGATGCCGGGAAAGAGGTTGTGGACGGCTGGGCGGAGTGGAACGGCAGTAAACAGGCATTAGAGGACTCTAAGAGTATTTTGGAAAGCTCCGAGGCGCAGCTTAGCGGGCAAAAGGAGGAGCTTGCCAAACAGGAAGCGGCATTTTTTGCGGCAGCGGAATTTATGACGGAGCAGGAGGCGGCATTCTATAAGGAGACAATAGAGCAGGGAAAGCTTACCATTGCGGCTTATGAGAAAGAGCTTGCCGCCGCAAGAGGTCAGATTGAACAGGGTGAGACGGCACTCAATAGTGCATATATGGAGCTTTCAGATGCGGAAAACCAGATTGCGGAAGGGAAAACGGCATTAGAGCAGGCAAGGACAGAGCTTGCGGACGGAGAAGCGCAGCTTGTCAAAGCAAAAAGGGAGCTTGCGGACGGAGAGGAGACCTTAAGGGAGAAGGAAGCGGAGTACAGTGACGGTTTGCGGGAGTATGAAGAAGGACTGTCGGACTATGAGGAGGGAGAAAAGGAATTTGCCGACAAAATTGTCGAAGCGGAGGAGAAAATTGCGGACGCAAGGAAGGAGCTTTTAGAGGTAGAAAGCCCCGATACCTATGTGCTTGGCAGGAATACTAATGTAGGTTATGTATGCTTTGAAAATGATTCTACAATAGTGGAGGGAATAGCAAATGTCTTTCCAGTATTTTTCTTTTTGGTAGCGGCATTGGTTTGCATTACTACCATGAATCGCATGGTGGAGGAACAGAGAACGCAGATTGGCGTACTGAAGGCGCTTGGCTATGGCGAAGGGCTGATTATGTTTAAGTATATGTTTTATTCCGGATTTGCGGCATTTACCGGCTCGCTCATAGGCTTTCTGGGAGGAACAAGACTGTTCCCGTGGGTGATATGGACGGTGTACGGCATGATGTATCGGGTGGATAACATTATTTATGTGTTTGACTGGAAGCTTGCCCTGATTTCATTGGCGGTGGCGTTGCTTTGTTCCGTGGGTACTACATGGCTTTCCTGCCGTATGGAGCTTTCGCAGGTGGCGGCGCAGCTGATGCGCCCTAAAGCGCCCAAGGCAGGTAAGAGAGTGTTTTTGGAATATCTTCCCTTTATCTGGAAGCGGTTGGGGTTCCTTAGAAAGGTATCCGTGCGCAATATTGTCCGCTATAAGAAGCGGTTGGTCATGATGGTAATGGGAATCAGCGGCTGCACGGCGCTTTTAGTGACAGGATTCGGAATTAAAGACTCTATTGCCAATGTGGCGACCCAGCAGTTTGAGGAAATTCAGATTTATGATATAGCGGCTACCTTTTCGGATCCGATTGACGAGGCTGTGGAAGAAGAATTGAAAGAAGCCGCAGGAGCAGATATGAGTGAATATCTGCTTGCCATGGAAGCGGCTTGGGATATTGTAACGGGAAGCGGGCAAAAGAGTGTGAATCTGGTAGTTTTTGAGAGTGGGGAGGAGATTACCCCTTTCCTGAACCTGCACACCGAGGGAGGGGAAAGGATTGCCTGCCCTATGACAGGGGAGGCGGTTATTTCCCACAAAATTGCGGAACAGATGGGAATTGCAGTGGGAGATGAGCTTACCCTTCGGGATGAAAATATGCAGGTCATGACTATGAAAGTGACAGGGATTCATCAGAATTTTATCTATAATTATGTTTATATAAACAGTGAGACCTATAGGCAGCAGACAGGACAAATACCGGAGTATAAAACCGCATATATTAATTTGACGGAAGGAACTGATGCGCATAAGCTGTCGGCAGAGTTCATGAAGCTTAAGGGTATGGCAAGCGTGAGCGTCAATCAGGATATCATGGAAAGGATGTCCGGTATGATGGATAGCCTGAATCTGATTGTGGTAGTGGTGATTGTGTGCGCTGCCGGTCTTGCCTTTATTGTGCTATATAATCTTACGAATATCAATATCACGGAGCGCATCCGCGAGATTGCAACGATAAAGGTTCTGGGATTTTATAAAAGAGAGACATCTCACTATGTATTCAGGGAAAATCTGGTGCTGACCTTTATGGGGGCATTGGTGGGAATGCCGCTTGGCAAGTGGCTCCATTCCTTTGTGATGAATCAGATTAATCTGGATATCATTGCCTTTGATATTCGTATACTATTTGTAAGCTATCTTTACAGTGCAATATTAACTTTTGTGTTTGCGGCGCTGATCAATCTGTTTATGGGTAGAAAATTGGAAAAAATCAGTATGACGGAATCATTAAAAAGTGTGGATTAGTGTGGCGATATTTTCATAAAATCTTAAGGTGTTTTTTTCTATATGTTGTGTTATAATTACCACGTGATACACAAAAGAGAAGGTTCGCCTGAATTTTAAAGGGCTTAATGGGCGGAAAAATGTCTGGAGAAGAAATGAAAAGAGGTTGAATATGAATTTAAAAAATTTAAAACAAAACTGGAGACGTGCGCTTTCATTATCGTTAGTGGCAGTTATGACACTTTCTCTGGCTGCATGTAAAAAGAAAACGGAGACTAAGGAGGAGCTGCCCGAATTTACCTATGTTCCCCAGCACATAGAGCTTGATGGCAATCAGGGCTATTGGAGGGCAATCATTAAGGGAAATTATCTATATAATATGGTTAGCGACTGGGATGAGATTACGCAGACTTCAAGCCAGAAGATTATGAAATATCCCATTGAGGAAGATAAGCTGGGAGAAGGTATCTCGGTCATAGAATTTAACGGCAACACTAATATTCAAAGCTTTACCTTCGATCAGGATGAGAATTTTTATTTGATAGAGATTAAATATCCTGAACTGGCGGAGGGTGAGGAGCCCGGCGAGGATTATTGGAGCAAAAGGCAGACCTTTCTGAGCAAGTATGATGCACAGAGCCAGCCTGTTTATCAGCAGGATATCTCAGATATGCTCGCAGAGGATGACAATTTCGGATATATTGATACCATGGTGTTGGATGACGAAGGCAGGATTTATGCAACCTCAGGCGAACGCATCAGGCTGTTTGACAAGGACGGCAAAGGTGAAGGAATAGTGGACGGGGATTCCCATTATTTTAGCGGAATAGGTCAGGGTAAGGACGGAAAAGTATATGTAAGCTATTATGACAGTACTGCTGACGGAGGCGGCTATGTCCTTGCGCAGGTAGATTATAACGGTAAGAAGCTTGGGGAGGTTTACAAAAATTTNATAGGCGGAAATAACAGTATCCTGACTCCGGGCATTGAAAAAGATTTTTTGGTTCAGGACGGAACGAACGTATATGAGTATGATTTGGCTACCCAGACTTCCGAGAACCTGTTCAACTNGGTTGANTGTGANATTAACGNGAANTATGTNGAACAAATAGGTGTTANGCGAGGANGGCAGGCTGNTGGTTATGACAAATGACTGGAACACCGGCGGATATGAGATGGCGCTTTTGACGAAGAAAAAGACCTCCGAGGTTCCGGTAAAAGAGATTCTTACAGTGGGGTCTCTATATGATGATTATAGACTGAATCAGTCTGTAGTTGCATTTAACAAGTCCAGTGACAAGTACCGTATTAGAATTAAGACTTATGTTGATTACAATAACTGGTCCGAGGAAAGCCTGAAGGATGCCATTACAAATCTGAATAACGATATTATTTCAGGCACTAACTGTCCGGATATTTTGAATTTATCCTCATTAAATATGAGACAGCTGACGGCAAAGAATGTCCTTGAGGATTTGACGCCCTACCTTGAGAACAGCAGCAAGATAAACAGAGCGGATTACTTGGAGAATGTTCTCGAAAGCTTAACGATAGACGGCACGCTGGTGACAATCCCTTATTCCTTCAGCTTACGGACGGTAATGGGCAAGACGTCGGAGGTAGGCGATAAGATGGGATGGACATTGGAGGAAATGATAGCCTTCTGTGAGGAGCATCCCGGTTCAATGCTGTTTAATTATGCGGATAAGTCTTCCATTTTGAGCTATTGCCTAAACTATAACGAAGCTGCGTTTATTAACTGGGAGACAGGAGAGTGCAAATTTGATTCTCCTGAGTTTAAGCAGCTGTTGGAATTTGTCAATAAATTCCCGGATGAATTTGATTGGGAGGCAGATAACAGATCTACGCCGGAGAAGCTGGCGTCAGGCGATGTGCTTTTGAATAGGTCATACATTAACAGCTATGAGGATTTTCAGTATGAAATAGCACAGTTTAACGGAGAAACGGTAACCTGTATTGGTTTTCCTGATGTGAGCGGAGGAAGCGGATGTCAGATGAACGTACAGGAAACTTACGGCATTTCTGCTAGATCCGAGTACAAGGATGCGGCATGGGCATTTATAGAGAGTGTGCTTACTAAGGAATCGGATTACAGGTTTGGTGACAACTTCTCCACCCGCAGGTCCGAGCTTGCAAAGCAGAGAGAAGAGGCTACTAAGGTTACTTATGTGACAGATGAAAACGGGGAGCCTGTATTGGATGAAGACGGCAATCCCATTGAAGAAGGCGGCAGCAGTTCCGGCAGTATAACAATTTACGGAAACGATGGCGGCGGCTGGTCTTACTCCTATCATAGGACAACCGAGGAGGAAGCCGATATGGTTGATGCGTTGATTGCCGTAGCGGTACCTATAAGCATGGATGATGACAGCAGTCAGATAATAAACATTATTACGGAAGAGGCAGACGGCTATTTTAAAGGGCAGAAATCCGTGGATGATGTGGCTGGCATTATTCAAAGTAGGCTTCAGCTTTATGTGAATGAGAACCGATAGAGGTGATAACTTGAAAACAAAGGAGTTTAAAAAGCATAAAAAGTCAACTAAACGATTGCGCAAATTGAAAATAAGCTCGGGGCTTTACATAGCCCCAAGCTTAATTGGTGTACTTTTGTTTTTCATATTGCCGTTTATTGTGGTTATTTATTATTCCCTGCTTGATAATCCGATTAGTGCCAATTTTGTGTTTTTGGATAATTTTAAGAATGTAATTAACAATGTAGCGTTTAGGACCGCGGTGAGGAATACCTTTACCTTCTCGGTGGCGGCGGTACCCCTTGGAGTGGTGCTATCCCTGCTTTTAGCGATTGTACTGGAAGCCAAGCTGCCTTTCCGCAGTCAGTTTAGAACCTTTTTCTTAAGTCCTATGATGGTGCCGGTTGCGTCCATCGTGTTAATCTGGCAGGTGCTGTTTCATTATAACGGTGCGGTCAATGATGTGCTAATGGCGTTTGGCGGTTCCAAGATTGACTGGATGAAATCGGAGTATTCCATTATTGTAATCGTAATATTGTTCCTATGGAAAAANCTGGGATATAATATTGNTACTTTTTATGGCAGCGCTNGNCAGTANNCCTAAGGATATATTGGAGGTNGCNAANCTGGAGANCGCAACTCCCCTGCAGACCTNTTTCTATNTTAAAATTCGCTATTTGTCCTCCNCAATATTGTTTGTAACGATTATGTCTCTGATCAGCTCCTTTAAAATATTTAGGGAGATTTACCTGCTGACAACGGATTATNNTTTTGATTCTNTANATATGTTGNAGCATTTTATGAATAATAAGTTTAAGAATCTGGATTATCAGACGCTGTCAGCGGCGGCGATATTGATGTCGCTTGTGATGATAGTGATCATAGGCACCTTATTTATTGTTGAAAATAGATTCGGAAAGGATGTGGAAGGTTGATGAAGAAGAAAGACACACCTGTACGAAGCGTAGAGAGACGGGATAAGGTGAAGGCGGCTGCGAAGCGCAGAAAAGCGTGGAGCGTGACAAAGATTACTATTGCTACAATAGTGGCGGCGGCATTTGCAATCCTTTTCCTAATGCCCATTGTGCTGACGATTACCAACTCCTTTATGTCCAGTTCGGAGATTTCGGCAAACTACGGTTCAGTGTTTGCCACCAATTCAAGTGGCGGTAAGGTTTACATATCAGAAAAGGTAAATTTAAAATTTATACCGGATATTGTATCCTTTAGCCAGTATATTACGGTGTTGTTTAAAAGTCCGGAGTATCTGTTGAAGTTTTGGAATTCCGTGATTCTGGTAGGACCAATTGTTGTATTTCAGCTGATTGTTGCGTCTCTTGCCTCTTATGGCTTCGCAAGGTATAACGGAAAGCTCAGGCAGATTATCTTTTTTGCCTATATTATACTTATGTTGATGCCTTATCAGGTTACTCTGGTACCCAACTACTTGGTCAGCGATTGGCTGAATATTCTGGACAGCTATTGGGCAATCTGGCTGCCGGGTATTTTCTCACCCTTTGCGGTATTCCTGTTGACAAAGTTTATGAAACGAATACCCGTATCGGTGATTGAAGCGGCCCAGATTGACGGAGCAGGGGAATGGCAGATTTACAGGCGGATTTGTATGCCGTTATGTAAGGGAGCTCTTTGTTCAGCAGCAATATTGGTATTTATCGATTATTGGAATATGGTTGAACAGCCGTTAATATTATTATCAGATGCGGAGACACATCCCCTGTCCGTATTTTTAAGTAAGATTAATTCGGGAGAGGTCGGTCTTGCCTTTGCGGTGGCGACTATATACATGGTTCCCAGTTTGCTGGTATTTTTATACGGAGAAGAGTATTTGGTGGACGGTATTACCTATCAGGGTGGTATTAAAGGATAGAGGAGAGGACGAGATATGAACGAAAAGAAAACCAAGAGACGGGAATGGGTTAAGACAGCGGCAATTGTATTTTTGACGGTGTTACTGCTGCTTACCTTTTTCTCCCAGACAATCATGAATTATTCCCTGCCTGAGGTGGCGGCGCAGTATGTACAGAGCGGTACGATTACTGCAAAAATCCGCGGAGGCGGTATGATTGAAAGCGGTGACCCTTATAATATTATGGTGAAGGAGACCAGAAAGGTTTCCAGTGTGGCAGTCCGTGTGGGCGACGAGGTGCAGAAGGGCGATGTGCTTTTATATCTTGCCGCGGAGGAAAGTACGGAGCTTGAGGCGGCTAAGCAGGTGCTGGAGGATGCAAGGGAGGCATATGATTTGGCTCTTTTGTCTGCGGACATCAATGCGGGTGTGATTCAGGAAGCACAGGGCAATGTTTCTACAAGCAACTATCGTCAGCAGATTACGGCGGCGCAGAATGAAGTTGACGCAGCGCAGAAGAAGGTAGACGATTGGCAGAAGCAGTATGATGCCTTTGACCTTCAGCTCTCCATTACTCCCGACAATACTGCCGATGTAACCGCGGAGACCAAGGCGTATAATGAGGCGAAGACAGCTAAAGAAAATGCTGATTTTGCCTTGTCGGAGGCAAAGAACAAGCTTACAGCTATTGAGTCGCAGCTTAAGTATGAACAGAGCGTCAGCAATAATGCTGCTATTAGTAGTCTGGAAGCTCAGAAAAAAGAAGCGGAGAAGGTCGTTCTCAGTGCACAGACAACAGTAAATAATGCACAGCTTGCCTTTGAGAAGGCAGAGACCGCTCTGGAGAACAAAAAGGCCAGCGGTGATACCAGCGGAACAATACAGAACCTGAGAAACCAGCAGAATATTATTAAGGTAAATCTGGATGCGGCACAGAAGGAGCTGACACAGAAGACGACCAATCTGACCGAGCTGACCGGCAGAATCAATAAGGTCCTCAATTTGGATAGTCTGTATGAAGCGATAGCAAAGGCTCAGGAGGAAGTGACAAAGCTGGAGGAGAAAGCTTTGGGAGCAACCGTGACGGCTGAGATTTCCGGTACGGTAAGCGCAATTAACACTGCGGCAGGAAAGGAGATTTCCGCATTAGACCCGGTGGTAGTATTACAGCCTGAGGGTCAGGGCTATACCATGAGTTTCTCCGTAACTAACGAACAGGCGAAGAGACTTGCCGTAGGCGACAGGGCAGACCTTATTAATGCATGGCGCTATGATAATGTGGAAGTGACGCTGGCAAGTATTAAGCCTGATAAGAATGAACCCAGTCAGAAGAAAGAGCTGACCTTTAATGTGACGGGAAACGTCACCGCAGGACAGACCTTGAATGTGTCAGTCGGACAGAAAAGCGCCAACTATGATTTAATTGTACCCAACAGTGCAATCCGTGAGGACAATAACGGTAAATTTGTTTTGACTGTTGAATCCAAGAGCAGTCCTTTGGGCAATCGTTATATTGCAACCCGCGTGGATGTTGAGGTGCTTGCAAGTGATGATACACAATCGGCAATCAGCGGTGGATTGTATGGTTATGAATTTATTATTACTACTTCAACAAAGCCTGTGGAGGCAGGAAAACAGGTGAGATTGGCAGATAATTAATAGATGCGAGGAATGAGAGGAAGCTGTGAAAAAATTTAATTTTTCCAAGAAACAAATAATACTGTATGCCAGTGCAGTGATATCTTTCCTTATCTTTTTAATTCTGCTTGTAGTGGAGAGACGAATGGGAAGCTCTCAGGACACTCAGCAAATGGCGGAAAGATGGAGTGATAAAGGAAATGTAGCGCAGATTAGCTGCTTTTTCTCTCCGAATGCATACGTGACAGAGGACTCTGTTTTGGAGTTTGAACATGCCTTGGACAGAGTGTTGGTGGAGGCATCCATTACTCTGGAAGCAGAGAATCCCAGCGCCAGATTGTGGGCGGATGCATACAGTGCTGACGGTAAGATTATGCTTTCCAGCGACAAGACAACGCTTACGCTGGATGCTATCGGCATTGGGGGAGATTTCTTCCTGTTCCATCCTTTAAAGCTGGTGAGCGGCGCCTACTTTTCGGGAAATGACCTGATGCAGGATTATTGTGTGATTGATGAGGATACTGCATGGCAGCTGTTCGGTTCCAATGACGTGGCAGGTATGATAGTTTATATTAGCGGATATCCTCATATGATTACGGGTGTGGTGGAGAGACCGGAGGGCAGACTGGAGGAAGCAGCAGGGCTTGATAGTTCTGTGGTATATGTATCCTATCAGACATTGCAGCAGTATGGACAATCAAACGGGCTGAATCATTATGAGATAATAATGCCCAATCCTGTGAGTGATTTTGCCAGACAAAAGGTGCAGGAAAATTTTGGGGTAGATGAGAAAGAAATAGAAATTGTAGAAAACAGCTCAAGATATTCATTGCTTTCGAGCCTTAAGATATTGTTGGAGTTCGGTACGCGTTCCATGAATGGCAAGGCTATTATTTATCCTTATTGGGAGAATATTGCCAGAGGATACGAGGACATGGTTGCAGCGGTTACGTTGTTTATGCTTTTGTTTCTATTATATCCTATTATAGTGCTTGTAGTTGTGTTTATAAAATGGTGGAGACATAAGGGATGGACGTTTAAGGATGTCTGGATGAAAGTAAAAGATAAAATAGAGCGTTTTGCGGAAAAGAAACGTATTGCGCGCAAGAAGAAATCAGGAAAGAACCTTGAAGAGGGAGAGTGGATGGAGTGGCTATGAAAAAGAAATGGATGAAAAAGGCAGTTAGCATAGGTCTTGTGTTGTCTATGGCTATAGGGCTTACTGCCTGCAACAAGAAAGATGAAAATGCCGGTAAAGAAAATGCCGGATTGGCAAAACAATATGTGTTTGCCCAGACGGATATTGATTTGTCCTCCTTGGGAAACGAGGATAATTTTAGTATTCGCAATATGCAGAAGATAGGCGATAAGATTTATTTACTGGCTAATGCTTATATCTATACGGAATACGGTTCCCAGACAAGCTTGAAGCTTATGTCCATGAAGGAGGACGGCAGTGAGGTAAAGACTATTGATTTGTTGCTGCCTGGTGCGGAGTCTCCCGAAGAACCGGATACACAGGAAGGCGGTTCGGCAGAGGATGTGTCTGCGCAAGAAGGATCAGAGGATATGGGGGAGACAGAGGATTCGTTGGATGAGATAGACAACGAAATAAACGAGAAATACCCGTATAATTCTACGCGTTCCGAGTGGATTAATTATCAGCAGACAACCATTACAATGGATGGTTTGATATATGTGATCAAGAGACACAGCATTGATGACTGGTCCGATGAAGAAAATCCGATTTCAGAGGTCAAAAATTCTGTTTGTTGTTGGGATCTTGAAGGGAATTTCAAATGGGAGACTCCCATTGAAGAATTGCAGACAGAGGAGCATTGGTATTATGTTCAAAATCTGATTCCCGCCAAGGACGGCTCTGTAATAATGTTTATCGGCGGCGATGATATCAGTAAGATGGTTGTGGATAAAGAAGGCAGCGTCTCTGAGAGAACGCCTCTTACGGCAAATAGTACGGCATTTGATAATCTTAACATGACACTTATTAAGAATGACGGTAATTTACTGCTTACTTATTACGATAACGATTATATGAATATGTATGCGGCGACCTATGATATTACCACGGATACCGTGAGCGAAGGAGTAATGATGCCGGCTAATTTTGCCTATATGGGTTATAACGCTATGACGGCAGGCGTGGATAGTGATATTGTGTTCACTAACAGTAGCGGCGTTTACAGCTATACAATTGGTGACACAGAGATAAAGCAGGTAATGAGCTATATCAACTCCGATTTGGATATCAATAGTATATATGATATAGTAATGCTGGACGAGAATCATTTTATCGGCTCCTATTATGACAATATTGATTATAAGCAGCAGTGCGGTTTATTTACTAAAGTAAATCCTGAGGATATTCCCGACAAGAAGGTGCTTGTGCTTGGAGGCAACTATATTGGCAGTGAATTGAGAAAGCGTGTGGTTGATTTTAATAAATCAAATGAAGAATATCGTATTACTACCAGAGAATATCAGATGTATGCTACGGCAGAGGACTATATGGCAGGCTATACCCAGCTGAACAATGATATTCTGGCAGGAAATATGCCCGATATTTTGGTGGTGGAC
The DNA here is from genome assembly GCA_009177215.1 of Bacillota bacterium. Taxonomy (GTDB): domain Bacteria; phylum Bacillota; class Clostridia; order Lachnospirales; family Lachnospiraceae; genus Acetatifactor. The sequence continues at coordinate 19,388 of WFLY01000123.1, forward strand.
AGCTATGGTATGTCTGTGGAAAATTATGTTTCCAAGGGTATACTTGCAGATATCGAAGCTTTAATTGAAAAAGACGAAGAACTATCCCAAAAGGAATTTTTGACAAATGTTTTTGATGCCTATAAAGTGAACGGCAAGCTTTATCAGGTGATACCGTCCTTCTATGTGCAGACGCTGATGGCAAAGAAATCAATCGTAGGTGATAGAACCAGCTGGACGATGAAGGATTTTGAGGAGGTAATGGCTACCATGCCGGAGGATGCCATGGCATTTGGTCAGACGACTAAGGCCGGCTTTATTTGGAATATGCTGGAATTCTGTGGCAATGATTTTGTGGATGTAGCAAGCGGAAAATGTAATTTTGATTCCCAGCAGTTTGTAGATATGCTGGAATATGCAAATACTCTTCCTCAGGAGATGAGTGAGGATTATTACGGCGACGAAGACTGGTGGATGAAATATCAGTCGCAGTATCGTGAAAACAGAACCCTGTTAATGTTTTCATATATCAGCAGCTTTACCGAGTTAAATAATTCAATTAACGGTTATTTCGGTGAGGATGTTAGCTGTATTGGTTTCCCTACGGACAATGGAATGGGTTCCTTTGTGGGAGCAAATGATATTTATGTGCTTTCTGCAAAATCCAAAAATCTGGATGGCGCGTGGGAGTTTATCCGCTATTATCTGACCGATGAATATCAGAAGGCCCTGCGGTGGGGGCTTCCAGTTTCCAAGGATGCATTTATGGAGAGATCCAAGGAAGCCTTGGAGAAGGATTACTATATAGATGAAAATGGTAATAAGGTTGAAACGGAAGAATATTTTTGGATCAATGAGGAATCCATTGAAATAGCGCCGTTGACCCAGAAGCAGTTAGATGAGATAGTGACTTTTGTTCAGTCTGTAACAAAGCGTCAGTATTACAATCAGGATGTTCAGAACATTATTTCAGAGGAGGCAGAAGCTTTCTTTACAGGGCAGAAGAGCGCTAAGGATGTTGCGACTGTTATCCAGAGCCGTGTACAGCTATATGTGAATGAGAATCGATAAGCAGCAGGCATAGGCTTGTCGCAGAAACAGTGTTTCGGATGTTATGGCATAAAATGTGAAATAAATCATAAAACAAAGCGGTTATGACAGTGTCAGATAAGCTGTCGTAACCGTTTTTGGTTCTGGGTACAATAGTCATTTGATTCATTGCCTGCAGGCTCAAGTCAGTCTAAGGCTATAGGAATGCCCTGCTTTAACAGATGTTGTTCTAATGTAAGCTCCTGCTCATGATTTCTAAGCCACGCCTTGTACTGTCTGTATTCGGGCATAATCCTTTCCACCATGTTCCAAAAATCCTTGGAGTGGTTCATATGGGTAAGGTGGCATAGCTCATGGACCACCACATAGTCCAACACTCCGGGAGGGGCAAAAATAAGGCGATAATTAAAGGAGAGAGTTCCTCGGGAGGAGCAGCTTCCCCAACGGCTTTTTTGATCGCGTATGGTGATTTTGGTATAGTTTCCGCCGGTGAGTGTGTGGTAATAGGCGACGCGATTGGTAAATATATCTCTCGCCATATTTCGGTATCGTTTTTCCAGTATTGTAAGCCGCTTTTGTTCAGCGGGGGTCAGGTAGTGTGTCATGTGGGTTTGCCTTTCTGTATTATAAAAGTGTTCTTTCAGCAATTAGTAATGGTGGGGTGTCGGAACGTCGAAAAACCGGTTTTTTGATGCAGAGTTCCGGCTATGCATTTTCTCATAGTGCCGTATTGTTTTTGGCAGTTGTCGGGTCGCGCTTAAGGGGCTTCCATGCCCCGTAAGCGCTGACACAGCCTTCCATGGCTGTGTCACCCTGAGTTGTGGAGGCACTGTGTGAAAATACAGCCAGACTCCACAATGCATAAAAAAACTGGCGCCCCGACGCTCACCATAATCGAATAGCATGATAGTTATTATTAACTCCCTTATCTTACACTTTTTTAGTTGAAAAGTAAATGTTGGGATAGTAAAATGAATAGCAGTTCAGTCATGCGGAAATGGTTGTCAGTTTGACCGTGGGAGCTTGCTTGCTAAGGGAAAATTGTACAATCATTTTCATAGGGCAGACGCCCGACATGAAAAAGTGACTGCAAAACACTGGAACAATTAAGAAAGTGTACATTCTGCCAACTTATGAATGGTGGCTGTACTGCTACTGTAGTGTAATAAAGATTAGAAATGAGGGCTGAAATGAAGGGTAAATGTATTGTAATCGGAGCGGGAGATTTGACGGTGGGAGAGATTGCCGTGGAAGAAGAGGATTTTGTAATTGCCGTGGACGGCGGATTGAGCTATTGTAATCTGTTGAAAGTGGAGCCGGATTTTATTATCGGTGATTTTGACTCGATAAGTGAGGGAGAGCTGGAGGCAATTCGCAGATTGCAGGAGGAGATTCCGGACAGAATCAGGCAGCTGAAACCGGAGAAGGATGATACGGACATGCTTTCCGCGCTGAAATACGGCTTGGATGCAGGATGCACGGATTTTCGCATTTATGGGGGAATGGGCGGGCGCTTTGACCATGCCTTTGCGAATGTACAGTGCCTGCTGTACCTGAAAAACCACGGCGCTGTGGGGTATCTTTGTGACGGCACAGGCATGACCTTTGTCCTGCAAAATGAGGCAGTGCATTTCAAAAAGGATTTGGAAGGGTATCTTTCGCTGTTTACTTTGGGGAAAGAGGCGAGGGGAGTGAATATTGAGGGAATGAAATATCCCTTGAAAAATTACACTATGAGTAATGACTTCCCTATTGGAATCAGCAATGAATTTATCGGGGAGGAAGCTATGATCAGCGTGGAGGATGGTGAATTGGTCTGCATTGTGCAATATGTATTAGAGGGGTGAACCTGCAGTCAATTTATCAACCTCGATTATCACAAAGTAGCTTGCGTTCAATTCCCGAATTTTTTCAGTGATGGCGTCAGTCAGATCCTCGTCCGTCATTTTAAAAGAATAGGGTACCGCTACATCAAAAATAATGTTGGTGTGAGTGGGCCCTTTTACAATGCGGAAATCATGCATGGTAATGGAGAAATCAATGTCCATGATAAGGGAGAGTATCTGTTCCTTTAACTGCATGGTTTCCTCATCGCCAACGCAGACAGGATCCATGTGAATGACTGCGCTGCAGTGCAGGGTGTCGCGGAGCTTGTGTTCGACCAAATCAATTCTGTCATGCATGGCAAGCACATCGTCATCTGCGGGAACCTCCGCATGGAGAGAGATTAACACTCTGCCCGGCCCGTAGTTGTGGACAATCAAATCGTGTATGCCGATAATGCCCTCCTGAGAGAGTACAAGGTCATAAATCTGCTGTACGAAAGCAGGATTCGGCGCCTGCCCTAAAAGCGGGCTGATGGTATCCTTTGCCGCCTGAATGCCCGCATAAAATATAAACAGCCCTACAAGTACGCCGCAGTAGCCGTCAATCATAGCGCCGGTGAAATGGGATACAAGAGTAGCAAGCAATACCACCGTAGTAGCAAGGGTGTCGCTTAAGCTGTCGGTTGCAGTGGCGAGCATGGCGGCAGAGTTAATTTTGCTGCCAATCCTTCGATTATAGTAGGACATATAACATTTTACACATATTGATACCAGTAAAATTATTACAATCAAAGGGGAATAGACGGCTTGTTCAGGGTGAACAATCTTGAATAAGGAGCTTTTCATCAGTTCAAATGCCATAATGAGAATGATAACGGCAACTAAGAGACCGGAGATATATTCGATTCTGCCGTGTCCGAAGGGATGGTCGGGGTCTGGCTTTTGCCCCGCCATTTTAAAACCGATAAGGGTGATAATGGAGGAGCCTGCGTCCGAGAGATTGTTAAAGGCATCGGCTGTGATAGCGATGGAGTTGCTGAGGATTCCGGCGGCAAATTTGCCCGCAAAAAGCAGGACATTGAAACAGATACCCACAATGCCACACAGAATACCGTATGCCTGTCTGACAGAAGGGCTTTCTGTGTTTTCATGATTTTTTATAAAAAGTTTACTGANNAAGCCTACCATAATATAATATTCTCCGATATATTATCCATTGTAATATCAGAAAGAAATTCTGTTATTTGTAGTATCTGTAACGAGATTGACCGATATTTTTTCAGGATATAGTTTAGTATAACTATTGTATGGTATTTCCTGAGAAAAAACAATCTTTTATTATGAAGAATTGTGGGAAGTGCTACTTGCGTCACAATTATTTTAAGTGTATAATTTGCTATTGAATGAATACGAAGAGACGGGCTCTGTATATTGAACAGACGGAAATGGAGGAAATATGAGCAAGAAACCGGTTGTTTTGATGATTATGGACGGCTATGGACTGAACGGGAAGACAGAGGGTAACGCGGTGGCACAGGCAAAGACCCCTGTTGTAGACAAACTGATAAAGGAATATCCCTTTGCAAGAGGTAACGCCAGCGGTATGGCAGTAGGACTTCCCGAGGGGCAGATGGGTAACTCTGAGGTAGGACATCTGAATATGGGTGCGGGTCGTATTGTATATCAGGAGCTTACCAGAATCACGAAAGAAATTCAGGACGGAACCTTTTTTGAGAATCCTGCTCTGTTAAAGGCAGTGGAGAATTGTAAGAAGAATAACAGTGCATTACATTTTATGGGGCTGTTATCTGACGGCGGCGTACACAGTCACAACACTCATCTGTACGGTCTTTTGGAGCTTGCCAAAAGAAACGGACTTGAGAAGGTATATGTACACTGCTTCTTGGACGGACGTGATACGCCTCCCGCCAGCGGCAAGGAGTATGCGGAGCAGCTTAGAGATAAGATGGAGGAAATCGGCGTAGGCAAGATTGCTTCCGTNATGGGNCGNTANTATGNNATGGACAGNGATAATAACTGGGANNGNGNGAANNTNGCNTATGATGCNATGACNAAGGGCGAGGGNCTTACNGCGGCNTGCGGNNTNTGNGNNATNCAGNANTCCTACGACANGGNAGAGACAGACGAGTTTGTAAAGCCTACGGTTGCAGTGGAGGACGGAAAGCCCGTTGCAGTGATCGAGGACGGCGACAGTGTGGTATTCTTTAATTTCCGTCCCGACAGGGCAAGGCAGATTACAAGAGCTTTCTGTGATGACGATTTCAAGGGCTTTGACAGAGGTGCGCGCAGAGATATTACTTTTATATGCTTTACCGATTATGACCCTACCATTCAGAATAAAGAGGTTGCTTTCCACAAGGTGGCAATCACTAATACCTTCGGCGAGTGGCTGGCGGCAAACAATATGACGCAGGCGCGTATTGCGGAGACCGAAAAATATGCACATGTTACATTCTTTTTTAACGGAGGCGTGGAAGAGCCTAATGAAGGTGAGGACAGAATTCTGGTGAATTCCCCCAAGGTTGCAACCTACGACTTAAAGCCGGAGATGAGTGCTTATGAAGTATGTGATAAGCTTACCTGTGCAATCCGCTCAGGCAAGTATGACGTGATTATCATTAATTTTGCAAATCCTGACATGGTGGGCCATACCGGTGTGCTGGAGGCCGCAATCAAGGCGGTAGAGGCAGTTGACGAATGCGTCGGAAAGACCGTGGAGGCAATAAAGGAGGTTGACGGCGTACTTTTTATCTGTGCGGATCACGGCAATGCGGAGCAGCTTGTGGACTATGAGTCAGGCGAACCCTTCACGGCACATACCACCAACGAGGTTCCCTTTATCCTTGTAAATTATGACGAGGCATTTACCCTGAGAGAGGGCGGTTGTCTTGCCGATATCGTTCCCACTTTGATTGAAGTTATGGGCAAGGAGCAGCCTAAGGAGATGACAGGTAAATCTCTTTTGGTGAAGAAGGCATAAAAACAGAATAGAGACCTCTTTTTGGGTAATACTATTTTTGATTATAGTGAAGCCCAAAAGGAGGTTTTTTTATGCTGCAATATTTGGAAATTAAGGACATACATGCAAGAGAAATACTGGATTCCAGAGGGAATCCCACTGTGGAAGCGCAGGTATGCGTTTATCATCATGAGAAGGGGCAGCTGTTTTGCGGAACGGCGGCTGTGCCCTCGGGAGCCAGTACCGGACGCTTTGAAGCGGTGGAGCTAAGAGACGGCGAGACCCGTTATTTCGGGCTGGGAGTACAGCATGCGGTAAAAAATGTCAATGAAAAAATCGCAAGTGTGCTTGTAGGTCAGAATGCTTTGGAGCAGATTAAAATTGACAGAATGCTTATGGAGGCGGACGGCACGGAAAACAAAGGAAATCTGGGAGCAAACGCCATGCTTTCCGTATCCATGGCGGTGGCAAAGGCGGCAGCGGAGGCGCTTTCCCTGCCATTATACCGTTATCTGGGAGGAGTTTCCCCCAGACTTATGCCCGTTCCCATGATGAATATTTTAAACGGGGGAAAACATGCGGACAATACTGTGGATTTTCAGGAATTTATGATTATGCCGGTTCAGGCGGAGACCTTTGCGGACGGACTTAGAATCTGTGCGGANNTTTATCATAACCTGANANAAANATTGGAGAANANAGGCTTGTCCACANGCGTGNGAGATGAGGGCGGTTTTGCCCCGGATATTGAAGATGCAAGAGGAGTGCTGACGCTGATTGTAGAGGCTGTGGAGGCGGCGGGCTACACTCCCGGTCAGGATATCAAAATTGCTATGGACGCAGCAAGCAGCGAGCTTTATAATGAAAAAACCGGTATGTATCATTTCCCCGGAGAGAGCAGTCTGAAAGGTGAGGAAGTTGTGAGAGATACTGCGGAAATGATAGCCTATTACGAGTCGCTAGTGGAGGAATTTCCCATAATATCCATTGAAGACGGACTGGCAGAGGACGACTGGGAAGGCTGGCAGGAGCTGACAAGACGCTTGGGCGACAGTGTACAGCTTGTGGGAGACGATTTATTTGTCACCAATACTAAGAGACTGGATGCAGGTATCAAACTGAAAACGGCAAATGCCATATTGGTAAAAGTCAACCAGATAGGTACGCTGACGGAAGCCTTTGAGGCGGTGGAAATGGCGCACAAGAACGGCTACAAGGCGATTATTTCCCATCGCTCCGGCGAGACAGAGGATACGACCATTGCGGATATTGCGGTAGCGCTGAACAGCGGTCAGATTAAGACAGGCGCACCCTGCAGGAGCGACAGAGTGGCAAAATACAATCGTCTGCTGCGTATTGAAGAGGAGCTTGGTACAGCGGCACAATATATGGAACCCTTTAAAAAATTGTAGTGTGTTGCAGAATGGTTCAGCCATGCCATTCATAAGTCACCAGAGTAAACGTTTTTTCTATTATTTACAGATTGGCTGGTGACTTATTTCATATCGGGCGTTCGCCCTATGGAAATGATTATACAGCTTGCCCTTAGTGAGCAAGCTCCCACGGACAACCTGCATAATCATTTCCGCATGGCAGGGTTGTTGCTATATTTCGCCACAGTTCAGCCATGCCATTCATAAGTCACCAGATTAAACGTTTTTTNTATTATTTACAGATTGGCTGGTGACTTATTTCATAACGGGCGTTCGCCCTATGGAAATGGTTATACAGCTTGCCCTTAGTGAGCAAGCTCCCACGGACAACCTGCATAATCATTTCCGCATGGCAGAACTGTTACAATATTTTACAAAAAGTAGTTGTGTTTTTGTGAATATTATGGTACTATGATTAATGCATGACATTAGGAGGTGTGAGATGGCGGCGTTAAAGATAGTACTTACAATTGTTTTCATATTAGTTTGTATAATGCTTGTAGTGTTGGTATTAATGCAGGAGGGCAAGTCCGCAGGTCTTGGCTCAATCAGCGGGGCGGCAGAGACTTACTGGGGTAAGAATAAGGGACGTTCTATGGAAGGTTTGTTAGTAAAGATTACCCGGGTTTTGGCAGTGCTGTTTATAGTTTTGGCGGCGGTGTTGAATCTTAAAGTATTTAACTAGAAAGCAACAAAAAACACTCTTGTAAAAAAGAGTGTTTTTTTGTTGACGGGAAAGTGTACCGGATGTGAAACGGCTCTTCCATTGGCGCGGGGTTAAACGTCCTGTGGACAATTCGCAGTCGGACTCTAAATTAGGGGGTATAAATGGAAATTGAAAAAAATAAGATAGATATAGATGAAAAACGAAAAAAAGTAATCTGTGACCTTATGCAGGATGAGCTTTATGTTCCCATGAAGGAGAAGGAGCTTGCCATGCTGTTNTCTGTTGCAAAGGAAGACAGGGAGGAGTTTCATAGAATTTTACAGGAGCTTCTTGGCGAGGGCAGACTTACAGTGACTGGAAAAGGAAAATATAAGAAATCCGACGGAAGACTGCTTACAGGCACTTTTATCGGTAATGCCAAGGGCTTTGGTTTTGTGGAGGTTGAAGGGCAGGAGGATTTCTTTATCCCCGAGGATAAGGTAAACGGAGCCTTTCACAAGGATACAGTACAGGTTGCACTCCTTGCGGAAAAGAACGGCAAAAGGCAGGAAGCGCAGATTATCAGTATTCTCTCCAGAGGAATGACGCAGGTTGTAGGTACCTATGAGCGCACTCGCAATAATTTTGGATTTGTTGTACCGGACAACGGAAAGCTGGCGCAGGATATATTTGTGTCTAAGGAGCGTTCTAAGGGCGCTATGAGCGGGCATAAGGTAGTAGTGGAGATTACCGACTACGGCACTGACAGAAGAAGCCCCGAGGGCAAGGTGATAGAGATATTGGGTCACATTAATGACCCGGGTGTGGATATTATGTCCATTGTGAGAGGCTATGAGCTTCCTGTGGAATTTGGCGAAAAAATAATGAATCAGGTGGAACGGGTATCTCAGGAGGTTTCCGAGGCAGATGCAGCGGGAAGAAGAGATTTACGTGATGTGGTCATGGTCACTATTGACGGCGAGGATGCAAAGGATTTGGATGATGCGGTAAGTGTCAGCTTTGACGGGGAAAGGTATCATTTGGGTGTACACATCGCGGACGTGACTAACTATGTGCAGGAAAATTCTGCTCTGGACAGGGAGGCGTTAAAGAGGGGAACCAGTGTTTATCTGGTGGATAGGGTGATTCCCATGCTGCCCCATGCGCTGTCAAACGGTATTTGTTCTTTGAATGAGGGCGTGGACAGGCTTGCGCTGAGCTGTCTGATGACTGTGGATAAGCGGGGAGAGATTACGGACTATGAAATCTGTGAGTCCGTGATTAACGTAAATAAGCGTATGTCCTACACAGCGGTAAAAAATGTTTTGCAGGACGAGAGTATTGTTAAGAGGGAAGAGGCATATGGGGAGTACGCCCATCTGGTGCCTATGTTTCGTCAAATGGAGGAGCTTGCCGCTATTCTGAGGGAGAAGCGCAGGAAGAGAGGCTCTATTGATTTTGATTTTCCCGAGTGCAAAATCATTCTGAACAGGGAAGGGCAGCCGTTGGAAATCAGGCCCTATGAGCGCAATGTGGCAACCAGAATTATCGAGGATTTCATGCTGGCGGCAAACGAGACGGTGGCGCAGCATTTTTACTGGCAGGAGCTGCCCTTTGTGTACCGGGTGCATGGGGTGCCGGATGCGGAAAAAATCCAGAAGCTGTCTACCTTTATCAATAATTTCGGTTATTACATGAAGACTATGGACAGGNAGNGCAGTAAGGTGGGGANCGATGAGATTCACCCCAAGGAAATTCAANAGCTTCTCGATAAAATTGCGGGAACTCCCGAGGAGGCGATGATAAGCAGACTTACCCTGCGCAGCATGAAGCAGGCGAAATACAGCATGGAGAGCAGCGGGCATTTTGGGCTTGCCTGTCAGTTCTATTGTCATTTTACTTCTCCTATCCGCCGTTATCCCGACCTGCAGATTCACCGTATTATTAAGGAGCAGCTAAGAGGGCGTCTGGGTGAGGAGAGGATTGCCCATTATAGGGAAATCCTTCCGGAGGTGGCAAAGCATTCCTCCGAGACGGAGCGCAGGGCTGACGAGGCTGAGAGAGAGACGGATAAGCTTAAGAAGGTAGAATACATGGAGGAGCGTATCGGCGAGGTCTTTTCCGGAGTGATTTCGGGCGTTACCGGCTGGGGCATCTATGTGGAGCTTGAAAATACGGTGGAGGGTCTGGTGCATGTTTCAAAGCTGCCCGGAGACTATTATTACTATAATGAGAGTACCTACGAGATGGTGGGAGAGGCTACTGGAAAAACCTATAAGCTGGGTATGCCAGTAACGGTGAGAGTAGAGGACTGTGATAAGATGACCAGAACCATTGATTTTTCACTGGTAAGGGAGGAAGAGCAATGACAAAAAGAGACACGCAGAAGCTGATTGCCAACAATAAAAAGGCGTTTCATGATTTTTTTATAGATGAGACCTATGAGGCGGGGATTGCCCTCCACGGCACGGAGGTGAAATCCATGCGTATGGGCAAATGCAGCATAAAGGAGAGTTTTATCCGCATTGAAGATGGTGAGGTATTTGTGTACGGTATGCATGCAAGCCCCTATGA
>WFLY01000194.1 GCA_009177215.1 Bacillota bacterium
ATCCTTTCCTTCCTTCTCGATATCGATTTCCTCATCCATACTGCCAACAGTTGAATTGATCTTAAGCTGCATAGACATATCTTTTACACTAATAATAACAGGTTTTTTATCCCCTTCCTTAACAAGAAGAGTAGCTCTGTCAATACAATTCAAAAATTCTTTTTTGTTAATTTTAACCTTTGTCTCGTAATCACTGGANAGCATNTGNTCNATCTTAAAATANTCNCCTTCNATCANNCTNGANACNACNNNNGTATTGNCAAACTCAAAAACAATATGCTTATCTGTAAAAGAAATCGTTACATCACTTTCCGCATCTCCGGGAAGAATTTTACTGACTTCATTCAAAGTCTTTCCGGGAACTACTACCTTTATACTGTCATAATTATTTTTCAGCTGAATCTTTCGGATAGAAATACGATGCCCGTCCAAAGATACTACCTTCAACTCATCACCGTTTATATCAAAAAGCTCACCTGTCATAAGTTTGTTATTATCGTTGTCTGAAATAGAAAAGATAGTCTGCCTTACAACCTCCTTCAACGTAAACTGGCTGATAATAATCTGATTTTCTTTTTCTATTACCGGAAGATATGAAAAATCCTCGCCTGATTTACCTATAATGGTAAATTTCGCTTTTTCACATGTTATTATTGTCTTGTAGGAAGAATCTGTCTCGATGGTAATATCACTGTCTGGAAGCTTTCTCACAATCTCTAAAAAGATTTTAGCATCTAAAGCTATAATTCCCTTTTCAACAATATTACCTTCAATAGAGGTCTCTATGCCAAGCTCCATATCATTTGCCGTTAATTTAATAACATTCTTAGTAGCATCTACAAGTATACATTCCAGAATGGACAATGTAGTCTTATTGGGAACAGCTTTAGATACTATTTGCAAACCGGATAAAAGATTTGATTTGGAACATATTAATTTCATATGTGTATAACTCCCTTCGTAAGTTTATGCGCTGATTTTGAAATCACATATAATATAAATAAATAAAGAGTTTAGTATTATAATTAGTAATGGATGTTGATATGTGCAAAACTACTTCTATTATACTATTATTCTAGGTAAAAGGGAATGGAAAACATGTGAATTCTTTCAGAATAATCATGGGGCCTCCTCGGCCTTGATCGCATACACGCCAATGACCGTGTCGAGAAGTTTCTCAATGCCCCAGCCGGTCGCCGCGATAGTCGGAACAA
>WFLY01000105.1 GCA_009177215.1 Bacillota bacterium
CCCGGGAGAACACGGTTCTGCCCGAATAGCCGTAATGTATGGCGATATCGATGATTTTATCATCTGTGTAAAGAAGCGACTGCGCAGCATTGGCGATTTTGCGCTCCTGGATATAGCGGGACAGGGAATTCCCGGTATTTTCACGGAATACATCACGGATATGGGCCAGAGAAAATCCGGTCTGGCAGGCCAGTTCCTCCAGATGGATTTCTTCCTGTACACGAGTCTCCACAAAGGTACAGACTGACCAGACAAGGATATACGGATTCATTATCCACCACCTCCAATCTGAATTGTTTCGAAGCAATTCAAAGTATAACACAGTTCAGGGGGCAGCGCGCGACGATTTTGAGGATGTCAGGATTTGGCAGCCGATTTGGACATGCAATGTTGATAGCGTGAATCATGATAGGAGGTGGCTGTTTATGACAACAACATCTTTAGTTTTTCTTCATAATGTCTCATAATCGGATAAATAATTGGGGATACAGTATTCCAAGCTGAAAGATGAGGCAGTCAGCGTGAAGAATGAAGTCATTGAAATGATTGTGAAAGTGGGGAAACGGAATGGTAGACTTGACTTGCCGATTGTCAGCGGAAAGCATTTAAGAAAAATTTCCGACAGAGCCGCCTTGCAGTCAGCCGACAATGCAGAGAAATTTATCACTACAAGGAAGATAGACAGCTTTGAGAGCCTTGCGAAATTCACAGCGGATAGGGAACAGAAAAATAGTCAGCTTGAAACAGTGCATTTGTCAAAGGGGCAGAAACTAAGCCGACTAAAAGAACTGTCAAAAATGTATGTCCTCTATGCGCTGATGCAAGCCATTTATAAAGAGAGCCAATCCCTTAAGGGACTTGCGAAAATGAAGTATGACAAGGAGCATAAGGACAGCCTTGTAAAATACCCCAAATTAAGAGAGCGTATGCAAAGCCTTTTAGAGCAGGGCGAGAAGATAACGCCGAAACAGTGGAAACTGGAAATACAGTCATTGCAAACCGAATATGACAGTATCGGCAAGGAGAAGTTCAAGACTGCCACAGAGTTAGCGTATGTCGAGGTAATCAGTTACAACAAGAAGAACGTTGAATAGGAGCTTCAGAATGAGAGCCGACAGAGTATCCGACAGCAGGGCAAGACTAAGCGGAGGGAGGAAGAAATTTAATGGGAATTTTATTGTAAGCGCGAGCGTTTTTTTGTATAATTTAGATGTAGCAGGAGTAATCTATATCACATATCTTGCCACAGATTATAAGAAATTGAGGTGATTAGGTGCAGGACGATACAAAGCGGATACAGGAAGTCATGGCAAAGCGTACCGCAAAAAACAGCGTCTTTCTTGACCTTTTTCAAAATAAAAGTTATCTATTAATCAAGCAGATAATTTACATGAGCTGTTGCAAGTGGCATTCGCTAGTGTAGCTATTGATACGCATAGGTNATTAGNGTGAATCTGTGGAAGTTGGNNACAATTTGGGTACACCAGCTTTTAAATCATATAAACAAGCAACAAAAACGTATCAAAATGATACGGGTTTGGGAGAGGAATCAATATAAAATACACCCTGTCAGGAACAGGAAAAAGAGTTCGAGTAACGGATAAAATCCCGGAAATGCTGATAATGGGCGTTTCCGGGATTGCTTTATGGCGTTTAGCTCTAATTATTTGATGAATACTGGTTTTTGAGTAGGTATCATGATACCTGCAAGAAATCTAAAGAACTAATTGCCATTCATATATCTTCGTGTTACAATACATCTACGGAAAGTACCCATGACAGGGTGGTAGCCTCCCGAGTTTATGAAAACCGGCGTGCCGGAATACATAGGAAGGGAGGTGGCGCCGATGACAGCTTNTGAAATCNTTTCGATTTTCATTGGAATATTNGCATTGCTGATGTCCTTTGGTAGCTTAATTGTTGCGTTGCTTGCCTTTCTCGATAANAGAAACAACAAGCGAAAATAAAAATGCCTATCCTGTCTGCCAACAGGATAGGCGGTGTCCGTAAGGACATTCNTTAGCCTAAACTCGGAGCATCCACTTTGGAGTGGGTGCTTTCNCTTTGTATTGTTATAATACCATTGTATGTGAAATGTTTCAAGAGGTTTAAGCANNAAATTTGCNGATAACNCGTTTANTAAAGTTTGATTTCNCCCTCATAATTNTCNGCNTTTTCNAGNAGANGGTCCTGTTGCGCCCATTGTAAAACCAATATCGCTGCTTCTGATAGATAAAAGTTCCATTCCAATCTCCAGATTAAGGAAGTCTAATATTTGCTGATTAAGCTGAATTACACCATTCTCTGAAATATTTATCCAACAGTATGATCGCCCTTTATATTTGATAAATTCGCCCTCTGTGGTCTGATAATTCTGTAAAGCCGGATTATCAGTAAGAATGTGTCCTAACTTTGAGGGTTCTAACAATCCTTTCCTTGTCACGCAAAAGCCGCCGGTAACTTTGCTTCCAGTAAAAAGATAGACTTTTCCCTCTGCCAAGGCATTATNCTCNGTAAGTACCNGTGTTGGGAGATNTATTGTTAAATCATCTCGNATCAGTGACTTTCCAAAAATANATTTACCNCCTTTGTTCATCTGTNGCATATGTTATCAACTCCTTTTCTTAAAAGTGGAAGTTTAATATACCATAAGAAAAAGATAATGTCACTAAAGCTCTCTAAAGTGTGATAAGTTATTTTTCGGCATAATGTTATCNAAAAGTATCATAGTAGATGTTCTGTGTATTATTTGTTAAAATAGACAACTTTTTATTTGCAGCCTGCAAATGTTCTAGCTGTTCCATATTTTTATCAGGTTCTGCAAGCAATTCCGCCAAATGATCAAGTTCGCACAATTCACTTTCATTCNGTNTCTGTATTCCACCACGAAGATATAAGGGCTGATAAGAATAAAAAATTTCATTGTTCATCAATGCATGAAAGTCCATAAACAAGTATTCACAGACACCTTCCAAAGGATTTGGTGAAAAAACGTCTAATTTCTTATTTAACGTATTTTTTCTCAAGCCAAGCCATGCTTCTGAAGCAGTTACAAACTTCCGATGTGGTAAATCAAATTGGCTGTAACCAAAACGCTGTTCATATTCATAATAGCCATCAACATCTGCCAGAACCCACCTGTTTTTATCAAAATCCCAATACTCATTAACCCAATGTTCCATATAACTGTCACCTGTATCACCAAAATCCATAAATCCAGCCCTCGAACGGCAGGGGATTCCTTTAGCTTTTAAAATTGCGCTAAATAATACAGAAGCCTGTCGGCAGGATACGGTAATTCTTTTTGTCACGTCTCTGTTTTTTGTAAATCCCGTTTCATCTAAACGTAAAATCCCGGCAATCATGGAAACGGCAGTTATATATAATTCATCTTCATTTTTAAAACGGTGCTTTGGATAGGACGCAAATTTTCCATAATAAGTATCTTCTAAATAAGGAGATGGCTCTGTAAAATACATAGATGGATGGGTAAT
>WFLY01000181.1 GCA_009177215.1 Bacillota bacterium
GCAGTCTAGAGATTATTCTGTTCCATCCGAGCGGGCTTTCCACATCTAAAAATTCCTGCGTATCTGCTTTTGGAAACGTGGAAATGTCTGAAAAGCTTTTCATAATTGTTCTTATAAAGGTTTCTTTATCCGTTTCATTTTTAAACTCCCTTGTGTCAAATAATTTTAGAATTTTCTCATAATCTCCGTAGGATTCCGCAAAACCCACATAATCATTGATATGATTAAACTGAGCAGTATTCTCTCCCCGCAGTTCATTCAGATGTTTTTCTTTTTGGGTCTTAATCTCCGAGAAATCAATGATATCTAACCTATAGATTATGTAATTTAATATTTCTTCCTTTCTGTTCAAACGAAATAATCCATGAGCCGTTACGCCCAAAATAATACTGACAGTATACCCTGTATATTGTCTAAAAAATTCGTATATGTCCGTGCAAGCCTGCATATCCGAAAATTTTTCCGGTAAAAAATATTTAATAAATTCAACCTCCACAACCGCGCTTATCCAGTCCTCCTTTAGGTATTCGGCGCCGCATTGCTCTATCCCGTTCCTAAGCTTGGCAAGATTTCTTTTGATTCCTTTGAAATAATTTTTTACCTTTCTGGAGTTCTTGATATTATTTTCTATCTCTGAGATTGTCTCCCTGAGGTCATTTAACTTGTTCTGCATTAGTTTCTTTTCATTTTCTGTTTTGCCTCTAATATCCTTTTCTGTTTTTTCAGCCTCGTCATATAGAATTTTTAATATATTAGTAGGGAATTCGCCGATTAAGCTTCTGACAACTTCTCCGTTCCTGCCGTTCAAAAGAACCTGATTGATTCCCTGAACGGTCTCATCATCAAAGATATCCCGAATAAAATAATTTGCAATCTCCTCATATTTTACAGGACATAAATGCAACGTATAATTGACATATTTTTCGATATAACCCACATCACGATCCTTTAGGAACATAGCTTTATCTACCAAAAAAATCGTCTTACAGTTAGTAAGGTTCGTGCTTTCCCTTATCACCTGAAACATTTTCATTTGATATCCTTTGTCGCATCTGTCCAAGTCATCTATGACTAAATAAATTGTTTTGCCCAGCTTTTTTAACTTACTGTTGATATAGTTTTGACTCTTTACCCCGCCGCTGCAATCGGCGCCCAGCATATGTGATATTTTCCCCCAAAGCCCCAGCCCGGCTTCGTCAAGCAAGCCTGAAAAAGTAAGAAAATACCTTTCTATAGCATTTCCGTTCTCTATGAAAACATTATTTTCCCGTAATATTTCCAATACCTGTTCGGAAATTTCCAGCATAATCTCCGAGACGGTTTTTTCGCTTCCGGCATTTACCTGTATAAAATAATCCTCTGTCATTTGTTTTTTTAATCCCTTTATAAAGCTGCTTTTTCCCATTCCCCATTCACCCGAAATCATAACCGCATAAGGCTCGCCTCTCTGCTGCTTTAATATAGGGATAAATTTTTCCAGCTGCTTTTGTCTGGTATAAAACAGGTTGCCATTTGAATCATCCGATTCTTTTGTATGCTCTTCTTTCTCTTCTTCCTCTTTTTTCTCCTGCTCCTTCCGCCGTTTTTCAGATAACAATAATATGATTTCAATGCAGACAACTGCCGCCATACCCACTACTGCCTCAGCTATTTCTAACTGTTGCGTCACTGCAAGCAGAAACAGTTCAAAAAATATAATATATCGAATATACCTGCAAAGCTGCAGCATGGNCTCCCTTANTTTTAAAAAGATANCGCCCTGCACAATTCCATATAAAAGGANAAATCCCACTGCNGCTACAAAGAACACGGCATTNAAATAGCGNTATTNTATTTGAAATGTNAAANCCAACAGACAGAGANACTCCCCGANACAGACAATCCCGATTACATACAAGGCTTTATGCAGCAGCTTATTTATGACGTACCTTCGACTTCCCTTCAGTAAACGCATTCCGTATATTATAACAATCAGAAAAGCTGCGACGCAGCCCCCAAATACGCCATCCCTGCAAGCATAATATTTGTCTATTACACATTCCAATATATTTATCATCCCCTGCATAATCTCTTTCCCCTTTTACATCTGATGTAACACGCTAATGGCGGCAAGGCAGCTCCCGCTGACTTGAATTCTGCGTTAGCAGAATCATTATACCATAATTTCGTGCGCTTTAGCGCAATTGGAATCAGAAGTTGAAACAATGCTTTTTGTTTCAACATCTTATACCATGAATTACTTTCAAAAACACCACTCATATGATATGAGAAATTATATCTTAGGATGCATGCTATTCCTAATTACAACATTGATAATTACATCTTGTCAAAGTAAACGCAACAAAGGGCAACATATTGACCTGGATGGAATGCATGTGGAACTTCCTGACACCCTGCGTGTCGGTATGATCAACTCTCCCACTACATATTTCGACTATCGCGGCACTCCGATGGGCTATGATTATGAGCTCATGGAGAGATTCTCAAAATTCTACGGTCTGCAATTTAAAGTAATCGTAGGCGG
>WFLY01000106.1 GCA_009177215.1 Bacillota bacterium
TGAATACGAAAAGAGGTATCTGAAGAAATTAAAAGATTTGGAGAGACCAGCAGGATAACATAACAGATGTTATAGAGAAAAGTTCACGTTTAACTTGTACTTTTTCTTGACACAGTACCAGACGCTTTCGGGAAGGANGNCGGCCGCNTCAGNAAGGAGCNGCAGAAGGNGGCGGAGACCAAGGCNGAAANTTACGGGGACNATCGGGACGGGCTGATCGANGNGGAGCAGTACATAGAGATCAGCGGGAAANACGCCGCCAGAATCAGGGAACTGTCCGCNAGGCTGNATGAAATGCTGGNAGCGCAGGCGGCTTATTCCAGGGAGTACCATATNNACCGGGACTGGAAGGAGGCAGTGGAGAAATACCTTGACAGCCGGAGCCTGACAAAGGANATGGTGGATGCCTTTGTGGACAGGGTCGTGGTGCATGGGGACGGGAGCCTGGAAATACACCTGGCCTATGACGACATGCTGCGTGGCCTGCAGGGCCTGGAGGCGGAAAGGGAGGCAGAGCAGGATGGGGAATAAATATGCAATTGCCATGTACCTGCGCCTCTCCAATGAGGACAGGGACAGCCGCGGGGAAAGCGGCAGCATCTCCGCGCAGAGACAGCTCCTTGAAAGCCATATCGGGGAGCTGATGCGGGGGCAGGAATACACCATCCTGGAATATAGTGATGACGGGTATTCCGGAACGGACTTCAACAGGCCGGGGGTGCAGTCCCTGCTTGCGGCGGCAAAGGCAGGGGAAGTAAGCATGGTGGCTGTCAAGGATTTTTCCCGCTTCGGCAGGGACTACCTGGAAGTGGGCCGGTACCTGGAGTATATCTTCCCAATGCTGGGGGTCAGGTTCGTTTCCGTCAATGACGGTTATGACAGCGGCAGGCTGGGAGCCGCAGACGCGACGGGCGCCGCATTGAAAAACCTTGTATATGGGCTGTACAGCGCGGACCTTTCAAAAAAGACCCGGAGCGCAAAGGACACGAGGGCAGGGGAGGGGCAGTTTGTGGGGGCTTTTGCCCCCTACGGCTACAGGAAGGATCCACAGGATAGGCACAGGCTGGCCGTGGATGAAACGGCGGCGCTGGTGGTGGTGGACATCTTCAGGATGGCGGCTGACGGGGTAAAGCATGCGGCGATTGCCCGGAAACTCAATGGGGACAGGATCCCGACGCGCGCCATGTACAGCCGGATGAACGGCGGGGCATACCCTGACAGGCAGCCCCAGGTGGCAGCCAAACGGTGGGACAGCTCCATGGTCAGGAGCATCATCACTAATGAATTTTACCTTGGGAAAATGGTCTGGAATCGACAGAGGTGCGGCATCGACACGGGGAAACGTCCGGTGGACATGCCGCCGGAAGAGTGGATCGTGGTGGAAGGCCATCATGAAGCCCTTGTGGCGGAAGAGCTTTTCCGTGAAGCGAACAGGAACATTGCAGGGGTGGACATGGCCGGGAGGAAGGCGGGAAAGAAGAATGTCCTGCTGGTCTGCGGGTACTGCGGCAGGGGGCTCAGGTGCAGGGGTAGGGAGGCGTCGCCCTATTACTGCAGCGGCCGGAACCATGAGGAAGAAAACGAATGCCGGAATATCTTCATCCCCAGAAAAAAGCTGGAGGATGCGGTGCTGTGTCAGGTGAGGGGGATGGCAGCGGTGCTGGCACAGTCCAAGGCAGACAGCAGGGCAGCGGAAGCCGGCGGCAGGAAAGCAGCTCTGGAGAAAACAGTATCCGGCTGTGAAAAAGAGCTGCGGCACTTAAAGGAAATGAAGGTGCGCCTGTATGAGCAGTATAAGGCGGGCGGCATCACAAGGGAAGAATACCTGGGGCAGGCTGGGAATGTGAAGGAGAGGATGGCAGGTCTGGAGCAGGACAGGGGCAGGGCACAGGAAGAACTATGCAGGCTGCTGACGGCCCCGAAAGAGGAACTGCCGGATGGGGAACTGGCGGAGTTTGCCGTTCTGGAAACTTTTGATAAGGACAGGCTGAAAAAGCTGATTGAGAAGGTGGCTGTCTATGGGGAGGACAAAATAGAGATCGTCTGGAAAGTGAAAAACCCGTTTGAGAAGGAACTTCCAGGAGGGGAATGTATATATAAAGACGGGGAGTGTTGATGGTTGGAAAGGGGAAATTGGGCCATGGGCAGATGCCTGTGGCTCGATTAGAAGAAAGAATTTTTTTTGGTTTTTAATTGACACAGGCAGATGTAATCATCTACAACAAAAAGAACCTTGAGAGGGAGCTTCAGAACGAGAGCCGACAGCATAACAGGCAACAGGGAAGAATGAAACGGAGGGAGGAAGAAATTTAATGTGAATTTTATTGTAAAGACAAGCGTTTTTTTGTATAATTGAAGTGTGGCAGGAGCAGGATATATCGTATCTTGCGCCACAGATTTTTAGAAATCGAGGTGTTAAAGTGCAGGACGATACAAAACAGATAGAGGAAGTCATGGCAAAGCGTACCGCAAAAAATAGCGTATTCCTTGACCTTTTTCAAAACAAGAGTTATCTGCTAAAGCTGTATAAAACACTCCACCCAGAGGACACCACAGCGACAGAAGATTCCCTTACAGATGTGACGATTACAAATGTATTGACNGATAATCTGTATAATGATTTAGGCTTTATTGTTAATAATAAGCTGATGATACTTGTTGAGGCACAGTCTACATGGACAGTGAATATTTTAGTAAGAGTTTTGCTATATTTGGCGCAAAGCTATCACGAATATTTTCAGCGTACCAGCCAAGACTATTATAAAAGCAGAAAAGTCAGAATGCCCAAACCCGAACTGTATGTGATATTCACGGGCAATAAGGGCAGAAAACCCGATAAGATATTATTGTCAGAGGAATTTTTTAAGGGTGCGGATATAGATATTGAGGTTAAAGCCAAAGTGATCTATGAAAGCGAGACAGATGACATTATTAATCAGTATATTATTTTCTGCAAAGTTTTTAATGAGCAGACAAAACAGCATGGAATGACACAAAAGGCAGTTACGGAAACAATTCGCGTATGCAAGGACAGGAATATTTTAAGGGAATATTTAGCGCAGAGAGAAAAGGAGGTTGTGACGATTATGATGAGTTTGTTTGATGAAGAACAGATAATGAAATCATTTATCAGAAGCGAAAGGCATGACGCAGACAGGGAAACCGCAGAAAGAATGATAAGGAAAGGTAAAATGTCACTGGAAGAAATTGCGGATTATGTCCCGTCATTACCACTTGAAGAATTAAAAGAACTTGAAGCCGAGGTTATGCAGTTAGCGTAATTGGCAAAACAATTTAATATCAAAATAACAGCGTAAAGGCACATGGAACAGTAAGTTGTAAACCATGTGCCTTTTTTGCGTTTAAAAGGAGGAACATGAGCAATAACATTNAGACTACCACCACAGGGCANACANCNCCCTGTTTACAACAAAAGATTGACAAGACAAGGTATTTAGTCGAGGTACATTTTTCTGCTACAAGTACCCAAAGCGTGGAGGATAAGCTAAAACGTGTCATTCTCCATGATTTAAAGCATGGAAAACAAGGGAAATTCAAGAAAAAGTGATGAAAAATGATGAATACGTCCTTGACAAGTTGCAACAGGGTTGGCAGTTCTGGCGATTTTCAACTTACAGGGAATGTTGGCATTTTTTGTATTTATCATACTCCTTATGACGGCGGGAAAACTGCTATACAGAGCAGATTTCGTTTCGGCGACTTTGTATGCTGTCGTAACAGTTGAAATTATGAATTTATGCTTTGGCTTAACGAATTCC
>WFLY01000042.1 GCA_009177215.1 Bacillota bacterium
ATAACTTCGTCACCAAAACGTTTATCATAGAAAATCTCTCTTTCTAAATCATAATTCCTACCGTTATAATACCTACCTGAATGAACTACGAACTCTAAAACGGTATAATCCTCATCATCCACCCCTTTGGGATAATATCTACTGTCCCCGTCATGCCATAGCAATTGTTTTGTATCATGATCATGGTGCACTACCATCTCTCCATTTAACATAAGACCCTTAAAATTAATAGAATCACTAATATATACACACGCTTGCGGTCTTTTAATTAACTGCTGAACATGATGTGAAGATGTATTTGTTGAAAAATAGAATCTTGACATACCTTTATGGAAACTGCAAAACACCATTTTAGTCTGTGGCTTATCCTCTTCATCAATGTATGAAATATGGGCAAATTGAGTTCTTTGTATAAGACTCCATAATTCATCCTTTAAAACTTCCATTTCTTGCTTCATAAAAATGCCTCCTTATTTTACAATAGTATTAAATTAACACTCCATCAATATATTAATAATAAACTTTATTTGTTAGATTTCAATTTTTTCTAGTCAATAATCATTTTTAATAAATTATTTTGCAAAAATAATTATACATATTTATGCTTATGTACATTCTGCATTATCATATTGTTTTAACAGTACTTCACCACTTGTTGCATCCACGAATATATTAGTCTGATCCGGAATCAGCTTCCTTGCATCTACTGCTTGAGTAATACAAGGAATTCCCATCTCCATCGTAACGATACAAATATGCGATAATTTTCCTCCAACTTCACAAATTACTGCTGATGCTTTTAGAACTGCCACTGCATACTTAGGATCACTGTTGGGTAAAACTATAACATCTCCATATGAGACATCATCTACATCATCAGTACTATTTATAATCTTACTTCTCCCCGAAACAAACCCGGGATTTACGCATAGTCCTTTTACTAATACTTTTTCCATAGTTTACTCCTAGTTTTTAATTTCCTCTTTTTGTTTTGTGACTTTACTATCCATGTTCTTGATATATAAGNTTCCTTAATCACCCCTTCCGTGCTAAATACATTTTACCTTTTCCTTTCTAACTAGCTGAATTTCACTTTACAGAATCTGCTATCACTTAAAATGTTGATATTGATTCTTTTAGAAATTAATTTGTTTGGTGATACTTTTTCTAACATACAGTTCTGATTTTTTGTAATTTAGCATAAAATCACTATTTTCATTTCTACTATAAAAATTCAATCCACCTTTCGACTAGTAACATCCCTTCTTTCTTTGTAAACATTATTTATATCCCTTGGCTTATATAGATCATTCCCAATAAATTAATATCGTCAACACTAGAAAAAAATAATTAAACATATTTCTTTATAATTTGAGTAATTCGCACGATAGAACTATGATTTTGAATTAATAAATC
>WFLY01000024.1 GCA_009177215.1 Bacillota bacterium
AACAATGCCAATCATAACATAAACCCAAACATTGCTCTTCTTTCCTGTCTCTCTCGAAGCTGCTGTTTTTGTGTCAGCATCCTCCGAAGCCTCCGCATTTATTTCTTCCGTGGACTTTTCTGTATCCTTTTTATCATCCTTCTTGTCTCCAGTGTCCTTCGTTACCTCGGGATTAGCAATCAGGGTAGCCTTGGCATAATAGTCAGTTGTGCTATCCTGTGACAGAGTTTTATCGCTGTATACAGCAGACTCATTGTCGTTATACACCACAATATCAAAATAAATTTCTCCGCCTTCCTGCATAACGGCTTCATTCATTTCAAATTTCACTGTAGATTCATAGCTGTCCGGAATCACTTCCATAGCGTCCGAACGCTTAACCTCTTTTTTCTGGATTTCTTTACCGTCCGCAGAAGCATACACTACGAAATAGTCCCCGTCATTTACCTCTTTATCTTTTACGGAAACCTTAACCAACAGATAATCCTTTCCCCAAACCGGCTTAAATGTTACTGTCGTACTGCCGGAGGAAAAGATGACTTCTTCGGCGCCACGCATACTGCCTCCCGGGGCTGCCTCGGCAATCATAAACTGCTTAGCCGTGGGAGTCAGCTTACTGTCGTCTGCAAAAGCCCAAAAGGCGGGTTTTATCTGATAATCATCATCAAATAAAAGGGGGCACTGCTTTTTAGTTCCGTCAGAGCCGCCGCCTACAGAATTCGCCGTCTGTAACCATGAATACTTGTCAACCACACCCCAGAAGGTAATATTGGTTATATTGACGCCTTCTGCACACAAGCCTTTAACGGTATCATAAAATTCCTTGTAACGATATGCCTGCGTGGAAAACTCCGCTTCTCTGGTAGCGTCTGTTCCGTCATAGAAGCCGCTTGCACCCAAATCCAGCTCAGTCACCTGCACCTTTCCCACTACTTCGGCAAACGCCCTTGCAGATGCCGCAAATTCTTCCATGGTGGGAATTCCCATCGTCTGATAATGTCCCTGCATACCCATGCCGTCGATACGAGTACCCTCCGCTTCCCTTACATCCGTAAGAAGCTGGACAATACCGGCACGCTTCGTTGCATTAAATTCATTGTAATCGTTATAATACAGCTCCACCTCAGGATCCATGTATTTGTTGGCATAACGGAAAGCATTGATAATAAATTCATTGCTTTGGTATACAGCCCACCAGCTGGAATTCTCACCGGAGTTGCGGTATCTTGCGCCGCCGTCGCTGACTGCCTCGTTTACTACATCCCAACCGTAAAACATGCCTTTATATTTGCTGTCCTTACCCGTAAAATGCTCCGCCATTGTCTTAATATACCACTCCAAACGCTTATTCATGGTATCTGTATCGATATAGGGCTTAGAAGCATCATAATCCTCATGGAACCACCACTCCGGAGTCTGAGAATGCCATACCAGAACATGACCTCTTATCTTAATTATTTTATCCGGATTTTCACTGTTCCAATTATAAATATAATCAAGTATCTTCTCCGCTCTGCTGTAATCCAGCTTGGGTACTTCCAGTTTTTCTCCGTTTAATGTAACAGTCTCTGTACCCGGACATTTATCAATACTATAATCCAACATAGCATCGGGTTTCAACTCATTGCCCAAGGTGAGAGCATTAAAATGCTTTGTTACCAGCGCCATTTCATTAGCGTCTAACAGGTCGCTGTTGCAGATAGCAGTTCCCACAATGAAATCCTCACCCATCTGCTCACAAACGGCATCACAGAAATTCACCGCCTCCGTGTCAATCAAAATCTCCTGCTCCCCCTGTGCTGTCAGCTTCACGCCCGTTACATAATAGGTTCCCATAACACCGTCACCCTGACCGTAATTGGTTCCCTGCTCCAAAATACGGATTGCCGCCTGCTCCAGATCCCCTGTCCATGAAGGAGAATAGGTTCCTGAAAACTTTGTCCAAACTCCCGGCTCCAAAACCTGACTAACCGTTCCTGATACACCCTGACTGTAGGTAGTGCTTCCTCCGACAGTGATAAACGGAGAAATTTCAACGGTACGCATTTCCGCCGAAGCGCCGGCATAATCCTCCTCATCCAACATTACATAAAAGCTGTAATCGTAAATCACATTATTTTCTACAACAGCAGTTATGTCTTGAGCAAAACAATCATAGTTTGAGCCTCTTCCTGTAATCTTACCGAAGCTGGTAACTGAATCATAAATTGTTTCTTCAGCATTTTCNGGANTAATCANGGCTCCACCCTGCGCCACCGACCATACGGATAAGTCGCCGCCCTCCGCAAANTNGGGANNTTGAATCAAATTCCTTGCCGCAGCNTCCACAGGCNTTGCCGTATATTGAATTCCTCCCACACACAGCGCTGCTGTCGTCAGGCTTCCAAGTATCCTATGTAACTTTTTATGCATATTTAATACCTCACTTTTTGCTTATACTACGATTATGCTTTTACCTTACTATGCTCTGTAAAATAGTGCTTCTTGAATCTTGTCAATTTCCCTTCGATTATTGCTTATTCATTCCATTGCAGCCTGTGAAGCCTGCCCTCAAGCTGCATGTCCTGAAAGCCATTTTGCCTGAGCGCCTCATAGAGTACAATAGCCACGGAATTCGATAAATTCAAGGAACGAATGGTGGGGAACATAGGAATTCGAATGCAGGTTTCCTCATGCTCTACCAGAATTTCCTCGGGTATTCCCGCACTCTCCTTTCCAAACATAATAAAATCATCCGCTCCAAATGCAACCTCCGTATAAATGTGCTTTGCCTTGGTAGTCGCCATCCAGATTTTGGCATCCGGATGTTTTTGTTGAAATTCCGTAAAATTGACATAGCGGGTCACATCCAAATACTCCCAATAATCCATGCCGGCACGCTTTATTTCCTTTTCATTCAGGCGGAAGCCCAAAGGCTCAATTAAATGCAGGCTTGTACCGGTTGCGGCACAGGTACGTCCTATATTTCCCGTATTTGCCGGGATTTCCGGCTGATGTAAGACAATGTTCATAACCTTCCTCCATGTCAAAATGCCAAAGCGTCACACTAATCGGACCGATTTCAATTTACTTCCGCTCTTCTCTCAATTTCGTAACAAAACGCTCCAGCCTTTCGATTGCCACCTTCAGCTTTTCTAAAGAATAAGCGTAAGAAATCCTCAAGAATCCCTCACCGCAGTCACCGAAAGCAGTACCCGGAACCACCGCAACCTTCTCCTCTTCCAAAAATCTTGTGGCAAATTCATCACTGCTCATACCGAACTCTTTGATACAGGGAAATACATAGAAGGCTCCGTAAGGCTCAAAGCATTCAAGCCCCATCTCCCTAAAAGCATTCATCAGATACCTTCTTCGCTGATTGTAAGCAACTCGCATCTCTGCAATGTCGTCATCGCCGTTTTTCAATGCTTCCACTGCCGCATATTGACTTGTAGTGGGTGCACACATAATGGCAAACTGATGAATTTTCGTCATCTGCTGTATGATATCAGCAGGTCCGCAGGCATAACCCAAACGCCAGCCCGTCATTGCGTACGCCTTGGAAAAACCGTTAATTAAAATCGTCCTCTCCTGCATACCGGGCAGACTTGCAATAGATATATGTTTTTCCTTATAAGTAAGCTCACCATAGATTTCATCTGACATGACAAATATGTCATGTTTTAAAATAACTTCGGCAATAGCCTCCAGATCCTCCTTCTCCATAATAGCTCCCGTAGGATTATTGGGAAAAGGTAAAATCAATACTTTAGTCTTTTCCGTGATTGCCTCTTCCAGTTCCTTTGCCGTAAGGCGGAATTCATTTTCCGCTTTCAAATTAATGATAACCGGAGCAGCGCCTGCCAAAATAGCGCAGGGTTCATAGGACACATAGCTGGGCTGTGGAATCAGCACCTCTTCCCCGGGGTTTATCATGGCACGCAGTCCGATATCAATAGCCTCTGAGCCGCCTACCGTCACCAGCACTTCTTTATTCCAATCGTAGGAAATGCCCTGCTTTCTCTTTAAATAATTACAAATTTCCTGTCTTAAATCCTTCAAACCTGCATTGGAGGTGTAAAAGGTTTTTCCCTTTTCCAATGAATAAATTCCCTCGTCACGAATATGCCAGGGAGTATCAAAATCCGGTTCGCCCACACCCAGCGAAATAGCATCCTGCATTTCACTTACAATGTCAAAAAATTTACGGATACCGGAGGGTTTTATATCGACAACTTTTTCTGATAATGGATTTCTCATGGGGTAATCATCTCTCTTTCATCCTGATTATTTTGTGACAATATGGTTCCGTGATCCTTATATTTCTTCAGGATAAAATGAGTCGCCGTGCTGAGTACCGTATCCAAGGTAGACAACTTATCGGATACGAAGTTGGAAACCTCACGCAGAGTTTTACCCTCCAGAATCACCATCAGATCATAACCTCCGGAAATCAGATATACGCTGCGCACCTCAGAATATTTGTAAATACGCTCTGCAATATTGTCAAAGCCCTGCCCCCTTTGAGGTGTCACACGAACCTCAATCAAGGCCGTTACCTTATCTATGGAGGTTTTCTCCCAGTTAATCATAGTATGGTAGCCGCAGATAATTCCCTCAGCCNCCAAANCTGCANGTTCATTTACCACGNCTATCTCCTCCACTCCGAGAATCACTGCCAGCTCCTTTAAATCCATCCGGCTGTTCTTCTCGATAATTGCCAATAATTCTTCTCTCATCTCTTATACCATACCTTTCTTTTTTATAAACCAGCTTTTCTAAAACCTGTAATCGGAACCATGGCACAGCTCCTCCCATACAAATGGCTTTCTAATTTGATTTATATATTTCGTCCGTTCTCGGTCTGTCCATATAACGGATTTCCTCCTCATTAAACAGGACTCTGTCGTTGCCGTCCGTAACCTTTCCTACCACTGCCGCAGGAATATGAGCCTTTTCTAACGCCGCAGCCAACCCCAGTCCGTCCTCAGTAGTCATCACCAGACAGCCCGCTGACATAATCTCATAGGGGTTCACATTACAACACTCACATACCTCCACAGTTTCCTGCCTTAAGGGAAGCTTTTTTAAATCGATGCTCAGTCCAACGCCCGCGCTCTCCGCAAGCTCCCAAAGGGCTCCGAAAATCCCTCCCTCGGAAGCATCATGCATGGCACACACGCCGGACTTTATGGCGGTCGCCGCCTCCGGTATCACGGACAGATAACGGTCAAAGCCTGCTGCCTCTTCCACCAGATAAGCAGGATATCTTTGCAAAAGCTTTTCCCTGTTTTGTCTGGCAAGAATCGCCGTACCCTCCAGACCTATCCACTTACTAACCACAATATCCTGTCCCGGCTTCGCCTCTTTTGCAGTGCACGACATGCCCTTTTTAAGCCTGCCATAGCCTGTCACCACCGCAACAGGTACATTTACCGCCCTGCTTACTCTGGTCTGTCCTCCCGCTATCTGCATGGAAAGTCCGCTGCAGGCAGCCTCTGCCTGAGACATCAATTCTTTAATGTCTGTCTCCTCAACATTTTCCGGAAGAAGCAGCGTGATCATGGCGGCTATGGGTGTGGCTCCGCTGACTGCAAGATTATTGGCACACTTTTGTATTAACTGCCCCATTGTAATGGTAGGCAGAATAGTCACATCCCCAGCCGCCTGCACCGCGACTGCAGCCTCCTGCATACAGCCCGCCAATACATACTGTGCCCGTTCCGTAAAAATTTCCGGCTCGCTGGCAGTATTTCTTTCGGGGAACGAAAAAATGGCGCAGTCCTCCCCTACGGCTGCACCATTTAAAACTTCTTCTCTTTTTGTCTTTATCTGTCTCAACACAGAACGCTTTAATACGCTCTCCGATACCTTGCCTACTTTCATATTCCCGCTTCCTTAAAGGTGGTATTACTGGGGAGTCTCTGTCGGCGGAGCAGTCAAAATAGCAATCACATTTTTCACATGATCGATATTACATGTACCGATTGCCGCCATTATCTCCTCATATGCATTGGGGTCGGCTGTGGAAACACCTACCGTGGCGCTTCTGGGAACCATTTTATAGCTGCTGCTGTTAATTTGTTCACGGCTAACCTCTACGCCGTCCTCTGTCACGATTTTCCAAAGCCTTGCCTTATAACCGACATGAGCGCTCTCCGTCACAATATAGCCCAAGGGCTTGCCCGCATCCGCATAAATCTGGTCAGCCGGAGGATTCTTTACCTCTAATATCTCGCTTTCATAGCGCACCTTATGTCCGGCTGCTCTTGTTTCCTTACCGTAAATATTGAAGGTGATTTTTCTGTTTTCGGTATAACCCTCTATGTAAATAGGATAATCCGTGTTGTTAATAAATTTAAAATCCTTCCCTGAGCTTTCGGCAATCGCCGCATCCGCAGAAGGGTCTACATAAGACACGATCATAGAATGATTATGACGCTCCGTCACTTCAAGCTCTGCCAGCAATACTGCGTTGTAAAGTGTGGTAGATACCTGACAGATACCGCCCCCTAGGCTGTCTACTACCTTTCCGTTCATATAAGAACCCGCCATGTAATAGCCGTTTGCCTGTGTAAAGGGTGAAACTGTATTATAAGTAGAAAATTCTTCTCCCGGATACAAGGTGATACCGTCAATCAATCTACACCCGTTTTCCACATTGGCACGTCTGGAAGAACCCGATGTGCTGTATGACGTAGTAAATGACGCCAATACATCCGTGACTGCCGAAAGCTCTTCCACACTTCCTTTCGGCTGATCTACAACAATATTTAAAGCAATACTGCACGCCTGACGATCCCACTCCTCTGCCAAATAATTATAAATAGTATCTATAGAGGTCTCCACATCCAAAAAGTATCCTGTCTGCCCCTCCACTATGGTAAAAGCTCCGTTTTCACGCTTTAATCCCACATTTATGGCTTCCTGATCGTATTTTACACATTGTAACGTAAGAATATCATTTATTGCCTGCACATCAAACTGTAGCTGTATGTCAAACACATAATTATCGTGCTCCAAATCCTTTAACGCTTTGTATCTCTGGATAATATTACCGTGGGTTCCAAGCTCTAATGCCTCTTTCACAAGCTCCTTGTTACTCCATGCGATACCCAAATCACCTGCCGTAATAACTACCTCGTGATTATCTGCCGCAAGTAATGTGACCTCCACGGACTTCAAGCCTTCCACATACGCCTCTATTGCCGCCCCTGCTTCTTCCTCTGTAAGCCCTGACAGATTAACACTGTCCGCATAAACACCTGTCTTGATAGTAGCCTTTCCTTCTGCCTGCACCGATATGCCAAACATCAGAATACAAACCGTAACAAGAAGAAAAAAACCTCCTCTTTTTTTCCATTTCTTCATAACATTCTCCATTCCACACAGAAAAGCTGTGCTAAAGCAAAAACATATTGTTACATTGAATTAAGTAAAAAAATATGCTAAAGTAGGAAGTATCATGGCAGCCACAACTAAAATAATAATGATAGCTGAAATACGCTGCTTTGTTTTTTTATTGTGCATGTTAAACATAATTNNTCCTTATAAAAAGTGTCNCCGGACAGCAACGCTTTGTGTACGGAANCATNGCCGTAATTTCTATGGCAATAATGTTAAACTCTGAAAGGATATTATATATGAAATATTATATTTTGGCAAGTCTAATTATTTTCGGCTTAGTGATACACAGGGCTGCGAGACTTCAAAAAAAGAGAAAAAAGGAAGAAGACCGAGATTTTTGGGAAAGAGAACGTCTCGCCAATTCCGTCCGCCGCAAATCTCTGGACGACCTAAATTATATTCAAATCCCCATGGAAAAACTTCCCCTTGACATCATGCCGGAGGATTCTTCCGTGACCGATTGTATACAGAACTTAAAGG
>WFLY01000005.1 GCA_009177215.1 Bacillota bacterium
GTATCCCTGAAAAGAGGGAGGGTACTACTTCAAAGGTGACAGGTCCCTCCCTGAAAGGGGAGACAAATACAAAGAATACTATAGAGATTACTAATAAAGATTATCTATCCATCAATCAGGGAGAAGCAGAAGCGGATCAGATGGATGAGATAGAGGCTTATAGGCAGATCGTGAGAGAAAATATTGATTACGAGATTCTGAAAGCAGATATGAAATATCAGTATGAGTTATTGGACGAGCTGGTAGAAATTATTGTTGATGTGGTGGCGGTTCAGAGAAAAAGTATCCGTATCGGTGGCGCAGATTATCCGTATGAACTGGTTAAAGGGAAATTTTTAAAGCTGGATTCAGGGCATATCCGTTATGTTTTGGACAGCATGGAAAAGACCACCACCCATATAGCGAATATCAAGGCGTATTTGCTGACAGCACTTTATAATGCGCCAAACACAATCAGTAATTATTACAGTGCGGAAGTAAATTATTATGAGTACGGTAATGGCAGAAACGAGGTATAGAAAGCAATCTCGTATTGTAGTTAGAAACATTAAAGTGATTGGAGGAATTTATAATGCAGGAATTATATTATAACGGAAAATTGATTTTAGGCGTGGATCATGGATATGGAAATATGAAAACGGCACACAGGGTTTTTGCTGCCAGTGTTGAAAAAGAGGTGCAGTTGGGGGCAGTGGCATTGGAGTACAAAGGAAAAGAATATGGAATCGGCGGTGGGCATAAGGAGTTTCAGGTACAGAAAATCCATGACGAGGATTATTGGATTTTAACGCTTGCCGCGATTGCAGAAGAGCTCAAATTCAGAGGGAAACATGAGGCGGTTATCCATTTAGCCGCAGGAGTGCCGTTGTTCTGGGTAAAAGAGCAGAAGGAAAGTTTTCGGGAGTATCTGTTGTGTGAAAAGGATGTACGTTTTAAATATAACGGTGAGTCCTATCAGGTGGTTATTGCAGATGCTTCCATTCATCCACAGGGATATGCCGCATTTATCAATTATGACGGAGATATCGGCGGTAATACGGTATTGGCGGATATCGGCAACGGAACAATGAATGTGGCATTTATGCAGAACGGGAAGCCCTTAGCAGGAAAAATTTTCACAGAGCAATTTGGGGTGTACCAGTGTATGAAAAAGGCAAGAAATGAGGTCATGAGAAACTGTCAGTGTGAAGTTCCAGATTACATTATTGAGGAAGTGTTCCGCAAAGAAACTGCGGAAATTCCCGAACACTGTATACAGGTAGTTTCAGAAGTGGCAAAGGACTATGTAAAACAGGTATTCAGTAAGCTGCGGGAATATGGCTATAATCCAGACTTGATGAAACTGTATGTGATTGGTGGCGGTAGCTGTTTGATAAGGAATTTTGCTGAATATGATGCAGACAGGGTAGTAATTATTCAGGATATCTGCGCAACAGCAAAAGGTTATGAAGTATTGGCATTACAGACATTGAAACGTACACAGAGCAGAGGAAAGGCGTCATGATCAAGGACATCAACATCCGGTTTAATCTTAATAAAGAAGAACATAAAAAGGCTTGGGGATATATGCAGAAGATGGACAGGTCAGTTGAAAAGTCCTACTCCAAAGTCATTATTAAGTCGCTTATCCGCTACTTTGAAAATACAGATGTAGAAAATAAAGCTGAGATGTCTGAAAACTATTGGGAGCGTTTCAGAAGCGAGATGGGATTTTGCTGCAGAGACAGAGTACATTGCCTGCGGCGAAAATAGAAAAATTAGCAGAAAAAGAGGACAATCATCTGCCAAAAATCAGTGAAGATGTGCTAGATGCACTGGAGGATTTGTTTTGAGGAAAAAGTAGCAGAAATAAGAGCAGTTTTAGCAGAGAGGGCAATAAGCCGAAAGAAAAGGCTAATTTTGGTAATTGTACAAAGAAATCAGGAAGTATGGTTTCGGGCTTGTTGTTCTCTTTGTTTAAGGATTTGAGTAGAATAGCACGCACTGGATTCGGATATCCAAAAAGGAAAACTGGATATCCAATCCGCTTGTAGGGGAAAATCCCCTGACCCCTTATGAAATGTATTCCAAACAAAAGGCAGAGCAGGAAAATAGCAGTGCTAATTTTAGCAAATTTTTGAAACGATGGAGGTAGAAGATGGAAAAACGGAAACGTGGCAATCAGGTTATTCTCCAGATGAATGACGATGAGAAATATATTTTAGATGCGAAATGTAAAAATGCAGAGTACAAAAATAAAAATGATTATCTGCGACATTTGATTTTATATGGGTATACCTATTTTGTGGATTACTCGGAGCTGCATGACTACAACATTAATCTAAGTAGAATCAGTAAAAGCCTGAACCAGATAGCAGCAAGGATAAATGCCACGGGCAATATCTATCAGGAAGATATGGAAGAAGTAAAGGAGCTGATGAAACAGGTATGGCATACACACGAATCCATGCTGTCAAAGCAACCGTACAGAAAGCATTAAAATACATCTGCAATCCGGAGAAAACGGATGGACAGATTTTGATAGATTCTTTTGCCTGCGGAGTAGAAACGGCACATTATGATTTTATGGATTCAATATCAATATCTTACGGTGTGTGTGAGAAACAGGCGTTACATG
>WFLY01000174.1 GCA_009177215.1 Bacillota bacterium
TGAAATGTTACTATCATAATTTGAAGAAGCTGAATGCCATGTATAATGAACGTCAATAAAGGGCATTGGCTTGGAGGAAATAATGACTGGTTTACTGGAATTAAGAGAAAAGANTAAAATGATATACAGCAAAAATGATGTGTTTATCCTTCCGATAGCCANGTTTTTGCTNGCGTTTGTGGTGTTTAATACCATAAACGGACAGCTGGGGTATATGACAAGGCTGGACAATATAGCTATTGTGTTGATTGTCTCACTGATGTGTTCTTTTTTACCCGCAAGCTGTATGCTTCTGCTGACACTCGTTTTCAGCCTGCTGCATATGTATGCTTTGTCTTTGGAAGTAGCAATAGTAGGACTTAGCGTATACCTTGTAATGTTTTTGCTGTTTTTCAGATTCAGCCCCAAGGATTCTTTGGTGGTGGTTCTGACTCCCTTGCTTTGTATATTAAAGGTGCCATATATCATTCCTATTGTTATGGGTCTTATTGGTACGCCGGTGTCGGCGGTTTCCGTAGGCTGTGGCGTGATAGNNTATNTTCTNTTGAACANNGTGGCAAACAATGCCACTACTATCGGCANNATGGGAGCAGAGGAAGCAACTGNAAAGATACGTTTAATTATTGACNGCATATTAAACAACAAAGCGATGCTTGTTATGATAACGGCATTTGCCATTACAGTAATTGTAGTATACCTGCTTCGCAGAATGTCAGTGGATTACTCATGGACGATTGCTATGGTGGCGGGAGCCATAATTGATTTGGTAATTCTGCTGGTGGGTGATCTGCTTTATGATACTAATATTTCTGTACTAAATGCGATTTTGGGTTCTGTAGTTGCCGTTTTGGTGGCAAAGATAATAGAGTTTTTCCGCTTCTGTGTGGATTATAGCAGGACGGAAAAGGTGCAATTTGAGGATGATGAATACTATTATTATGTGAAAGCGGTTCCTAAAATGACAGTTGCCGTGCAGACAAAAACGGTGAAGAAGATTAATACCCAAAGAAGACCTGCGCCGTCTGCAGGAAGAAATACGGCTGGTGCAGGCAGTCGAAGCAGCACGAGAAGCGTTGTTACAGAGCATACTTCTGTCACAAAGGGCGGCAGTTCCTACAACAGACAGAAGGGAGGACGGTCCTACAGTAGCAGAAATGAATACACAAACAGTGGGAAAAGTGTAACAATTAACAGCAATATGACAGAAGAGAATATTGAGGATTACGATGATTTATAATTTAACTATCTCAGAGCAAGCTGACAGGGCATCGAAATAGAAACGCAGTAAAGCTGTGGGATATTCGGTTTGTGTGGCAGCAATCGGGGTCATGGAGTCATGACTTTGTCTTGCCGTTTGCGGGAATAAAACTAAAAGCAAGGATTGAAGTAAAATGCAGTGGGTTGATACAGTATCCGACTATCTGAAAAGATTTAGTATATATAGAACAACAATGGATTTAGGCGATGTACTTGAGATTTTGATTGTCGCCCTTTTGTTGTACTATATTTTAGTGTGGATGAAAAAAACCCGTGCATGGGCTTTGTTGAAAGGGCTTATTGTTATCTGTGCTTTTTTGATTTTGGCATATTTCTGCAAAATGTACACAATCCTTTGGATGGCTCAGAATGCCCTTAGCTTTGTGGTGACGGCATTGATTGTTGTACTGCAGCCGGAGCTTCGCAAAGCGTTGGAGGAATTGGGAAATAAAAGCCTTTGGAGAAGTGTCCTTCCCTTTGATTCCAGCCGAAGGGAGGAGGGGCTTTTCTCGGAGAAAACCGTCAATGAAATTGTCAAGGCATGTGTGGAGATGGGCAAGGTAAAGACAGGAGCATTGATTGTCATTGCGCAAAAGGTATCTTTAAAGGATTATGAGCGAACAGGAATTGATGTGGATGGTCTTGTTACCAGCCAGCTTTTGATTAATATATTTGAACATAATACCCCTCTTCATGATGGCGCGGTTATCGTGAGCGGCAATAGAGTGGTTTCGGCCACCTGTTACCTGCCCCTTTCCGATAATTTGGGCTTGAGCAAGGAGCTGGGAACCAGACATCGCGCCGGTGTGGGTATTTCTGAGGTGACAGATTCCCTGACAATTATTGTATCTGAAGAAACCGGTAAAATCAGTGTGGCTTATGAGGGAGAACTGGATAGAAATTTGGATGCTGAGGAGTTAAGAAGATGTATGCACCGGATTCTAATTAAGGAGACTGATGATAATAAGCCCAAACGTAAATGGAAGGGAAGGAGCAAGGCTAAAAAATGAAGAAGAAATTAACACATAATTTAGGGTTAAAGCTTGCTTCTCTGGTGCTTGCGTTTATACTTTGGTTTCTGGTGGTGACAATTAATAATCCAAAGGACACCACTTACTTTAGTAATATCCGCGTTAATCTGATTAATACAGAGCTTCTGGATAAGGAAAATAAGGTATACGAGGTGCTTGATAACACAGATGTTGTGCGCGTGACTGTGGAGGCTCCAAGGAGCATTATAGCTCAATTAAGGGCAAGTGATATTGTAGCAGAAGCAGATGTGAGTAAGCTGACGGATATTAATACTATTGCAATCAGTTATTATGTCCAGAATGCGGAGACGGTATCTGTTGAGGGCAATCATGATGTAGTACGTCTAAGCGTGGAGGATAAGGCGAGTAAATGGGTAAAGCTGCAAAGCAGCGTTATAGGTGAGGTGGCGGAGGGTTACATGGTAGCTAACGCATCTCCGGATCAGACCATGATAGAGGTTACGGGACCGAAATCGGCAGTCGAAAAAGTGAACTATGCCAAGGTAGAAATAGATGTGAACGGGGCAACTACTGATTTGTCCGCAAATGTGGAAATCAGACTTTTTGATAAAGAAGATAATCTGGTAGCGCAGGATAATCTCATTAAAAACGTAGATTATGCGCATATGTTCGTATCTGTTCTTGCAACCAAAGAAGTTCCGATAGAATTAAATGTTATGGGAACTCCGGATGAAGATTTTATGGTGACGGGTGTGGTAGAGAGCAAGCCCACGACGGTAAAGATAGCAGGTGTATCTTCCGTGCTTGCCAATTTGAACAAAATCAGTATTTCTCAAGAGGAATTGAATATTACGGGCGCTGTTGACAGCGTAACTGCAATAATCAATATCAGAGAATATCTGCCGGATAATGTGAGACTTGCCGACAGCTCCTTCAATGGAAAGATTGCNGCGACGGTATACATTGAGCNTAAGGCAGAAAAGACGNTTAANATACCTGTAAGCAACATCAATANTATAAATCNTCCTCAGGAATTNACGGCGAGCCTACCGGAGGATGTAGAGGCGTACACGCTTGAGGTGGAAGGATTATCGGCTTTGATAGAGCCTTTACGGCAGGCTTCGGTGAACGGTGTCATTGATATTGCCGCATGGATGGAAGAGCAAGAGATAACGGAGCTTAAGGATGGTGTATACTTCATCCCCATAACCTTTAATCTGGTGGAAGACATTATTGTTAAAAATGAGGTTATGGCGCAGGTAATTGTACAGGGCGAAGAGGAAGGGCAGCAGTAAAAATTGCTTGAGGTTGAATCCTAATCATGTTATAGTTATAATATAGTAACAGTTTAGCCATGACTTGCGCCGAATAGGCACAGCGTGCTTGCACGGCTAAGACTATTCGACTTAAGTCATGGTTGAACAGTTACATAATATGATAAAATCAAATTTGAAGATATATGAGGAACTGGAGGAGGGGCTTATGGTAAGGCAGAAAGTGGTCATCAAGAACCCTACCGGCTTACATTTGAGACCGGCAGGTATTTTGTGTAAAGAAGCGATGCAGTTTAAATCGTTGATTACATTTTCATTTCGTGAAAATACGGCTAATGCGAAAAGCGTTTTGAGCGTGCTTGGCGCATGTGTAAAATGTGGAGATGAAATTGAATTTGTTTGTGAAGGCGAAGATGAAGAAGAGGCGCTTAAAACCTTAGTCACAGCAGTGGAAAGCGGACTGGGAGAATAATAAGGCAGCTCATCCTGTGGATGAGCTGTTGCTTTTGGAGGAAAATATGTTGAATTTTGAAAGATATTGTAAAAATCCGGTAGTTGATTATCCGGAAAGAGAGTGGCCGAATAAAGAGATAACCCAAGCTCCTATTTGGTGCAGCGTGGATTTGCGTGATGGCAATCAGGCATTGATTGACCCTATGGTGGTGGAAGAGAAAATAGAGATGTTTCAATTTCTGATTAAATTAGGATTTAAGGAGATTGAGATTGGATTTCCGGCAGCAAGCCAAATTGAATATGATTTTCTGCGCCAGCTGGTGGAGCGCAAGCTTATTCCTGATGATGTGGTGGTTCAGGTTCTGACTCAATGCAGGGAAGAATTAATTGATCGAACCTTTGAGTCTATTGAAGGCTGCAAACAAGCGATTGTGCATATTTATAATTCCACTTCAACCCTGCAAAGAGATGTGGTATTCCATATGGATAAGGAGCATATTACGGAGATTGCGGTGAAGGGTACACAGATGGTGAAAGAGCGCGCGGAAAAATTCCCGGGTAAGATTATTTTGGAATATTCTCCGGAGAGCTTCACCGGAACAGAACTTGATTATGCATTGGAAATCTGTAATGCAGTCTCTAAGACATGGGAGCCTACACCCGAGGATCCGATGATTATCAATCTTCCTTCCACGGTGGAGATGAATACGCCTAATGTGTATGCAGACCAGATAGAGTGGATGATTAAGCATTTGGATAATCGTGAAAGTATTGTTGTCAGCGTACACCCCCATAATGACAGGGGAACAGGCGTTGCAAGCGCAGAACTTGCTATGCTTGCCGGAGCGGACCGTGTGGAGGGTACGCTGTTCGGTAATGGCGAGCGTACCGGCAATGTTGATATTTTAAATATTGCCTATAATATGTTTTCGCAGGGTATCAATCCTATGTTGAATATCGAGCATATCAATGAAATCATTGAGATTTATGAGCGTTGCTGTAAGCTGCCCATCCATCCGAGGCACCCTTACGCTGGTAAGCTGGTGTTCACAGCATTTTCGGGCTCTCATCAGGATGCCATTAATAAGGGCGTTCAGGCAATGAAGGAGCGAGGCAGTGAAATATGGCAGGTGCCTTATCTGCCTATTGACCCGGCGGATATAGGAAGAGAGTACGAGCCTATTGTGCGTATTAATTCACAATCCGGCAAGGGCGGTGTCGCCTTTATTATGGATACTTATTTTGGCTTTAAACTGCCTAAGGCGATGCATAAGGAATTTGCCAATGTGATTCAGGGAATTTCCGAGAAGCAGGGAGAGGTATCACCAGACCAGATTATGGAGAGCTTCAGAGCGGAATATATGGACAGAAAGGAGCCGATTCATTTCCGCAGGCTTAAGGTTGATGATTTGAGCGGTTCCGTGCAGTCGGAATTTGATACAAAGGTAACGGTGGCCTACACGGACCATGGTAAGGAGAAGATATTTGAGGCAATAGGAAACGGACCTATTGACGCGGTTCAGAGAGGTTTGTCGCATGAGCTGGGGATAGGCATTAAGGTCCTTGATTATGAGGAGCATGCATTGCAAAGCGGTGCAAATTCTCAGGCGGCTGCATATATACATCTTTTGGATAAAAATACCGGAAGCGTTACCTATGGAGTGGGAGTCAGCTCAAACATCACCAGAGCTTCTGTAAGAGCTATATTCTCGGCAATTAACAGGTTGGGTCTTGGAGATTAGGTGTAAAAAAGTGCTTTTGACTGCTGATTTTATGTAGGATATCATGACTAATGGACAGACAACAGAAAAGCCCTGCACTTCATAAAACAAATGAAGTGCAGGGCTTTAAGCATTTAACGGTAAGTAAAGGAATCTCCATCCTCCACGATACACACCATGGTTTTACCGGTATTGAGTACAATTTCGTTGCCATCTTCATCATAATATCTGGTAGCGCCATAGTCGGTATACTTTTCCCAAGTGATATGAATACCTTTGCCGCCTGTGAAGTACCAACCGTCTCTTGTGTCGTCATGACACTGGAAGGATAAATAACCGCCGCCGATTTCCTCGTGCTTTGTATTCTGTATTATAATGTTTTTGAATTTCAGCTGCTCCCCTGTTGCGGAATCAAGGTGAGGACCGTCTGAGGATCCTGACAAATGCTGGGAACGATAGTATAAACCATCAGTATCATTATATTCAAAGTAACATCTTGTCAACGGATAGCAGCCTGACATATCTATGTANGTTGCGTTCTTAGCGNCGGAACNANACTGTTNTAAAGTNNTAGGNTTTGCCATGTNNGTAAATNGNTAGTGCTTCTCATTNGGACAGACCGCGATAGGAAAGGCTGAAATCCTTTTGAGTAATCGCATCCAGAAGTCCGGAACCGGTTGCATAGCCATTGTGAGGCATTTTTCGGCTGTTATCACGGTAAAATGCCACAGCATCGGCACCGCCGGCATCTCCGTCCAAGTGCTGTGTGGTAGGCTGCGCAAGCAAGTCACTGATAAATAAGGAAGGACCTCCATAGTGTACAATGAAAGCATCCCATTCAAAAGCCCAATATGCGTAATACGAACGCAGGCTTCTAATGTTGCCGATTTTTTCCAGAGAATCCCAACCTTCGTAAATTGCCATCATACGGGTCATTCGTCCTTCTACGTTTGCCTCGTAAAGAACGGAAGCGTTGGACAAGCCATATTGAGGGAAGGCATCTTTTTCGTTGGGAGTGATTACCGCGATAGGTCTGGTGTCAGCTATCTCTTCATCCACCCATTCATTAGTGAGCCGGCTTCGTACCATACCGGGGCGGGGAGGATTGGTGTCGTCTTCCGTAATAATATTATCGGAGGGCGTTTCGCTGCTGTCTTCCGAACTGTTGATTTCCGGCGCGGAAATAGTATTCTCATCTACAATGATGGGACTTTTAAGATCAGTGGAATCATCTGAACAGGCGCATAATAGCATGGATAATGCCGCAAAAATAATTCCTAATTTTATCTTTTTCATAGAATGTCCTCTCTTTCTGTAATGAATATATTTTCGTTACAGTCTAGCCGCGTTATTTATGAACTGTTACATATTATAAGACTTTGATAGTATAGCATAAAAGGGAAGAGAAGTCTAATCGGTTGGCGGAAAATTAAGGAATATTAATAATTTGTCGGTAAAGGTCTATAAACCGCATACTATAAATGCAATCAATATTCCCAATATAGCTCCGGCAAGTACCTGTAAGGGAGTATGTCCTATAAATTCCTTTAGCTTGTCATTGGCGGAAATTTCACTTCTACCCATATCGGCGAAGGTCTGCATAATATCGTTCAGAAGCTTTGCCTGAATGCCGGTCTCTCTGCGGACACCCATAGCATCATACATAACAATAATGGCAAGAATAAGCGAAATGGCAAATTCAAAGCTGTCGGCGCCGTATATAATACAGGAGGCGGTTGCCAGTGAGCATACGGTTGCCGAGTGAGAACTGGGCATACCGCCGCTTCCCACCAACCTCTCGGCAACAAATCGTCTGGTAAGAAACATATGGATCAAAGTCTTTAAAAATTGTGCAACGATCCAGCCCGCAGCGGAAGCAAGGAAAATAGTATTACTGAAAAAATCTTGGAAAAAACTCATAATGTCAACTCCGATATTTCTATAATCATATAAAATTGGTAATAGTAAGTATATGAGAGATACTCTCCTTACGGTTTATAGTATATCTCAAAATAGAAGAAAAGTCCATGGAGATGGCGAAATGTGTAAATGGTTGCATTTAAAATGGGTAGGTGGTAAAATAAGATGATTATACCAACTAAAAGGAATGAAGGTATCGCTTATATTCTGTCTTGGAAAAGGATATTGTATACTTTTTGTTTTTTCTTCTTTTGTCTGATAGATAATCGGGTAAAAAATTGTTCGGGTTTGGATGGACTTAGGGAAATTTTTCGAGATTTGATGGGAATTGTAATGGTGATTATCATAGTCTCCCATTATAAGCCTGAAG
This sequence comes from Bacillota bacterium, assembly GCA_009177215.1. GTDB lineage: Bacteria > Bacillota > Clostridia > Lachnospirales > Lachnospiraceae > Acetatifactor. Next base: position 7,988 of record WFLY01000174.1, read on the forward strand.
ATCTGATAAGATGGAAGAAAGCATATCTGATATGGGGTGTTGTGAGCATCCTCGGCGGAACCGGCGTTTATCTTTTTTACAGGGAACAGGTATTGTATCCTACTGATATGCTGATAATTATCATGGATGTGGTATTATTTGGCGGTATCCTGATACACATCTATATTGATAGAGTTATCCAAAAGAACAGACCTCAATTGAAAATAAGATTTGCAGTTATCTGGAGTGCCATGATGCTTCTGATGATGTTTTCGGGAGGAAATTATCTTTGGCCATTCTGCTATCTTGTGATGTTCGGATGCTTTTACCTGACGGATTTTACGGAACAGGAGCGGGAGGATTTATATCATGGAATGCTGAATGGTATTATCTTAAGCTTTTTTATATTTCAGGGTCATAGCTTCGTACTGAGACCCTATGATTGCGTAGATGCGAGGTATAAGGGGTTTTTTGCCAACCCAAACTGGAATTCCCTGTATTATTTAGAGGTATTGGCGGCGGTTTTTGCCAAGATTGTGTATGTATACAAGAATCGATGCAGCAAGTGGATTAGGCTGTATTATTGGTTGGGAGCCGGAGCAGTGCTTGCATTTGAGTTTATGACAATAGGGCGTTCCGGTTGGATAACTGCTTTTGTAATGGCGGTTTTGTTTCTGCGTTTTATGGGAAAATTACAGGAGAAGAAGCGCTATATCAGGAATGCGGCGGTACTGATATTGTGTTTTCTCCTTACATTCCCTCTGTGCTTTAGCGCTGCCAGATATATGCCGCCGGTGTTTCACCATGTGTTGTGGTTTTATGGTGAATGGAATGAGAGGAGAGTACATTCTTGGGATAAATGGAACTCGGAGAAATTTATTGACAGTGATGAATTTTTTGAAGCGGCATGGAAGCGGGTTGCCAAGAGTGTGGAGGACTTGCGCAAGAATACAACAGGTCTGATAAAAAGTCAGGTCACCGAAAGAGCAATTGAGTCCACAGTAATTTCAAACGCCCAAGTGAAAAAGGCAGTGCTGACAGAGGAAGAGGCTAAGGATTCTTTTGTGATAAGAGGCACCATTTATAAATATTATTTCAAACACCTGAAGCTGCGGGGGCAGCCATATGCTGAGCAGGGATTTCAAGTAACGCCCACTTATTGGATAGGACATGCTCATAATATTTTTTTGCAGTATGGTACGGATTTTGGGATTATAGTAATGATATTATTTGGCGGCTTGGTGATTGGCGGATGTGTGGATTACAGTAGGCAATATAATAGAAAGTGTTCCAAACATGCCGTGGGATTATTCTTTTTTCTTTTAATTCCTGCAATGTTTGGCTTGTTTGAATATTCGTGGGGAGCAGGGAGTCTTAGTATTACAATGCTGTTTACGGCATGGAGAGGAAATATTGTAAATGAGGAAGAACAATAATTTTTTACGAATACCGATGAATCGTATTATAGCGCTTATACTGCTGGATATTATGGTTACCATTGTAGCTTCTTTTGCGGCGCTTTACATTCGTTTTGAATTTAGCTTCAAAGAAATACCGCGTATATATATGCTTCGATTTGAACGGATGATTCCCATTAATTTGATTACTATGCTGCTGTTTTTTGTTTTATGGAAGCTTTATAAAAGCGTATGGCGTTATGCCAGCGCCACGGAGCTTGTGAATATTGTATTTGCAACTACCTGCGTGGCAGTAGGACAGTTGATTGTAAGCTATGCAATAGACTGCAGAATGCCCAGAAGCTATTATGCGATTTATTGGTTTTTACTTTTTGGGTTTACCTGTGGCATCCGTTTTAGCTATCGTATCCTGCGTATTGTCAACATGAAAAAAAATGAATTGGTAAATGGCAATAAAAAAGTAAATGTGATGTTGATTGGTGCGGGAGCGGCGGCAAATGCTATTATGAAAGAGATAGAGACCAGTCAATACTTGAATATTCATGTGCAGTGTATTATTGACGACCATATTGGGTGTCATGGCAAGCTGCTTAGGGGGGTTCCGATTGTAGGGGGAAGGAACAAAATCTTGGATGCCGTTTCACAGTATGGGGTGGAGGAAATTATTTTTGCCATTCCGTCTTCTGACATAAAGAATAAAAAAGAAATTTTAGATATTTGTAAAGAAAGCGGCTGCAAGCTTTTAACATTACCTGGAATCTATCAGCTTATTAATGGAGAGGTGTCGGTTGCTAAGCTGAAGGAAGTGGAAATAGAAGATTTATTGGGCAGAGAACCTATTCAGATTAATACGGAAGAGGTATTAAATTATGTAAGCGGCAAGGCGGTTATGGTTACAGGAGGAGGCGGCTCCATCGGAAGCGAGTTATGCAGACAGATTGCCGGACATAATCCCAAACAGCTTATTATAGTGGATATTTATGAAAATAACGCCTATGAGATACAGCAGGAGTTGATTCGCAAATATCCAAAGCTGAATCTTGTAGTGTTGATTGCTTCCGTGCGTAATACAAACAGAATGAATTTTATTTTTAAGAAGTATCGTCCTAATATTGTTTATCACGCTGCGGCACACAAGCATGTACCCTTGATGGAGGTAAGCCCTAACGAGGCAATCAAAAATAATGTTTTCGGTACCTACAAAACCGCACAGGCAGCGGATAAGTACGGAGCAGAGAAATTTGTGTTGATTTCTACGGATAAGGCAGTCAACCCGACCAACATTATGGGGGCTTCCAAGAGGATTTGTGAGATGGTGGTTCAGATGATGAATCAGAATTCAAACACTAATTTTGTGGCAGTCCGTTTTGGCAATGTTCTGGGAAGCAACGGAAGCGTAATTCCGCTGTTTAAGAAGCAGATTGCGGAGGGTGGACCGGTGACGGTTACTCATCCCGATATTATCAGGTATTTTATGACTATACCCGAGGCAGTATCGTTGGTGTTACAGGCAGGAGCCTATGCAAGGGGCGGTGAAATCTTTGTACTTGACATGGGTGAGCCTGTGAAAATAGTGGACTTGGCAAAGAACCTAATCAAATTGTCAGGCTATAAGGTGGGAGAGGATATTGAAATCAAGTTTACCGGTCTGCGCCCCGGAGAGAAGATGTATGAGGAGCTTCTAATGAGTGAGGAGGGTCTGAAGAAGACTGCTAATAAGATGATTTTCATTGGAAAGCCTATCGAATTCGATGAGGAAAAGTTTAGAAGGCAGCTGGACGAGCTGGGAGAGGATGCTAAGTCTGAAACGGCTGATATTCGCAAGGATGTGAAGGAGATTGTACCGACTTATCAGTATGAGAAGGGTAACTGCTTATAATAGGATTCATCATCGCAATACAGGGGTATGCATGATAAACTAAATATGGTTGGAATTGTTGGATCCGTTGTAGAACAGGATGATGTGGTAGAGGCGGCGTCGGAACTCTGAACAAGGAGAAAAAATTAGAAGTAGGGGGGTTGAGGTGGCTGCTTTTTCTGCTTTAAACGAGAGTTATGCAGGAGCGTTGTTAGAGGATGGTGAGATAGCAGTAGGAGAGCAGACGGCAAGAGTAGCCATAGATTTGAGGTTCATGGATGTGGAAATAGAGGCACTTGGACTGGAAGAGAATTATATGCGGCTTGAGTACAGGCATAATAGGGATAATGCTGAAGAGGTAGGGAAGGACGCATTATATTTACCTCAGTATATATTTGACAAAGTAATGAAGGATTCGACTGAAATGGCGAAAAATATGAATGAGTATGTTCAGCAGATTAAAAGGCTGCATATTAGTTCCCAAACTGGTTTAATTATGTATTATTACCCATTCCGGTTTGTTTCTAGGAGAAATCCTGCCGGTCCAAATCTTCAAATGCAGGAAGAAGCGAAGCCTCATGCTTTAGCAAGTAATATTGATGCGGAGGGGAGCAATTTATATCGGGATGTTGAATTAAAGCAATGGGTTGTTAATATGGATTACCTTCGATTAAAAGAACCATCTGAGCGTAATCAGAAAATATACAGGCATATTATTAGGGCATTTGAACTGCTTCTGCATCCGTTAAAATTTGAAACAATTAATCAAAATGGAAGTTTGGTATTTACTGACGAAAAAAGTAATCAACAGATTACTATTGATATGCTAAGCGATGGATTCAAGAGTATATTTTCCATTGTGCTGGTCATTATAAAAAGGCTGGCATTGGCTAAGGATTGTAACAATGAAGAATTTTATGAGAAGGAAGCAATAATCCTTATTGATGAGATAGATTGCCATATTCATCCTAAATGGCAGAAAAATGGATGCCAACTTTCAGGCAGTTATTTCCTAACTGCAAGTTTATTATTACAATCCATTCGCCGTATATTTTGGATACCTTGCAAGAGGATGAAATCAGAAAAGTTGGTTAGCAAGAGATACTATGATAGATGCAGCGCAAATAGAGTATATTGACGTGCAACATACATATTTTGAAATAGAAACTGCAAGTACAAGGAGCAGCTGAATTATATTTGATGGAGAGGGTGACATCAAGGTTATAATGAATCATATAATTTCAAAAACATACGCAGTTAATATGGCACGGAATGTATTCAATGAGAAAGAGATGGTTATGCTAATTTGTNTATATCTGTCNATGCAATAAAAGTNAANCAGATTGTGGNTTATCTGGNAAATAATATTTTTAAGCATTTAGATAGGGATATATCAGGGTGGTTGTTTTTCTTTGATCCTATGTTAATGAACAGTATTGAAACATATTGAAACNATTTGGAATTTGCATATAAGATTTTGATAGAGGGCTNTGGATATGACGTTGAGAATATATGAATATTCTTTGCAGATGGGGAGGATTTAAAATATGGAAATACTGGGATTCCAACCATGGCGGCGGATAAAGAAACAGTTCTTAAAACCTTACAAAAAATGGTAGGAGAGTTAAGCGCGGCAGACAGCTTTACGCTGATTGTGAGTAATCATGGCGGAAATGTGGGTAGGGTCTGCATTTACCTATGGGGAAATGAGTATGTGAAATTAGAGATTTTGTTCAGATTCTAAATAATATCAAAGCCTCCAAAAACATTATTTTGGAAGAATGCTATGGAGGAAATATCCTTGACATGGATGTGGACAATGCTTGTATAGTGACAGCCAATGAAAAGGGTCTTGTATCCTATGGCTGTCTTAATTCTAAGAAATATGCGTATGATGAATTTTTGCTTCATTATTCTATCGTTTATTCATGGAAAATATCCTGACGGGAAAGATATAAAGACCAGAGAAAACGATATTATCAAGGCACATGAATATGCTCTCAAAAATATAGTGGGAATTGTGTATAAATACCCCAAATAAAGTGAAACCGAAATGGAAAGATAAGATTATAATCATTGAAATACAGGATTAAACATGATAAACTAAGATTGCTAAAAATGTTTTGGAAGCAAATACAAAGCAATAAGAGTACCGAGAAAAGAGGTAATATTAGCAATGAAGAGATTTGAGAATAAAATATGGCTGTCATCTCCTACAATGCATGGTGATGAGCAGCTTTTTGTGAAAGAAGCGTTTGATACAAATTGGGTATCTACAGTAGGAGTTAATCTTCAGGAATTGGAAAGCGGAATCTGTAAAAAGGTGGGGTGCAAGTATTCCGTTGCACTATCTGCAGGAACTGCAGCATTGCATTTGGCAATCAAATTAGCAGGTATAAAACAGGGAGACAGGGTATTTTGTTCCGATATGACCTTTGCTGCCACGGTGAATCCGGTGTCCTATGAAAAAGGAGAGCAGGTGTTTATTGACATCGAAAGAGACACATGGAATATGGATCCTGAGGCGCTTAAGAGAGCGTTTGAGCTATATCCGGCGACCAAGATTGTTATTGTGGCTAATTTATATGGAACTCCGGCTAAATTAGATGAAATAAAAGAAATTTGCGATGATCATGAAGCAATTTTAATAGAAGATGCAGCAGAATCTTTAGGGGCAACTTTGCGTGGTGTTCAGACGGGAACTTTCGGAAAATATAACGTTATTAGCTTTAATGGCAATAAAATTATTACNNCATCGGGCGGTGGGATGNTGCTNACGGATGAAAAGTATGCTGCTGACANGGCTANGTTCTGGTCTACTCAGGCAAGAGAANATTTCCCGTGGTATCAGCATAAAGAAATCGGATATAATTATCGTATGTCGAATATTCTTGCCGGAATCGGAAGAGGGCAATTGTTACATTTGGAGGAGCATATAGCAAGAAAGAAAGAGATTTACCTGAGATATAGAGAAGGCTTAAAGGATTTGCCTGTCAGGATGAATCCTTATCTTGCCCATACCGAACCTAATTTTTGGCTGAGCTGTTTGTTGATAAATGAGGGATGTGAAGTAATTCCTGAGGAAATTAGAGTTGCATTAGAAGAATGTAATGTAGAGTCAAGACCAATTTGGAAGCCCATGCATATGCAGCCAGTATATAAGGATTGCCGGTTTGTGGCAGCTTCGGAAGGAATGGATGTAGGCGCTGATATTTTTGCCAGAGGATTATGCTTGCCCAGTGATATTAAGATGACTATAGAGCAGCAGGATATAATTATTGAGATAATTAGGGATTGCTTTAATAAATAAGAAGGAACGCAGAATGAAACAATTAATGATTATTGGGGCAAGCGGACATGGCAAGGTGGTAGCTGATATCGCTAAAAAAGCGGGATATGATAACATAGTTTTTCTTGATGATAATATAGAGATAAAAGAATGCGGCGGCTATTCGGTAGNAGGAAAGTGCCATGATGNTGCAAAATATCAAGNTGATGNTATAATAGCAATTGGTAACGNAAAGGTNAGGCANCGCATACAAGAAGNATTGTNAGATGTTACAATTCCCGTATTAATTCACCCGGATGCGGTAGTGGCTGAAGATGTAAAGATTGGTGAAGGAACTGTAGTTATGGCAGGAGCGGTTGTGAATCCGGGAGCAATTATAGGAAAGGGTTGTATTATTAATACCTGTTCCTCAATTGACCATGATTGTAAAATCGGTGATTTTGTACATGTTTCGATAGGAGCACATCTTGCCGGAGCAGTGAAGGTTCATAGCAGAACGTGGATAGGCGCCGGCGNTACGGTTANCAATAANATTTTTATATGCGATAATTGNANGGTCGGTGCAGGTNCGGTAGTAGTGAANAATATAACAGAGGTGGGAACTTATGTGGGAGTTCCAGCGAAAAAAATGGAAAAGATAGTGTTATGAAACAAAAAAAAGGTGTTTATGAAAGATATGTAAAAAGATTTTTTGATTTTATTTTATCGATGATTGCGTTAATTGTGTTAAGTCCGGTGTTACTAATCATATGGTGCTTGGTGAGGGTGAAATTAGGAAGTCCTGTGATTTTTAAGCAGGAAAGACCGGGCTTCCATGAGAAGATTTTTCGCCTTTACAAATTTCGTACCATGACAGATGCCAGAGATGAAAGCGGTGAATTATTGCCGGATGATGTACGATTAACCCGATTTGGGAAGTTGTTAAGAAGTACCAGCTTAGACGAATTGCCTGAGCTTTGGAATATTTTAAAAGGGGATATGAGTATTGTAGGCCCCAGACCATTGTTGGTGAAATATTTGCCATTGTATAATGAAAGGCAGAAACACAGGCATGATGTGAGACCGGGGATTACAGGTCTTGCTCAGATTAAGGGAAGAAACAGCATTTCTTGGGAAGAAAAGTTTGAGTGGGATGTTAAATATGTAGAGAATGTTTCGTTGCGCAATGACTGTAGAATCCTTATTAAGACAATTGCCGTTGTGTCGGGAAGACAGGGAATATCCAGCGAAACATCAGCAACGATGGAGAGCTTTACGGGTACAAAAAGACAAGAGCAGGAGTAGGATGAGTTGGGAAAAAGAGTAGCTGTGATAGCCAATAATGATGTAGGGTTATATAATTTTAGAAAAGAACTGTTGGACAGCCTTATTAAAGAAGGATATGAAGTAGCTATTTTACTCCCTGAAGGAGATAGGATTGCTCAATTACAGAGTATGGGCTGTGCTTTCTATGAATTGCCTATTGATAGAAGAGGAACGAATCCAATTAAGGATTTTAGGCTTTTCATTAGAATCAGAAAGATGTTAATGCAGATACAACCGGACATAGTTCTTACTTATACGATAAAGCCTAATGTGTACGGAGGAATGTCAGCCAGGATGTTACATATTCCATATGTGGCTAATATAACGGGATTGGGTACAGCAGTTGAATATCCGGGAATATTACAATTTATAACAATTCACATGTATCGTATTGCTTTGAAAAAAGCACAATGTGTATTTTGTCAAAATGCAGAAAACATGGAGTTTGTAAAAAATAGAAAATTGGCTGGTGGTATNATTAGGCNGTTGCCGGGTNCGGGAGTGAACCTACAGCATNTTACTTATCAGGAATATNCTGATGNTGANNCGCTTAAGTTTGTATTCATTNNAAGAATTANGAAGGAAAAAGGAATCAATGAGTATCTGGGAGCTGCCGAGGCGCTCAAGAAAAAGTACCCCAAAATACAATTTCATATCTGTGGATTTTGTGAAGAAGAATTTGAGGACAGGCTGAAAAAATTGCAGCAGGAAGAAGTTATCATATATCACGGAATGATTCAAGATGTAAGAGTAGTGTTGAAGGATATGCACTGTGTTGTATTACCCTCTTATCATGAGGGAATGTCAAATGTGCTGCTGGAGGCGGCGGCCACAGGAAGACCGTTGATTGCGACTGATGTTGCAGGCTGCAGAGAGTGTCTAGAGGACGGCAAGAGTGGTTTTTTGGTTAGGGCAGGAAGCACTGAAGACTTGATTGATAGGATGGAGAGCTTTATCAAGCTTTCTTTTGACGAGAGAATGAAAATGGGCTTGGAATCAAGGCAGAGGGCGGAAAGACTTTTTGACAGAAAGCAGATTATAGATATTTATATGGACGAAATAAAAAAAGGAGCAGCGATATGATTACATGTGAGGAATTATTGAGCGCAAAAGAAAATTTGGCACTAGTAGGTTTAGGATATGTGGGAATGCCTATTGCGGTAGCGTTTTCAAGGAAAATTAATGTAATTGGATTTGATTTGAACGAGAAGAAAATTCAATTATATAAGAAAGGTATCGACCCTACAAGAGAGGTGGGCGATGAGGCCATTTCACAATGTAAGGTTGATTTTACCAGTGATGCTACAAGACTTAAAGAGGCAAAGTTTATTATTGTGGCAGTGCCCACTCCGGTAAATGACGACCATACACCGGATTTGACCCCCGTTGAAGGAGCCAGCAGACTGGTTGGACAGAATCTGACCAAGGGTTCAATAGTAGTATTTGAATCTACGGTATATCCGGGAGTAACAGAGGATATTTGTGTTCCCATTATGGAAAAGGAATCCAGTTTAAAGTGTGGAATTGACTTTAAGGTAGGCTATTCGCCAGAGCGTATTAATCCGGGAGATAAAGTACATCGTCTGGAGACCATTACAAAAATTGTGTCAGGTATGGATGAAGCTACCCTTGATACGGTGGCTAAGGTGTACGAATTGGTGGTAGAAGCAGGAGTGTACAGGGCAGAATCCATAAAGGTAGCGGAAGCGGCTAAAGTAATAGAGAACAGTCAGAGAGATATTAATATTGCTTTTATGAATGAATTATCAATTATTTTTAATAAGATGGGCATTGACACAAAGTCGGTTTTGGAAGCAGCGGGAACAAAGTGGAATTTTCTAAAATTTGCTCCCGGCTTAGTAGGTGGGCATTGTATTGGTGTAGATCCGTATTATCTTACCTATAAAGCGGAGCAGATGGGTTATCATTCTCAGATTATTTTGTCGGGGAGACGAATAAATGATGACATGGGAAAATATGTAGCAGAAAATCTGGTGAAAAGTTTGATTAGGGCAGATATAGCAGTGAAAAATGCCAGAGTGGCAATATTAGGCTTTACATTTAAGGAAAATTGTCCTGATGCCAGAAATACGCGAGTGATAGATATTTATAATGAATTAAACGAGTATGGCATTCAACCATTAGTGGTGGATCCAGTTGCAGATGCAGATGAGGCTGAGAAGCTATATGGTATTTCTTTTGTAAAAATGAATGATGTTAAGGATATGGATGCAGTGCTTATAGCTGTTTCTCATGAGAATTTTTCCAAACTTGAACGAAGTGATATTAATCAGTTTTATCGGGCAGACAACAAAAAAAAGGTACTCTTGGATATCAAGGGGGTGTTAAATCGTCAGGATTTTGCAGATGAAGGATATTGCTATTGGAGATTATAATATCTGATTTTTAGTATTGTGGGGTAAAAAGATGGGATACAGAGAATTAAAATTTGAANATGATAGTGTATTNTTGGTNACAGGGGGCGCAGGCTTTATTGGCNCNAANTTATGNGAGGCGCTGCTTGATATGGGATATACTGTAAGATGTATGGATAATTTGTCCACAGGAAAAAGAGAGAATGTGGATTTATTCTTAGGGAATCCTAATTATACTTTTTTGGAAAAGGATATTCGTGATTTAGATTCTTGTATGGAAGCCTGTAAGGGAGTAGATTATGTGCTGAATCAGGCAGCGTGGGGAAGCGTACCGCGCAGCATTGAGATGCCTCTTTTGTATGAGGAAATCAATATTAGAGGAACCTTGAACATGATGGAGGCTTCCAGACAAAACAATGTTAAAAAATTTGTATATGCTTCCAGTTCTTCAGTATATGGTGATCATCCGGTACTCCCCAAGGTAGAAGGGCAGGAGGGCAATTTGTTGTCTCCTTATGCATTGACAAAGNGTGTAGACGAGGAATATGGTAAGTTATATAAAAGGTTATACGGTTTGGACACATACGGATTGCGATACTTTAATGTATTTGGACGTCGTCAAAATCCTGATGGAGCTTATGCAGCGGTAATTCCTAAATTTATTAAGTTGCTTTTAAATGGAGAGGCACCTACTATTAATGGTGACGGAAAGCAATCTAGAGATTTTACTTATATAGACAATGTAATTGAAGCAAATTTAAAGGCATGTCTGGCATCGAGTGAGGCAGCAGGCAACGCATTCAATATTGCTTATGGTGGAAGAGAGTATCTGATAGATATTTATTATGCTCTTTGTGACGCTCTGGGAAAAAAGATTGAGCCAAAATTTGGACCGGATAGAGCAGGAGATATAAAGCATTCTAATGCAGATATCAGTAAGGCACAG
>WFLY01000132.1 GCA_009177215.1 Bacillota bacterium
ACAACTGAGAAAAACATACAAAAACTTAACATTTTGGCGAAATATTTATAAACTGCACACTATTGCATTTTATGGGGTCATGCTATGTTTTATAAAACTATGCTCGGCATCACTACTGCCACAAGTGTAAGCATCCCCCTATTGCAATTCGCAGAAATTTGTGTGTAAGGGGGCATCAGTCTTCTACAGAAATAGCTGTAGAGATTGACCTCCCCCCATCTTACTTTTTTTCATCCTTTAATTTATTATATTGCTTCTTCCATGCTTTTGATGGGTGCTTGCAAATTCCATCTTCAGAAGCAAATGCGCATACGCCTTCGATTCCATTTGAACCACAGATATCAGGATTATTCTGTCGACACCCATAAGTTTGCTCCTCAGAATCATGCTCATGCAACGGTGCGTTAAATGCTACACGTAATGTTTCCATACTAACCTCCTTACGAAAACAGCTTATGAATTTCTTCATTAAGTTCGTTCTCTAACTGTATAATACTTGCTTTTCCTGATGTTTCTCTCATTTTCTCATGGATGTTCTTAGATATCTCAGCAATCTTTCTATGTACTGCATTTGTTTCATCATATTTAGTAATCGCAATATACTTTAACACATCTACTCCCCTATTAGTCGAAATTGCATATCCATCTACAACCTCTATAACACTAGGAGAATTAATAATTCCGCATACATAATAAGCTTCCATTTCATCATAAATGTCCAACATAAGAACCTTTGAATCAACCACAATAGGCTTATCTTCCGTNAATAGATCACTATCTGCCNCCGGAATGGAATTCAAATATGNCGAAACTACAACNGCTGACATACTTCCAGTCTGTTCNTTCCACAAAACTTTATAAGGNGAATAAGTATANGNTCCAACATTATCCAATCTATAAAACGGCTGNATATCTGGATTNAAANATTTACCATTTTGTATTCTCGTNTCCAAAAGCTCATCATGATAAAATGACAACCACTGGAATGTCNCTGGTGCTTCTCTGGCTAATGTTACCTCTGGAATACCATACTTATGTTCTGATGAATGAGGTACAATCATATACTCGTTCGATTTAACCATCCAGCGAGCTATGTTACGGCCTCCCAACATTGGATAAATATATTTTTCTTCAACTACACCTTTATGAATACCTCTATCAATAATGTCCTGTCTTCTTTGTCTTGACATATCATTGATTATTTCTAAATACCCATCTCTCACCTTTTTTGGCTTCAGCAAAATATAAACACCTTTTGCCCCTGCTGGTTCAATCCCTTTTCTTCCTTTATAGATTCTCTCAATTTCAGGGTTTACAACATTATTTGCAAAAGTCATATCTTCGAGCGTTAGCCATGCAGACTGTAAATCATCCTTGTCTATCGGCTGAGCTAAGCAATCTGAATACTCTACTATCTCAGATACCTGTTTCCAATCTGCATGTGAATCTATTTTACTTTTTCTACCTTTTTGAGTATAAAATCTATACTGATCCATAGGATACTGCATAGCAATTCCTTTTCCAAATTTTATAGCCACAGTAGGTATCGTAAATAAACTAACCCCCGAGAAATCATGCACTTCTTCAACATTAAATGGAACACTCTGATTATTTCTTATAATCTCAAATTTTCTAAACCCTTCTCCCCCCTTGGTTGACTTTAAAAAGGAGGCTGGAAGCAGGAATACCATGCTTCCACCTATTTTTAAATACTGATCTACCGAAACATAAGTAACTGCCATTCCAAAGTCATCATGTGTAGTCTTCTTATCATAGGCATTTTTTTCGAATATTCCATAGCTTTGCCAAATTGTAAGAGTACCTGCTCGATAGCTTTTACTCATTGCTTTCCAAGCGATCCAAGGAGGATTTCCGACAACAAAATCAAACTTGTCTCTTATCATAACAGGCGCAAAACTATTTCTGAAAATAATAGGCCAGAAGGAATCCTTACTTGCGCGATGTAACACACTCAACTTTGAAAATAATGCCTTAACTATATTAATATCCTTTTCGCTGATTAGCCCTTTCCCAAGAGCCAAACTCTCAAATATCTCATATGAACCTCTATCATCTATAGATTGGCTTAGAAGTTTTAAGAATTCATTCCCCTTTAAGAATGAATCAAACTTTGGAATTTCAATTTCACCAACTGTGGTTTCTAACTTAAGAGTATCATCATTCTCCTCTGTGTATACCACTGGAGCCAATATGGAATCAGCTATAAAAACAGGCACTCCGACTGAATCCCCAAACTCTTCGTCACAATTATCAAAGAAGGCTGAAAACATTATAAGAATATAGTTTGCCTTCGCAGAAACAACGGAAATAGGATTAATATCAAATCCAACAATATTATGTGTAATATTGATAATATCAGTTTTGGTTAATGAACCACCTTTTTGATTGATAATACGCTTAATTGCCTGTGTTAAAAATGGTCCCGAACCAGCAGTCGGATCAATCAATGTTTTACTAATATCACCTGTATATCCAGCCATATCAAGTGCATGCTCAACAATCCAATCTGGCGAAAAATACTCTCCCATCAAATGACGCATTTCTTGTGGAATTAGCCCCATATATACTTCTTGTAAAATATCCTGCACATTTTCAGGCCTTAAGACGAATGTACTCAAGTCAAATTTATTCACAACTGTTAGTGTTTCGTTTATCAGTTTCACATCAAAGCTTGATTCTGGATCATTTATATTGGCTGTAAATGTGAACCACTCTAAGAAATGAGATTCAAAGAAATTATTTACTAATTTACAGCTAGCATCTGTACTTCCATCAAAGAGTCTATTGATTTCATCCTTGGTAAGTTCCTGTTGTGTTGTGAACATAGGATCTACTAACTGCGCTAAGAAGGCATAAACTAATAACTTTAGAAAAATATTGAAAAAAGTCTGCATTGAAAAGAGATATCTCTTACTATCAATTTCAACACCGTCACTAATCCCATACATTTCTCTTATCTTAGAAGACACCTCTGTAAAATCTGTTGCATCTTCATCATCACCATACATTACGCCAAATACACGATCCCACTCATCATATAAAGTTTTAACTCGATTGTTAAATGTGTCTTTGGTAGCAACTAAATTATCATCAAGACTTTGATAAATTGTTAATATACTACCGCGCACATAATCACTCTTAGGATTTATCACAGCACATAACATCTGCTTTGAAAGTGAAATTTTGTCTGCCTGCTTTAAGAGCAAGGCAAGTCTCTTAATTCCCTTAGAAAAATCTTTTACTTCATATGTAAAGTCAATATTTACAGCCTCATTTATATATATCTTTACCTTACTTGTATCAACCATCTTTTTTTGAGTGGATGGGATGAATCTTGCAAAAATAAATTGTTTTCCGTCAAATCCAACACCAATACCTGATAGAATCTTCTTTACGATGACATCAATTTTGTCATTGACATTTATTCCGGCATTACTTAGAATATAATCATGCAATCCGTGGTCTGCACGATCTCTTCCATACACTGCTTCTTTGATTCCTGAAACTTTATCNAAATGTCCCTCTTTCTNNAATTCGAACGATATGTTCTGAAAGGTCGCATCCGTTCTTCCCCCTGCNTTCAAAACATCCTCNCTGTGATANTGTCCAGCCATCTCAGGATTCAATTCTTCTAGTAACGGTTTTACTATGTCAGAATGAAAATAAATCTTTATATCATCTTCATTATTAAAAGTATTCTTCTTAAATTTTGCTTCTAACTCTCTTAAATTCATAACCTACCTCCTTTGCTTTTCTTTATTACATTATATTTGTAAAAAAGTCATTGGTCAATGGTGGTTTTAAGTATTTTCACCCGAATTTTGCATCATTTTAACTAATTGGTCAATAGAAAGGAGTGCCTATCGAAAATAGAATAATAGAAAAAAACATGTCAGATGCGATACTTAAAATTATTCCCACCTGTCCTGACACAGCGATGAATCACGGCTGCTGGTGGTCTGGATAAGCCCCTCCGGGGCCTGTTGCGTTTCCGCCTAAAGGCGGCCTGACAAACCATGTTCATTATGTTACTGGTGGCCGCTTAAAAGCGGCTTCTTTTGTACTTACTTAGAGGGCTCTCCTTCCAGTCGCTCCCTCTCATACTGCTCTTTGATATACTTCGTTATCGTTTCCTCATTTACATTACCGACAGTCTCGCAATAATATCCTCTTGCCCAGAAATGACGGTTATACCTATCTCTGTACTCTGGATGTCTGTCAAAAAGCATCAGACTGCTCTTCCCCTTGATTCGGCCTACTACCTTAGACACGCTCTCCTTGGGTGGAATCGACACGTACATATGCACATGATCCGGCAGCGTTGCTGCCTTTATGATTGTGACTCCTTCCATCTTGCATACCTTACTGATGGCTTCACCTACCTCTTTTCTCAAGTTCCCAAACATCACTTTCCTACGATATTTCGGGATAAATACTCTGTGATATGTGCAATTATAACGACTATGTGATAAACTTTGATTGTCCATGGATATACCTCCGTTGTATTTTGTGCGGTTTGCCAGACCTGCACCTATTATACAACGGGGGATTATTCTGGTACTCTGTTTATCGCCACTTGCGTCTGCTAGTCTCCCCAGCTCTGCTGGGGGATTTAGAATGTTTCATTAAGAAACAGATACTCCTCCTGCATTCGTTGTAAATCCTCCTTGTATCTGGTGTATTTATGCTGAAATCTGTATTTCTGTACCACCTGCAAGCGATACAATTTTCCATAGAATTTCTGCTGATACGGCGACTTTGGCTTAATCAAAAGTGGATAACCATTGTTAAAAATAGGCGGTGCGACATAGCTATAATGTTTTTCCGGTTCTTCATAATATTTCATAAGCTGTTCTGGCGAGAACTCTGCATCTATGGTATCCAGTCTGTGACTCCTTCTCATAGCCTCTGCTTTCACCGCTATATGTGCTCCCACCTTTACCCCATACCCTAACTGCTCCATTAGAAATAAGAACTCTTCATAGGATGTGGCTTTACTCCTGCAATACTGCATATCCCCATTATAAATTCGCTCCAGCTCTGCTTCTTTTCCCATTGCTTCCGATTCATATTAACCGGATTTTGGCTATACTCCGCCGGTACGATGGACAATCCATAATCTTCACACAATTTATTAGTTATTGGTTGAATAATCTTCTTCCAATCACCCTTTTTATACTCATATTTTTTACCCGTAATCATATTTACACTGTTAAACACCAGATGCCCGTGACAATGCTCTTTGTCATCATGCACACTATATACAGCNTCGTANTCCCCACCCAAGAATTCCTNGGCAAATCTACGNATTATCTCAAACATCTGCTCCTTCGTACCTTCTCCCGGCAACAATGAAATTACAAAGTGATACCCCTGCCAACCTCCTGTTTTTCCAAACATCTCCTTGGTTTGTATCATCTGATGAAAAGCAAAATCTGGCAGACAGTTAATACCACCTACCAGACTTCCGTTCTGTGTCTTTGTTTCATTGCAGATACAATTTGTTGAATGTTCCAAATGTGCCGCAATATTTCCCTGCCCAGCGCAATTAATATTCATAATCTTCGTTATCGCCATACTATCTCCACCTTTCGAACAACTCCCTCAAAAGCTCTAATATCTCCTCCAAGATTTGACGCAACTGCATGACATCCCGGTTTCCAATCCATGATGTTTCATTGCACCGCTTAGCCATCTGATTTACATTAGTTGCAATACCACTAATCTGACAAATTAAATTCCTTCTGTCCTCTGTATGAGTGCTGTCTACTCCGCCACAAAGTATCAGCTCCCTGACATACTTACTTTCATTCATACCGGCACACTTAGCACCTTCCTCCAACACCGCTAATTCATACTCTGAAAAACGAAAAGTACGATTACGCCGCACATTACTTTTTCTTTTTATTTGTTTCTCCATAATAAATCCTCCAATTCTTAAATTTCTCTCAGACAGTTTTTGCAAGATACGGAAAACGCAATGCATTTTCCATCTTGTTAGGAGCCGCCCNCTAATACCCCGATATAAATACCGAATCTANACCCAAANCACGCTTTACAGAAATATTTCTGTAAAACAAAAGGCAGGATTAATGCTATAAGTGTGAAACACTTTCTACCATAATCCTGCCTTTTGTATAACAAACTGTTATACATATAAATAAGCAATAAAAAAAGCCGTTAAACACTTTTGACATATACCTGCCTGGTTGTTTAACAGCTTTTTGCAATTTTCCATATTCTGTTTTAAAGTTTATGTTACAGCTATCTTACCTTTCCCCTGTCCAAAGGTATCTTATCTTCTGCCTTATTTCTACACTTCCATAATGCCATAGGATGCTTTGCAATATTTACAAGCTCATTACTTTCCCCAAATATCCAATCCGGATAATAACCTCCTTCTGAAAAAGCTTTCCAGAACAGTTCTTCTTCCTTTGTCGGCATTAGGATAGACGCAAGATATTCCCGAACTTCCTGCTGAACCAGTTCCAAATCAAATCGTTCTCCCTTACGAAGCACCGGATCTAAATCACGCTTAATCTGCTGAGATGACACTTTTCCGATATTATCAAGTTCAAATCTTTTCGGAGGCTGTTCTGCTCCTATTGCACTGTAAAATACAGCACATTTACGAAGCATTTCTTCCTCACTTTCATCAAACAACCCATATTTGATCATATTATGCATATCATATAAATCTCTCGGTGCCGTTCTGGTAAGCAATGCTACTGTTTTAGAGGCAAATATCTCTAACGGTGCCACTGAAAGCACGGTAAGTGCCTCATCACTCNATGGCAACTTCACTTCTCTNCTTGCTACTGGGAGCACATGACAACGAAGCATATAGTTAATCTCAATCTTAAGATTATCCTTCACTCCTCCGCAATTCACATACTCATACACAAATGAATCCAGTGCATGGTAATTCTTGGATTTTGGACTTAAAACATATGCATTTGCCGTCATATACTTGCTAATTTTGTCCGTAATAACATCTCGGTCCGCAAGCATTTCTTCCCTATCAATACTTCTACAATAATCCAAATCAATATCGACAGAAAGCCTTGGCAGATCAAAAATTGTAAGATTAATGGCTGTACCGCCTTTTAAGGCAATCCCTTTTGACAGAAGTTCAACCGATTCCATAAACTTCAAAACATCTGCCAAACGCCAAACTTTTTCCAGTGTATCTCTTACAAATCCTAATTCTTTTGCCATTCTACCAAGGGTTAATCTATCCAATTGCATCATAATCACCAACTCCTTTATCTATTAGTCCTTTCAATGACTGTGGCGCATAAAGCTTCCACCGTTTATAAAACACATTATCCTTTGACTCTTTCATTAAATACCTCTTTGCATCAGAGGAATATTTCTCACACTCTTCAAAAAAAGTTGCAGAAAAATGAAATTCCTCTTTCAGTTCTTCAAAAAGATATCCGCATTTCTGATATAGAAATCCGTTATTATTTCTTGCAAGACATTCAAGCACTTTTCGTTCATTCAACCCCGGCACCAGCATCATGCAGCGTATTACTTCCTCCAAACCTGCAATCTTTTCAAAATCCCGGATACTGTCTACCACCGTCTGTTCCACAGATGTTACCCGTATGTTTCCCTGCTGTATTACTTCTGTATCAGGCTTACGCTCTACACGACGATATACCACTCCATCATATACAAAATCTGAAAATCGTTTGTCTGTTGCAACAAAGCACTCATAAAACACCTGACTTCCATATCCAAACACTTCAAATGCGCTGTGATGCGTGATACAAGCATCTGAAAACAGATTGGAACCTATCTGATAACGTGAAAGAACAGGCTGCTTTGTTTCTATGCTGATTACGACATAAAAATCCCTTTTCACCTTTTCTATTAGTCCCTTTTTCTGATATTCATAGATTACCTGATTCGCTGCGCTTGGTGTTCCTACAATTTCTATCAATTGTACCCTTGAAAAGCANCCCTTTGTTAACAAATTTTCATAATGTTTCATCCCGCATCACCTCCTGTTTTTTNTTTCGCACAATGTATCTTCCTTTTGCAATACTTCGTGACATTTTCAAAATGCATATTTTAACTTTATCACATAATCTTAGAAATAGCAAATACATTGTGCTTTTTTTAAAATTTAATCTTACTCCTCATCTCTAAACATGGCTGATAAGGTAGCCACTGCTCCATCATCAAGCAGCTCACCTGTGCATTTACTTGTTTTTGAGTATAAGAAAAAGCCCACATACTTATCTTTTACATANGTACATGGNCCCTCATTTGTCCTAATGTCATAGCTTGCTCTTCAAGTGTCATAAAGCTGTCATANAATGTNCTTTTTACGCNCTTTAATTACCGTATTTTCAAGGATTTGCGAGAGACTGGTAATCTCCTGCCGTGGCAGACGAATAATATTTTAATCATATCTTTTATATCCCTTCATAAGCCTTCAAACCTTGATTTTTTCAAGCTTTTCGGCACTTTTATCATTTTTGGTTTTATACCCTTAGTCTGCATAATTTGTTATATATCTACGCAAATTTATGGGTAAATGGTGTAGTAATTGGTATAGTAGATTAGTGCATTTCTTAACCTGATTTTCTTTGTTTTCCTCGTATATCAGTTTCTTTGAAGTCTAAAATTTTTGCCATCTGTTCCGCCGCACGGTCATAGCTGGCATGAGTATACACATTCAACGTAACACCTACATCGGAATGTCCCATTACATACTGCAAAGTCTTAATGTCCATACCTGCATTTGCCATGTTGGTACAAAAGGTGTGCCGGAACACATGAGGCGTGATGTGTGGCAATGGTTTATCAGGATATAGCCTCTTGTATTTCTTCATTGCCCACCGCATCTCATTTTCGATATGCAATGCCACTTTCGGTTTATCATCCTTGTCCAACAGAAGGAAGTTGCTGTATCCGTCAACAATCATTTCCGGCTTCAGACTCTTGCGGCGGTTAAGGATATTTTTCAGGCTTCGATAGACCTCCTCTGTCATAGGAATAAAACGGCATCCGCACTCGGTCTTTGTTTTTTCAACATAATACTTTCCGCACCGTTCCCTGACAAGTTGATGATCTACACGGATCTTCCGGCTTTCAAAATCCAGATCACTTTTCGTCAAGCCACAAAACTCACTGACACGCATTCCCGTTCCCAACAGCACTACAAATTCATCATAATACTTTGCGTAGGCCTTATCTTCACGGATAAATCTCATCCAAAGCTCCTGCTGTTCCTCCGTCATAGCAATACGTTTTTGGGAATCGTTTGGCACAACATCAACCAGCTTAAAATCAAATGGATTTCTTCGGATAATGTCTTCATTATATGCCATCTGAAAAGCTGGCTTGACGACACCACGGACACTTGTAATGGTACTGTATCCTTTTCCGTCATTATG
>WFLY01000307.1 GCA_009177215.1 Bacillota bacterium
TGAAATATTGGGAATGCCATATAATGATTCAGTGGAAACCATAGGATTCCCTACTGAATGGTGAAGGCTGCCGACTGCCTCATCAGCGCTCATATGGTCAAACACCAGAAGAAATTCTTCCCCACCCCAGCGTGCTGCAAAACCCAAAGAGTCCATATGCTCCCGCAGAATATCCGCTATCTTTTTCAACACTACATCACCACACTCATGTCCATAAGTATCGTTAACGCGCTTAAAGAAATCTATGTCACCGATAGCAAGGGAAAACGGCTGCTGCCTGTTAAACGCTTTCTCCAATATCCGGTTCAGTTTTCTGTTAGCACAGCGACGATTAATCAGCTCCGTCAAAACATCCTGTTCTACCATATGGCGCAGGGAACGCTGCATACTCAGGGCGGAACGCCCGATGTCTCCCAGCTCGTCATTGCGTTTCAGAACACTGTCATCCAGATTAGCGCTGAGATCTCCGGTAGAAACATTCGACAGAAAACTATGTATTTTTAAAAGCACCGCAGAAAATTTTTTAGTATAGGCAGAAATGCCCATGGCAATAATCAGCATAACCACTATGTCCGCAATGATTAACGGATAAATCGAATTATTAATGGCTTCGTTTACCTTCTGGCTGGGCTTGCCCACAAACAACATGCCTGCAACAGAACCGTCAGAATTATGCAGCGGCAAATAATAAGAGAAATAATCGGAACCGTTAATTATAGTATTGGTATAGAAGTGCGCCTCGTCTCCTTCAAACACATCCTTAGTGACAACATCGGGCGCGTCCGAGCCTACAATACGGGTGTCGGAAGAGCCATAGAGCGTTGTCAGAATACGAGTATATTGATAAAATAAGGTTATCTCCAGACCCGTGTCCTCTTTGACACGGTCTATCAGACTATAGTCGAAAGTAATATTGTGTTCACCCTTATAAAGTTGATACGGATTTTCACCCGTCAGCATATAGTCTCCCGGATATACCACTTCAAACAAAATATCCACATTTTGAGCAACATTCCGAAGCTCCTCCTCAACCTGTTCATACATAGCGCTTGTAAACTGGCGTGAAGCGAGAAGCATAAGAATAATGCCAAAAAACAACAGCGGAACGATGCTGATGGCTTGTAAAATAATTGAAATTTTTCCTTTGTATTTAGCGGACATATCATTTCCTTTCACGACCACATTACAATATAATAGTATATATTATATACCAATACCAAACCAAAAGCAAGAAGGCAGCTCTCTCACTAAAGGAAAATGTATCCGAATGGCAACATAAAACGATTGTAAGTGCCATTACCCTCAGGTATAGCTATTGTAAAGCGGCATCGCTAACAAAACACGCCATAAAACCTACATGATACATATCCGGATTATTCTCCAGATATTGATTCACCGTACCATATAAATAGTATGTGCCTGAGTAGAAATCATACAATTCCGTCATGAAAAAACCTTCCTCCGAATCTTAATATACATGATCCGGTATTTCGTCATTATTCAAATCTATCTCATAGGGTCGCTCTTTTGTATATGTCTTCTGAAAACTTTCAACAATAAAGGAGGATACCTTTATTTTTTGTGAATTTTCATATTGTTCATTCAAACTGTTTATCATAGCTATTTCCTTACGCCAGCTGTCAACAATTTCCTGCTGCCTCTTTTCTTCCGTCTGCTTGTCCAGATTCAGGTTGACAACCGCCGCCAAAAGAAGGGCGAGAATGCCGGGGGTAACAATCAAGGCTGCGATACAGAATGTTCTAAAACGGTATTTTTTATATAGCTTGCTTCCTGTTCCATATAGTTCCCTTGATACCCGAAGCATTAAAGAAGAGGTAAACTGTTTAGAATGATTCCTGTTGATCCGTGCCAACAGTTTAGCATCAATCGTCTGTTGAGCCGTCTTGAAACNANCCTTNNNCCGNANCCACACAGCACTATTATCGCTATAACGAAACAGCTCCATTTGTAATACCTGCCATACAGCGCTTTCCAGATAAGGCATTTGTTCTATCACGGAAACAAGTTCTGCTATCACAACCGGATCCTTTAAATCCTCCTGTACGAAATGACTTTCAAGCACCATTTTCCATATCTTGGGAACCCGACGGTAATCCGAGCTTTCATGGAGAAACACAAGCTGACCCGCCAGCTTAAATATGCGTTCTGCCTTGGCAGGTTCCATATGAAAACCATCATAGCGATACGAAGATTCTTCCCCTTTTCCATCGGTTAAAGAATCGGTGCGAAAACTATATTGATAATCTTTTCCGAAACGGTCCGATGTCACCGCTTCCTCATCGCTGTGACCCGGCTGAGGGTTATACAGATAATCCTCTTTTGAATAATCCGGTGTCTCCTGTTCTTCACTGGCAGTAAGGTTCCCATGAAGGATATGAAGATAACCCTCCACGGAAAAATTCGCTTCTCCTAAAGCAGACGGCGCCCTGTGTGCCGAAGCCAAAGCCATTGCCTTTTTATATGCTTCACGAAGCTTTTGAGCCTCTTTTGGAAAATCCTCAGGATGATATCTTTTTGACTGTCTGGCATAGGCTTTTTTGATTAAGGTCTTGTCAGTAGTTTCTTCAATCTCCAGCCATTCCCACATCGTCCTCGGCATATTTATCAAACCTCCGTCTTTTCGTCATAATCCTCTTCACAATCTTCTTCGTCAGCAAAGGTCTCGTTCCATTTTTGTCTGTCAAAAACATCAAAACGGAACATGGAAGCCTCTACCATGGACAGCTGAACCTGAAGCATTCTGTAGGCACGTTCCGCAACAGTAATCTGCTGCTTATCCAACGCAGCTTGAAAACGCTTGATGGCTTGTGCCAAAAAGGCTTGCTGTTCTTCATTGCATTCAATATATAAAGCCTCTGCCCGCTCCAATATGCATTTGTTCTTTTCGATGTTCCGAGGATGAATTTTCATTTTCTCCAAAGCTGCCCTGCCCGCCGCAATTTCCTCGGGAGACATACCGTCCGTGGCGCCAAGCTCCCGGTGAATATGCTCTCCTGTTGCCGGACAATATATATCAATGTCAAAAAGCCCGTTGATATCATAAGAAAACCTCACCTCCACCGAAACGGCTCCCTTTGGCTTAGGAGGAATCTTCATCTCAAATTCAGCAAGAGAAAGATTCAGGGAAGCCTTGTGATTTTCCCCCTGATATACATGCCAATGAATAACCTTCTGATTGTCATTCACTGTGGTGAAAGATTTCACATGGCTGCAGGGAAGCACCTGATTTTTAGAGATAATAGGAGACATGATATCATCCACCACTTCTATCCCTAGGGTAAACGGGCAAATATCCGAGAGCACTATGTCCTTAATTTCACTTTTCCGTTCCCTGATACCACACAAAATGCCTGTTCCTTGACAGACGATTTCATCCGGATTGCCGCCGTCACTAATCCTTCCCGCAAAAAGCTTAGAAATAAACTGGCGGACAATAGGCATTTTGGAGGAACCTCCTACCATGATAACCTTAGAAATATCATCAACCGTAACCATACCATTGTTCATCAGCCTGTTCAATACCTTTTGTATTTTGGAAAAAAGTTCGGAAGAAAGGTTGATTAGCCTCTGGTTATCCAGCTCATAAGCATATTCCTTCCCATCGATTCGCACCTGGACAGAAGACTGCTCTTCATATGTAAGTCTTGTTTTGATTTGCTCCGCTTCGCGCAGCAGGATAGCCTTGGTCTGCAAAGAAAGAGGATTCCACAAAATTTGGTTCCTGTCACAGAAATCATATGCTATCAGCGTGTTGAAATCTTTTCCGCCCAGTCTGTTATCACCTGCAATGGACTGTATTTCGATAACATTGTCAAAGGCATCCACCAGAGACACATCCAGCGTACCTCCTCCGAAATCAAATACAATGAACATCTCGCTTTCATCATAATTTTCCACATGATATGACAATGCTGCGGCGGAGGGTTCATTGATCAGACGCTCCACCTTAAGCCCGGCAAGCAATCCGGCGTTTCTGGTAGCGGCGCGCTGCTTATCGTTAAAATATGCAGGCACACTGATAACAGCCTCCTTCACAGGATACCCCAGTTCAAATTCGGCATCTGCCTTTAACTGCTTTAACACCAATGCCGACAATTCCTCCGGAGTATATTTTTTGCCATATGCCTTATATGTCGCATTAGTACCCATATCCCGCTTAAATTCCTTGAAGGTTACTTCGGGATGCGTTACCAGCCGTTCCTTTGCCGTTTTCCCCACATAAATAGTACCGTCCTGATCAAAGCTGACTATGGAGGGAGTCATATTGTCTCCAAAGCGGTTTTTCAGCAGCCGTACTTTATGTTCATCTCCGTTTTCATCCCACACACAAACTAAACTGTTCGTGGTTCCCAAATCTATCCCTATCATATTTTACCCTTTGTGATTACAAAGTTTCCCTTTCTCTATTTTTTCTCTTGCCCTTAATTCTCCATGCCGCATCTTGTGCAGCATAGCGATGTAATCTCAGTTTCGCATCTACGATTCCATTTGGTTGCTCGCAGCATAAATGGAATCATACTCATATATAACATATTGTATTTATTATATCACGTTGCAATTTCAGCTTCCATAAAATTCTAACCCAAAAATACATAAAGACTGTCCGACATATCACATGTATGTGCCAGACAGCTATGTAAGAATACTGCCAATTGCGATGAACTTTTACAGATTGACTTATCTCAAATAATCCTGTAAAATAAAAATGTACCGGGGAAGGCACCCATGACAAAAAACGCAGGTACATAAATAATCAATTCGGGGAGGGCACCCATGGAAAAAAACAGACAGACTGTACATGTTTTGGATGAACAGGGTACAGTGATTGGTTATACCTATCCTAAAAGAGCTAAAGGACTTGTTAATAAATGTCGGGCAGAGTTTGTTTCCGACAACGCAATCCGTCTATACAAGCAATGCCCGACATATGAAAATATGGAGGACAAAAAGATGGATAAAATAAATTATATTACGGTGAACCCTAAGGCATGGCGCAAAAATCCCGACGGAGGCGAAAAAACCATTTGTGACCGTTTCATGATCAATAATCCGCTTGCGGGAGCCATCGCTTCTGCGCCAAGTATGGTGGAGATATTATCTATAGGCTCATGGAATTNGAATGCNGGTACCAGCTATGTNANCNACGGCTTTCANGCGCTTGAGCCAAATACCGAATATCATTTACTGTTTTGGCTCAACGGCGGCGAGAATGACCGAAGCGATGAAACCTGTCAATTGCAGATTTTGTTTACGGACGATAATGTCACTGCTTCCAACAGTGAATTTGACAAAGGATTGCGCTTCCGCTTAAACCGCGGGTACATTAAGCCCCTTAAGAAATATAATGGCTGGGAGTATTACGACATACCGTTTACCACGACACAGACAAAGTATACGCAATTTCAATTCGTGGCATCCCGTGCCCCCATGGCATTGATGAGCGCTGAGGAGCCTGAGGTATACAAGGATTTACAGGATGTAGCAGATCCTTTTGAGAAGCTAAGACCACAGCGCCACAATATTGTGTTTGAGGACGGCTGGCCGGTCAATCAGTGGTATTCTACCGAGAGATTAGCACGGCAAAAGGGTAACAATGTAGGAAGTGCACCGACAGGAAACGGTTCTTCTTTCCCTAATTTAAATTTACCAAACTTTTTTGAAAAAGCACAGGAGCAATTTTCTCCCTTGACTAACTTAGACTTGTCCGATTTGACAGAGAATATCACCAGTGAAATCATGGATAATTTAGACACTGATTCTTTGCAGGACGAAATTAGGGATTCTATCAGGGACTCTATCTTTGATGAACTGGATATTGATGCATTACGCAATGAAATCATGGAATCTGTCATGAAATCTTTAAATCCATCTAATTAATCAGTAATATAACAGCCCTCATTCCGCTATGAGAATGGGGGCTGTTTTTATGCATATGGTTATTTTCTTTTGGCAAGAAATATCCGGAAATGATCCTCCGTCTCTAATTGCCCGGAAACCTTATCCGCCAATTCTTCTGCGGAAAGCTTTGGACAACGCCTCAGCTCACTGTCCGAAATTTCTATTACCTTTTCCAGATACATCATGGAATTACCACGTTCCATAAGTCTCTTCAAGACGTCCGTCAACATACCATAAGAAATCCGCTCCGGCACCGTCTCATCCACCAATGCCGGATATTTTGTCCGCAGATTGTCTGTCAGGCATTTCACCAAATCCGGATTGATAATCTGTGCATATTTTTCGCGAACCGTCTCCCCGAGCTTTTTGATTATATGTTCACAGGTCTCCTCATTCACATCCGAAACCTTCTCCACATATAAAACCTTTTGATAGGACAGAATCATAAACTCATCCGGTTCTAAACGGAATTCGTCACGAACCCTCACTAAGGGCATCAAAATCCCTTCCGCCGACAAACCTTTCCGCAGCTCTGCTATTTTATCTATATAGGCATTTTCCATAAAGACAGGCAGCAGGTCTTTACCGAATATCACCTCCAAAGGCTCTAGACAATTTTTCAGTTTCTTCCATATCTCATTNTNAATCTCNCNGTTTCCGNTTNCATTAATTGNCGGCTTCTCTGTTCCCAACAGATAATCTGCGCTTACCCCAAGGGTAAAACACAAATCCGACAATATGGAAATGTCGGGAAGACTTTGATTCCTCTCCCATTTGCTTAATGCCTGAGGAGTCACGCCGATACGCCCCGCCAATTCTTCCTGAGTCATACCCTTGTTTTGTCTGTATTCCGCTATTCTGCCTCCAAAACTCTCTGCTCTGCTCATACTCGTTCCTCCTGTTTCTTAATAAATAATCCGTTACTTGTTACTATTATTATATCCGCAGTAGGAAAGCTTGTAAAACAACCTTACGTTAAGCTTTGACTCAACTATGCCTATTGTATCATTATCGGCTGCCGCAACATCAACGCATACCGCTGCCCGCCTCCGAACGCTTTACTTCCTTTCATCTAAATACAGCTGTACTCTGCTATCTATAATTTGGGCAACCTCCTGCGCAGATTTCTCTCCGTAAAAGAAGGGTTTTGCTTCCTCCTCCACGATATCCCAAATATCATTCTCCCACTTATAATACACTGCATTTTCCAGCATATCCCAGAATATAATCTCCTCTTCATCAGTCATTAGTCTGGGCTCATAGGAAACGCCTCCCCTATGGTAGCCTGTGTTTTCATCGCAAATCTCTTCCNTCGCTTCCTTNNACATGGCTTCCAGCAAATTCTNATTTGCCGCAAACNTGCCANCTCCGNAAGNNATCTTCCGCTGCGTCTCCTCGGACAATAANTATTTCAGGAAGTCCAACGCTCCCTCCTTATGGGAGGAAGCGGCATTTATATAAAAGCTGTCTACCATCAGCTTATGTTTCCCTCCTTCAGGGCTGGGGAATCCTATATAAGCAGGCTCGCCGCCACACATTTCATCCCACATCCAAAAACTATCAAAATTGCTGATTCCTCCTGTTGAAACAACTGCTTCTCCTGTGGCTAAGCCATCAATAGATTCGTCGAGCGCCGGGTCAGAGTACTCCTTTGAAAATTCCAACAGCTCAATAAACTCCTCTTGTTCAAAGGAGCTGATTCCCTTTTCTTCATCCACAAACAGTTGGATTCCATCCTGTCCCACACCAAGTACATTCAATACATATAAGCCTGCGCTTTCTCTGCTCCAGCCATAGGGAGCGCCAATAAACATAGTGGCGCCACATTCCTTTGTTATCTGCATACAGTAATCCTTCGTCCATCTCTCCCTGTCAGGCGCCAGCTTCCGGGAGGTAACCATTGTGTTTAAGCTAAAAGAGTATGGCACTCCATACAGCCTTCCGTTTACCCTGTTGCACTCTGCTGCCTTTTCACAAATGTTTCCTTGTTCCACAAGAAAATCCGTCACATCCATTAAAATTCCTGCTTCTGCAAAAGGCTTGGCATCCAAACCCTGCAGCACTGTATCATTAAAGATATCAGGACCCTTACCGTCGGTGAGCTCTACCTGCATTCGATTGCGCTGGTCTTCAAAGGATAAATCGGAGCTAAACTCTACAGGTACAATTTCATACCGACTGCTTTGCTTATTATAATCCACAATGATTTCTCCGAGGCTGAGACTCATAAAGCTTACACCTAAGGTGATTTCTTCCTTCCCGTTTTCATTGAACTCAGGCTCTTGTTTTTTCCCACAGCCACATACAATGCATAATGCCAGTATTACCGGAATGAGTCCTGTCTTTATCTTCATATAAACTTTCTCCTATCCTAAATCATATGCCTGTCGGAGAACTGCGATGCGGTTCCCCGACAAATTGCTTAATACTTAATGCACATATTGATGCATTGTCGGACCATATGAATAATACGAACGCGTATCATTACATATTCTACATCTCTCATAGTTCATATATTTGTAAACATAGGTTTCACAGGATGTCAATTTTCCTCCCACATAGCATGGATGAGACCCCGTAGAAATACAGTCTATTGTAACTGNCGAATAAGTTTCATATGCAGATTTCTCTCCTCCATGATNACNTTCCGCCNCATTCGCAANCATCANGGTTGTAGAAAGCATTACACCTACAATAACTAATGTCAAAAATGTCTTGGCTTTTTTTTAAGTTCATCATAATAACTCTTCCTCCTTTGACTTGCTTTTAAAATATTCATATTTATAGCGCTATTGATATTTTTATTATAACATTCCTATCATATAACCGTCAATTGCTGTAAGTCAACCTAATCCTTATCTATTATAATAACTATGATTTGTTTGTGATATATTAAATTATATAATAGTAATCAATTGTGTTGATCATGGGGGCAATTATAAATGGACAAAACCGCACTTGGCAAGCTAATCAAATTATTACGCACTCGGGAAAAATGCAGCAAAAAGAATTGATTCAATTATTAAATATAACACCGACTTCCATAAGCAAATGGGAATCCACCTCCAAGTGCCTTTTTATGCTACGCTAAATAAACTTTTATCCGAATTAAATAGCAGACAGAATGTTAAACACAAACTGTCTGCCACATACATTCATCGATTCGATGTAAACTATCCTTAATTTATGCCCCTTTTTGCTTATACTTATTTACCAACCGATACCGCTTTCTTCCCAAAATACTGTGCCACTTTCTGATTAGTAGGTTCGTCAGGGTCGGAGGACAAGTCTCCTACATATAGCATATCCGGTCTATTCTCAAAGGGTCTTAACGTAACCTCCTCAATACTCTGATTTTTTAAGAGCTGTAGCCTCTCCCTATATTCCTGCTCATATGCCATCGCTTCTCCACTGGCAAGCACGCTTATAGCTCTTGCCGTGGTACATTGGGTAATTTGTCCGGTAACGCCTTGTACCAGTAATAAAAGAGTTCCAATTAATGACACTAGTGTCACACATATTCCTGTTCGCCTATTGACAACACATTCTCTCGAAAGCCGTTCAGCTAACATCTCTTTAGCCTGCTCTTCACAGCTTAACCGGTGTTGCCTTGTCTGCCAAAAACACTCCGTCTTCTGCCTTTCATTCCCTCTCCTCAACCACGCATAAGCCCTCTTGTAAATCCACCCCAACAAATAGTAGTAGCAAAAAAAGCTTGCCAGCATAAAGCTATAATATACAACTGCTACCGCCCTTGCCGGACCTGTAGAATTCATGGTATAAAAGGTTGGGCAAGACATGGAACAAAAAATGCCATACACAAAACCAATCACGATAACCGGATAACGGAAGCGCCATGTCACCTGCTTTACGTTTTTCCACAGAAAGGGAGTCAATATCACTGCCGCAAGAAGCCACCAGCCCCGCATCCACGCCCACATATAGCGGATTCCCTGTAAAAGAGACTTTAGAACCGCTTTCCATGCGGGAATCCTCCACATATCACTTTGCCGCACCGAATTTCCCGGTGCCATTGCACTGACGGCAAGGCCAATCAGCATTGCAAGCGCCATTGCTCCGATAACCCATGCCTGTCCTGTTTTACGTTTATAAAACAAAAACCCTGTGAGGCAAACCGACAAAATAAGCGCCGGAAGAAGCGAAACATAATTTCCCCCTGCCAGAAAGACTGCCATCGCCACAAATAAAGGTAAATAGAAAAAACGCGGCGCCAGAAGATATCTGACAATCCAGCCAAACAAAAACAAACTCACCGCAAAATATCCCGTATAATACATGGCGCCGTTATACCAAAAAAAAGTTTCCGACTGGGTAGGCACCGTTTGTACACACAATAACGACAAAAGGGAAGCCGTTATCACCCACAGGCTTTTTGAGCCCTTTAAAATATTACATACAATAGGCTTCAGAAGAAAAAAAATTCCCCCCGTCAGCAGCGACAGCATAACACAGGCAACCCATTTATAGGCGCCTTCGCTGAATATATTTGGCGCAAGACGCATCAAAAGCATTGCAGAATAGGTTCCCTGCCATGTCTGATAATCATATGCCACTCCCTGCAACGCCTCTGATATGGTTTTGACCACACTGCCTGTTTCGCTCCAAACCATGTGTGTCTCCGCCCCGTAATAATAATCGTCACCAGTGGGGTGATTGTAACGCCCCAGCCACATAACAGGAAGCAGACTGATTATCAATATTGCAAATAAAGTGCAGGCTGCAATTTTCTCATATTTTATATACATAACGGCTCCTTTTTGCTTACCTCTCATATTAAAGCCATTTTACCATATATCCCAAGGTATGGCAAAATATCTTTGCCCCACGCTAATCTTTCATGCTGCCCACAGCCTGCCAATTTGAGTGTCAGCGCAAATACACTATTTTCAATCCTCCATGTACTCCTTATATTCTTCCTCGCTGGCAAATAAAATATAGCTGCCATCCACATATCCCATGTAACCGCTTGCCGTTGTATAACCCTTCATAAAAACATCTCCTTTTCAAAACCTGTTTTGTTTTCCTGTTCTGAAAAGAAGATATCATATTTTGAGTACTATAAAACTCCCTTAACCGCTGCCGCCACCCTCTCAAAGGAAATGGGCGCATAGCCTATCCGCTCCGCTGATACACAGTAATGTTGAACACTAAAATCCTTGTACAGGGGCGAATTGTGAACATGCCCGAAAATATTGGCATAGGGCATATTAGTATTTACATAAAGAGGTTCATGGGACAATATCCAGAAGCTGTCTAATATGACAGGTTTGTCATATACTTCCTCAAAGCCTGCCTCCCGGTAGTAATTATTAATCTGCAGGTCATGATTCCCCTTTATCAGAAATTTTGTGCCGTTAAGCTGCCCCAAAAGTTCCTTCTCACAACCATCGGCTCCGAAATCACCCAAAACATAAACCATGTCTTCCCTGCCAACAGCACGATTCCACCTTACAAGCATTTCCTCATCCATACTCTGTGCCGTCTGAAAGGGGCGGTTCTCGTAGCGCCTGATATTGTCATCTCCAAAATGCGTATCCGCAATAAAAAATGTTCTCTTCACTTTTTTCCTCTTATACCATGAGCGCAGAAAAGAAAGCGCCCCCAAAGGGGCATTTACTTTTCAAGCCATGGGTTGCCGGTATAATGCGCCACGCAAGTGGCGACAAGGCAGCTGTAGCTGCCTTGAATTCTGCGTCAGCAGAATCATTATACCATAACTTCCGTAACAGTTAACATCATTTTCGTCAGCCAACAATCGCCAAATGCACTGACTTACCCTTTACATGTTACGTTTTCATAATCAGCAATGCCTTCATCTCCTGCAGAAGCTCCTCCGTCATATGAAGCAAAAGCTCCGCGTCCGTCTCAACCAAGCCCGTCCTTTTATATTTATAGGTAAAAAACGGATTGCCGTATGCGGTAAACGCCAAATCATTTCCATATTTTTTTAGCAATGTGGGAATCCCTGTGGGTTCAATCTGCGCATCAGGTCGGAAAGTAAAAATAATACGCTCGTTCTTTCCCTTAATCTCCATCATATAAAGCCCATGTGCCGCCACACGAATCAATGCAATGCGCAGCAGATTTTCCACAGACTTAGGGATTTCGCCGAAACGGTCTAACAATTCATCTTTCATGTCCTCCCGCTCTTTTTCATTCTCAATTCCCGCAATCCGCTTATATATATCCAGCTTCTGAACCTCGTTTACTATATACGCAGGCGGAATAAAAGCGTCCACGTCCAAATCAATCACCGTAGTAAAATCGGCAATAGTGGAAACACCCTTTAAGCTTTTGACTGCCTCGTTCAGCATTTTGCAGTACATGTCATAGCCTACCGCCTCCATATGCCCATGCTGCCTCATGCCCAAAAGGTTGCCGGCTCCACGGATTTCCAAATCACGCATGGCAATCTTAAAGCCGCTGCCAAGATCCGTAAATTCCTTAATTGCCGCCAGCCTTTTCTCAGCCACCTCTTTTAGCATTTTATCTCTCTTATACATAAGGAAGGCATAGGCGGTCCGGTTAGAACGCCCCACGCGTCCTCTCAACTGATAGAGCTGGGACAAGCCCAGATTATCGGAATCATGGATAATCATGGTATTGACGTTAGAAATATCCAATCCCGTCTCAATGATGGTAGTGGACACCAACACGTCAATATCCCCATTGATAAAATCAAACATAATCCGCTCCAGCTCATGCTCCTTCATCTGCCCATGGGCGAATGCCACCGCTGCCTCCGGTACCAGCTTGGCAAGCCCTGCGGCAATATCCGCTATATTATTCACACGATTATACACATAATAAACCTGTCCGCCTCTGGCAAGCTCGCGTACAACCGCCTCCCTCACCATCTCTTCATTATATTCCATTACATAGGTCTGAATAGGAAGCCTGTCGCCCGGAGCCTCCTCCAGCACACTCATATCCCTAATCCCTATCAGGCTCATGTGCAAAGTTCGGGGAATGGGGGTAGCGGTCAGCGTCAATACATCCACGTTTTCCTTTAGCTTTTTGATTTTTTCCTTATGCGCCACGCCAAAACGCTGCTCCTCATCAATAATAAGCAGCCCTAAATCCTTAAATTTTACATCATTAGACAACACTCTGTGAGTGCCGATAACAATATCCACAAAACCCTTCTGCAAATCGGTAATGGTCTTTTTTTGCTCTCCCGGAGTCCGGAAACGGCTCATCATATCAATGCGCACGGGGAAATCCTTCATTCGCTGGACAAATGTGGTATAATGCTGCTGCGCCAAAATTGTGGTCGGCACCAGATATACTACCTGCTTGCCCTCCTGAACTGCTTTGAAGGCGGCACGAATAGCAATCTCTGTCTTCCCGTAGCCCACATCACCACAGATTAGCCGGTCCATAATTTTCCCGCTCTCCATGTCCGCCTTGGTATCTGTGATAGCGGCAAGCTGGTCATCCGTCTCCTCAAAGGGAAACATTTCTTCAAATTCCCGCTGCCATACGGTATCNTTGCCATACTGATACCCCTGTGNCTGCTGCCTTAAGGCATAAAGCTCCNCCAAATCCTTNGCCACCTCATTCACTGCAGTGCGCACCTTTGTCTTAGTGCGCTCCCACTCCTTGGTACCCAGCTTGTTCAGTTTCGGTGTTTTTGCAGCGTCCGCGGAAGCATACTTTTNAATTACATCCAGACCGGTGGCAAGAATATAGAGATTACCGCCGTCACGGTATTCAATCTTGATATAATCCTTGACAACCCGTTCCATCTCCACCTTTTCGATTCCCCGGTAAATACCCAGCCCATGGGTTTCATGCACTACATAATCACCCACCTTAAGCTCGTTGAAATCATGAATTTTCTGCCCCTGATAGAGCTTCTTTTTTTTCTTTTTTTTCTTCTCCGCACCAAATATATCTGTCTCAGACAATACCACAAATTTAAGCATGGGATATTCAAAGCCCTTTCCCACATGCCCATAATAGGTGAGAACCTCACCTGACAGCACCTCGCGCATAGGATCCTCAGTGTAAACTGCCGAAAGCTCCTGATCACGCAAATCCTCCGCAAGACGTTTTGCACGGGTCCGGGAACCGGATAGCAAAAGTACGCGATAACCTTTTTTGCGGTACAGCTTTAAATCCTTGACAAGCGCCTCAAAGCTGTTATTGTAGGGCGCCAGATTTCTGGCATCTACATCAAACCTTCTTGTAGGCTTAAAAAATCCGTTTCGTACATCCATGGTGGAAATGGTCACCACACTGCCCTGTAAAAGCCTTGCCGCCACCTGCTCACCGCTGTACAAAATATTCATCTGCCCCGGCAGGATATAACCTTTCTTCACTCGCTGCTCCATACTCTCGCGAAATTCCAGCTCCACCGCGTCTGCCTGCTCCTTTATCCGCCCGGGTTCTTCCAGAAAGAAGCCCAGACACTTTTTGCCGCTTTCCTTCTCAATCCTAAGAAGCAGCTCCGGCAGCGTCTCTGTCTCTTCATAAAAATAACGGATATAACCCTCAAGATTCAGCTTGCTCTGAAACTCCAGAAGCTGTTCCTTCAGCTCCTTTACCTGTGTGACTATACGATGCGCTTCTTCAGGCTGATGGGCGTCTCGAAAAATCTGTTCCTGCTTCTCCGCTTCCTTTTCAAGACGTTCAAGCCCCTGTTGTACACACTCTTTCGTCATTACAAACTCTGTTGCCGGGAAAATGCTGATGCTCTCCAGCTTCTCGATGGAGCGTTGACTCAAAATGTCAAAGCTGCGTATAGAATCAACTTCATCTCCCCACAATTCAATACGGTAAGGATTCTCCTCCGTCAAATCAAAAATATCCACAATGCCGCCGCGAACGGAAAACTGACCCGGACTCTCCACCTGATAGCTTTTTTCATAACCCATTGCCACCAGTCGCTTTGCAAGGTCGGATTCATTCAGACTTCCTCCCCTGCGCACCTCTATCACATCCTCCTTCGCCCACATCACCTGAGGAGTCATAAGCGCCGCATAAGTAGTGATAATCGTAACTGGCTTACGCTCCGCCACACGACGCAGGGTACGGATTCGCTCTCTGGTCAATTGATTGCCGTGAATATCCGCCTGAAAAAAAATCAAATCCTTTGCAGGATACAACATGACATTTTTGTCATAAAACTTGTACTCCTCAAAAATTTCTTTTGCCTTCAAGTCACTATAAGTAACAATGACCTTATATTTCAAGTCATTGCTCAGTCCATAAATCATATGCAGCTTTTGAGAATCCACACAACCGCTCAGCGCCACGGGAGCTTTTCCTTTTTTAATCGACTCCTGTACCTGAGCATACTCCGCAAGCTCCTTTAAGGGAGCAAGTAGTGCCTGCATAGCACGCCTCCTTAAAACTGTATTTTATTCTGCATTCTTCCTATTATATGCATTCATGGCAACATCTGCGTCCTGAGTGATAATCGTGCGTATTGCCCCTGCCGCCCTTCCCGCCGCCTCATTCATAAGCTTGCGCTCTCCCGCAGAAAAATGCCCCAGAACATAATCTGCCAAATCATAGCCCTTTGGTTTCTCACCTACCCCCATCTTGATACGGATAAAACTGTCATGCCCAAGATGTGCAATAATATTTTTCAGTCCGTTATGCCCACCAGCACTGCCCTTTTTGCGAATACGCAGCTGCCCCACGTCCAGACTGATATCATCGGAAATTACAATCAGCTGCGCCCTCTCATCCACCTTATAATAATCAATTAATTCCCGCACGCTCTCACCGCTCAGGTTCATAAATGTCTGAGGCTTCGCCAAAATGCACTTCTGTCCTGCCACATATCCCTTGCCGATAATTGCCCTATGCTTCTTTTCCAGCACGGCAACACTTTCTTCTTCCGCTAATTTGTCTATTACGTCAAAGCCAATATTATGCCTTGTATTTTCATATTGCCTGCCTGGATTGCCCAAGCCAACGATAATATACATGTCTCCTCATTTCCGTCGTTACTGTCTGCATATCCATCAGCACACCCGACTTTATAAATTCTGTTACTTATTATCTCATTTTTGTCTCCATGGGTCAAGCGGACATACTCGCATGTCCATTTGTTCCTCAAATTAAAGTTAAAAGATTTTCTTTTAATCTTCAAACAAAAATTCAAGAGANGCTGTCNTCNNCTAANAGCCTCTCTAANCCTTAGNAATCCCTTGTCCTATTGCTTGGCTTATATTTCCTCCATGGGCTCCGCCAACGCTTTCTCATAACCTTCCAGAATTATCCTTTGCATATTGTCTCTGGTTAAAGAATTAATAGGATGCGCAATATCTCTGTATTCTCCATCTGTCGCCTTTTTACTTGGCATGGCAATAAACAATCCCTTTTCCCCTTCAATGACCTTGATGTCATGTACCACAAACTCATCATCCAAGGTAATGGAAACAATTGCTTTCATCTTNCCTTCTTTTGCAATCTTGCGAANCCGAACGTCTGTANTCTGCATCTGTACTGCCCCCTTATCCTCAAGTTTTACCTTTTGTTACATGACATACCTTTCATTGCGCTCTACCACAATTTTGATTCCGTTCTCACCCACAAAGGTAGAATTTGCCCGAATCGTATCACGACTCTCAACTATGCAATTTTCAATGTAAGTGTTATCCCCAATATAAACATCATTCAGTATAATGGAATTTTTGATTACACAATTATTACCGATATAGCTCTTTTTAAATATAACGGAATTTTCCACCTTTCCATTCACAATACAACCACTGGAAATTAAGCTGTTTTTAATGTTTGCCCCCACATTATATTTTGCAGGCGGCAGATCATCCACCTTGGAATAAATATCCGGATATTGCTTAAAGAAATAATTGCGAACCTCCGGCCTCAGGAAATCCATATTAGTACCATAGTAATCCTCAATGGATGCTATATTGCGCCAATAATTCGTAATCTTATATCCGTAAATGCGCTTGACATCCTTGTATCGTATTAAAATATCTCTTACAAAATCATAGCGATCCTCTTCTGCGCATTTCTCAATCATTTCAATGAGCTGACGGCGTCGAACCACATAAATCCCACAGGAAATGGTATTGGTCTTTGCCTGCAGAGGCTTTTCCTCAAGCTCCTCAACGCGGTTCTCCTCATTCATGCACAGCGTACCGAAGCGCTCCACATTGGTACCCGGCTCCATATCCTTGCAAACCACAGTAATATCAGCCTTTTTCTCAATATGATATTCTAGCACCTTATTAAAATCCAGCTTATATACACCGTCGCCGGAAGCAATCACCACATAAGGCTCATGGCTGTTTTTCAAAAAACTTAAATTCTGATACATGGCATCTGCGGTTCCTCTGTACC
This sequence comes from Bacillota bacterium, assembly GCA_009177215.1. Taxonomy (GTDB): domain Bacteria; phylum Bacillota; class Clostridia; order Lachnospirales; family Lachnospiraceae; genus Acetatifactor. Next base: position 17,266 of record WFLY01000307.1, read on the forward strand.
AGTTAGTGTTATCCGCCGTCACCACCGGTGTGAATACATAAAGTCCGCCCTGCTTACGTCCAAAGTCCCACCATTTTGAAGAATTCAAATGCTCATTTAAGCTCTTTGCATTATACTGTGTCAAAACGGCAACCTTCTGAATATGTGAATTGGACATGTTACTCAGAGTAAAATCTATACTCCTGTAGCTGCCGGCAATTGGCATTGCACAAACCGCACGCTTCTGTGACAGCTCCTTCATTCTATGATTATTTCCGCCTGCTAAAATAATTCCAATCGCTCTCACTATTCTTCACCTGCCTTAATCAATGATTTGCCGCTTGCAAGATAGGAATCTTTATAATCAGCAGCTGATGTAACACCAAAAATTACAGAATTCTTACCTACGCTAACGCCGTCAGGAATTACGCTCTTTTCTCCAACAGTTACTATTCCATGGTTATAGATATGAGGTGCGGTGTCATTCTCCGCCTCCCCGCCTACACCCAACTTCACATTGTTGCCAACCTGTACATTCTCGGCAACAATTGCCTTATACAATTCACATCCGTTACCTATCTGAGTCTGATTCATAATAATGGAATCCCGCACTACCGTACCTTTGCCGATAGTAACCCCGCAGCCAATAACAGAATTATATACCTTGCCATAAATATCTGTACCTTCACCGATAATACTCCGCTCCACCACACTGTCGTCATCTATATACTGAGGCGGCTGAATCTCGCTCTTGGTGTATATCTTCCAATACTCCTCATAGAGGTTAAATTCAGGAACAATATCAATCAGCTCCATATTAGCCTCCCAGTAGGAGCTAAGCGTTCCTACGTCCTTCCAATAGCCTGTAAATTCATAGGCATACAGAGGAGCTCCCTTTTCATGGCAATAGGGAATAACATGCTTACCAAAATCTAATGCCGGCTGATCTGCCTTGGCAATCAGCGCC
>WFLY01000260.1 GCA_009177215.1 Bacillota bacterium
ATGATGAGAACTTAAATCGTATTGTTATTATGGTACGTGGCAAGATGGCGAAGGAGGATATTTTTTCGGAAATTGGAACTACTGCACTATATTCAAAATATATATTTGGTGAGATAAGAGCAGATTTTCTTGATTTAGATGATGAGGCAGATATAACTACTAGTAGCCGTCAGGATTTTTTTGAAGATGATGAGAGATATATTGCGNTANAAAATNTNATTCAAAAAGAATTATCAACAATNCGAAGTGATTGGGAAGATATTANAAGTAGNAAAGGTGTTGAAGAAGNTTGTAAGTATGTTGTTGTTAATGACTGGTATAATGATTTAAAGGGAGATGATAAAGTCGCGGCAAAAAAATTATTTGGTAAAATAAATCAGTTGACTGTTGAAAAGGAAGAAAAAAGGACTTTATTTCAACATGGGGTATTGGCATTTGAGTCCTTTAAATTAAAGAATGAATTAAGTCAGCTTGAAAAGATTTCCGCGGAGAATATTGCAGCCTTTATTGAAGTGGCAGGAAGATTAGATAATATTGAAGCGAATATGTATTATCAGATTGTTCAAGAACGCTTAGCTGTTATAAAGAAAATGAAGGAAGTTGTATCTGATGGAAGTTTAGAAAAGGTAGTGCAAGAACATTTAAGCAAAAATTTGTGGCTGCTTGATCCATCATGGGATAGAGGAACGGAAGTTCCTGTTGTTGAGCAGGCTTTCAAAACACAATTCAATATTATAGATGCAGGATTAACTCAAGAAGAAATGGATGCACGATTGGATATAAGATATAAAAAGGCATCAAATAAACACCTTATTATTGAATTGAAGCGTGGAAATAGAGTAGTTAAAACAGATGAACTCTTTGCACAAGTTAGGAAATATTTCACGGCTACTACTAAAATTATGGAAACATATGATATGGAAGAACCATTTGAAATTATTGTGTTATTAGGTGAGCATCTGGATGGAAAAAATTTTAACCAGAGAGAATATGAAACTGCAAAAAGGTCTTTAAAGGAATATAACTGTAGAATAATGTATTACAATGAATTGCTTAAAAATGCAGAAAATTTATATAGTGATTTCCTTGAAAAAAATAAGAGCCTTTCAACATTGAGTGATTTGATTAGCGAATTGGATATGAGTTAATACATACTACTTTCTGGAACAATCCATTTTTGTTCACCATAGTAGGTATTTCCATCTGAACGCTGAATAATTACACAATGTGGAAAATTAAAGGATGGTGCAATTATAATATAATCAGCTTCAGAATCGATGAGAGGAGGTTTTTCTCCTAATATGGAATATGCATATTTACATTTAGTTTTATAGAATTTCATTTAATCCTCCATATTGCGCGATTTGTATATCTTATGTAAAAATCTATAGAATAGAACAATAAAAGGAATGGTGTATAAGCATTCCTTTTTATTGTTTAGAATAACCAATTGAATATTTTTTATACAAAAACAGATTGATTTGCTTTTGGATGTTTTTACGAGAAAAAACATGCATTTTAAAGTGGAAGTAAGTTCCCACCAGCTTGCCATTAAGGATAGAGGGCTTTTATCCCTCTTGCTGTTGTTACTGGAGGATTGGGATATTCTTCTTCGGATGAAAATAAAAAATGTTGAAATATTTATTTTCTGNTGTTAATATAAAAATATGTTAATTTTATTTATACGTTGTGATTATGTGATTGAAATATGCTCGGCGAGGGCGCAATTATAAATAGCGGGCATATTTTGTTCATAAATGATAAAGCAAGGAAGACATATCAAGGGATATGCCTTTTTTATTTTTAAAAAGTGTCTCAAATTGGGACACTTTTTTTCTGTGAATAAATAAGAGAAAAAACTACAAAATAATAATATGGAAATAAAAATAAAAATAAAACTCAAGGAAGTAAGATTGCGAAAAAATATGACCATACGGCAATTAGCTAAAATGTCAAATATTAGTAAATCACAAATAGCTAACATAGAAAATGAGATAAGCATGCACACCCAATACACTTTATGTAAGTAGCAGGTTACTTTGCATG
>WFLY01000208.1 GCA_009177215.1 Bacillota bacterium
TAAACTCACACGAACCTTATTTGATATGTGAGGAGATTAAGATGGATAAACTAAAACCCAAGCTATTTTCTGTTATGAAGACTTATTCTAAGGAGCAGTTTGCCAAGGATGTGATAGCGGGTATTATTGTTGCAATCATTGCGCTGCCTCTGTCTATCGCCTTGGCGCTTGCCTCGGGGGTGACTCCCGAAAAGGGGATTTATAACGCCATTATGGCAGGCTTTGTGATTTCCTTTTTAGGAGGAAGCCGTGTGCAGATAGCCGGGCCTACGGCTGCTTTTGCTACCATTGTAGCAGGTATTGTGGCTAAAAACGGCATGGACGGGCTGATTGTAGCAACCCTTTTGGCAGGCGTTATTTTGATGGTGATGGGCTTTTTGAGACTTGGCAACCTGATCAAGTTTATTCCTTACACCATTACCACCGGCTTTACCTCCGGTATCGCGGTGACGATTCTGGTAGGGCAGATCAAGGATTTTCTGGGGTTGTCCGTAGTCAGTGAGGAGCCTTTGATAGAGACGATGGAGAAGCTGAAAGCAGTGTTTGAATTTATCGGCACCATTAATGTACAGGCCGTTATCGTGGGCGTGGTATGTATGGCGATTCTGATTGGCTGGCCCTATCTGCCGGGCTTTTGTAAGAGGATTCCCCCTTCCCTGATTGCGGTGCTTGTGAGCATTGCCATGGTAAAGGGTCTCAACATGAAGGTCAATACCATCGGGGATTTGTATGAAATATCCAATAAGCTGCCGGCATTTTCACTGCCGAATGTCAGTTTATCCACAGTGAGGAATGTATTGCCGGATGCCTTTACCATTGCAATCTTGGCGGCGATAGAATCCCTGCTTTCCTGTGTGGTTGCGGACAGTATGGTAAACAGCAGGCATCGCTCCAATATGGAGCTGATTGCTCAGGGGGCGGGTAATATTACATCAGCTCTCTTTGGCGGAATTCCCGCAACGGGAGCGATTGCAAGAACGGCGGCAAATGTGAAGAACGGCGGACGTACTCCTGTCGCCGGCATGGTCCATGCAGTAACCCTGCTGCTTATTTTGGTGATCCTGATGCCTTATGCGGCTTTGATTCCCATGCCTGCGATTGCGGCAATTCTCTTTATGGTTGCCTACAATATGTCGGAGTGGAGGAAGTTTGTGAACCTTTGCAGGACGGCTCCTAAGAGCGATATCATTGTGCTGGTGCTCACCTTTGTCCTTACGGTGGTATTTGACTTGGTAGTTGCAATTGAGGTAGGCATTCTTTTGGCGGCAATCCTCTTTATGAAGCGCATGAGTGATGTGACAGAGGTTGAAGGCTGGAGNTATCNGGNTGAGGAGNATGACAAGNACNGNANTGCCNTGCGTGAGGTTCCCAAGAATACTATGGTATATGAGGTGAGCGGCCCCCTGTTCTTCGGCGCTGCCGACAAGATATTGAAGATTACTTTGGATGAGAAGATGAATTGTCTGGTGCTGCGCATGCGCAGTGTAAGCGCTATTGACGCCACGGCAATGCACAATCTGGAGCAGCTTTATGAGCAATGCAGGAAAAAGAATATAATTCTGGTACTTTCCCATGTCAACGANCAGCCCATGCATGTCATGGAAAAAGCAGNCTTTGTGAATAAAATAGGGAATCACAATTTTTGTTCGCATATTGATGACGCACTGAAGCGCGCTCAAGATTTACAATAACAACATTTTGTGGTATGATGATAAGCGGGTATGCAGATTTAGCGTATCCGCTTTATTCGTTATTTCAAAAGAAAGTTCGCATACTGCGCGGCAAAGGGAAAAATCAAAAGCCTTCGGGAGTTTTGATTTATTGCCGCGGGGCGAAGATTTTAAAGAACAGGGGTAGAAAAAGTGTCGGAATTAACTCCCATGATGCAGCAGTACATGGAAACAAAAAAACAATTTGAGGATTGTATTCTTTTTTATCGTCTCGGAGATTTCTATGAGATGTTTTTTGAGGATGCCCTGACGGTGACAAAGGAGCTGGAGATTACCTTAACCGGTAAATCCTGCGGTTTAGAGGAGCGTGCTCCCATGTGTGGGGTTCCCTATCATGCAGTGGAAGGGTATTTGACCCGATTGGTCAATAAAGGCTACAAGGTAGCAATCTGCGAGCAGGTGGAGGATCCAAAGCTTGCCAAGGGTCTGGTAAAGCGAGAGGTAGTCCGTATAGTGACGCCGGGAACCAATCTGAATGTACAGTCGCTGGAGGAATCCAAAAATAATTATTTAATGTGTATTACTTATACACCTACTAAAATCGGTATTTCCGCGGCGGACGTAACCACAGGGGACTATTATCTCACGGAGGTGGAGGATTCAAGAAAGCTGATGGATGAGCTGATGAAATATGAACCCTCTGAGATTATCTGTAATGATGCTTTTTTAGTCAGCGGTGTGGACATAACTGATTTGCGGGGGAGATTGCATATTTCGGTTAATGCCCTTGAGGCGCATCTGTTTGATGATGAGGGCTGTAAGAGAACCCTGTTAAAGCATTTTAAGGTAAATACTCTGATTGGGCTTGGTATTGAAGAATTTCCCACAGGAATGATTGCTGCAGGAGCGCTTCTGCAATATTTATACGAGACCCAAAAGACGACTCTGGAGCATTTTACTCATATTTATCCCTATCTCACAAGTAAATATATGCTTCTTGACAGCTCCACCAGAAGGAATCTGGAGCTTACGGAGACCCTAAGGGAAAAGCAGAAAAGGGGCTCTCTTTTATGGGTGCTTGACAAGACCAAGACAGCGATGGGCGCCAGAATGCTGAGAAGCTTTATTGAGCAGCCCCTGATTGATAAGCCTGAAATGGAAAAGCGTCTGGATGCCATTGAAGAGCTTAATAAGGACAGTGTTTCCAGAGATGAAATCAGGGAATATCTGAATCCCATCTATGATTTGGAGAGGCTTTTGAGCAAGGTTACATACAAAACGGCTAATCCGAGGGATTTAATTGCTTTTCGTAACTCCCTTGAGATGCTTCCTCATATCAAAACAGTCCTTAAGGGCTTTTCCTGCGAGGAGCTTTTAAAGGCTGACGGACAGATTGAGGGGCTTGAGGATATTTATCATTTGATTGTAAGCGCTATTGAGGAGGAGCCGCCAATCACCATAAGAGAAGGCGGCATGATTAAGGNCGGCTTCGATGAGACAATAGATATGCTGCGAAGCGCCAAGCGTGACGGTAAACAGTGGCTTGCCCAGCTGGAGGAGCAGGACAGGGAGCGTACGGGAATCAAGAACCTGAGGATTAAATACAACAAGGTTTTCGGCTATTACTTCGAGGTTACAAATTCTTACAAGGATCAGGTGCCGGAAGACTATGTGCGCAAGCAGACGCTCGCGAATGCGGAGCGCTATACGACGCCCCGCTTAAAGGAGCTGGAAGATTCCATTTTAAATGCGGAGGATAAGCTTTACGGTCTGGAGTATGATCTCTTCTGTGAGATTCGAGATGCGATTGCGGCTCAGGTGGAGCGGATACAGAAGACTGCGAGAGCCGTGGCAAAGCTCGACGTTTTCACCTCTCTCTCCTTTGTGGCGGAGCAGAATCATTATGTGAGACCGTCCTTAAATGAAAAAGGCGTGATCGANATCANGGAGGGACGGCANCCGGTGGTNGAGCAGATGATCCGAAACGANATGTTCATNGCAAACGACACCCATCTGGATGACAAAAAGCATTGTATCGCCGTGATCACNGGTCCCAATATGGCAGGTAAGTCCNCTTACATGCGGCAGGTGGCGCTGATCGTGCTGCTGACGCAGATCGGCTCCTTTGTACCGGCGGCGAAGGCGGATATCGGTATCGTGGACAGGATCTTTACCAGAGTGGGCGCCTCCGACGATCTGGCGAGCGGTCAGTCCACTTTTATGGTGGAGATGAACGAGGTGGCGAACATTCTGCGGAACGCCACGCCGAACAGTCTTCTGGTGCTTGATGAGATCGGCCGGGGAACTTCGACCTTTGACGGTTTAAGCATTGCCTGGGCGGTGATCGAGCACATCAGCAATCGCAAGCTTCTGGGCGCCAAAACGCTGTTTGCCACGCACTACCATGAGCTGACCGAGCTGGAAGGAAAGATGGACAATGTGAACAACTACTGTATCGCCGTCAAGGAGAGGGGCGATGACATCGTGTTCCTGCGAAAGATCGTGAAAGGCGGGGCGGACAAGAGTTACGGCATTCAGGTGGCAAAGCTCGCCGGAGTGCCGGACATGGTCATCGACAGGGCAAAGGAGATCGTGGAGCAGCTAAGCGATAACGATATCACCGAGAGGGTACAGAACATTGAAGTAGATCATACAAGAAGAGAGAAAAGAAAGCCCGTCCGCTACGAC
>WFLY01000032.1 GCA_009177215.1 Bacillota bacterium
AAATGCTATATCTTTCCGAAAAATCAGCTGGTGATTACCTTTTTGGCACACATGGAAGAGTGGGCAGAGCAGCTGTCCAAATGCCTGCGGGAGTATTTATTCCCGCGGCAATGAGCTAAGCATGTGCCTGATGTATATATTTGGCGAATCCTGCGAAGTATTTGATTGGATTAATATTTTGAAACTGTCTCATTGCATGGATAGAAAAAGTACACTATACTTTAGTCAGGAGATGGAAAGGTTGAATAAAAATGCGTATTCAATTATTGATTTTAGTGCGGTCGCAACGCGCAGTTGGGTGTCAATATGGCAAATGAGGATAAAAAAGATTTTAATGCAATGCTTCGTGAAAGCAAGGACATGCCTAAGCTTCAAACTATTACAGACAGAAAAAGTATCGAAAAGTATGGTGGAGATAAAATGTATTTTGCACCGCCCATTGACTATGACAAGATTAAGAGGCTGATACCTTATGGAAAGGTAATTACCGTGGGGAAAATTCGTGAGTATTTTGCCATGTTAAGCGGTGCGGACTTTACAGAACCCATCACGGCAGGAATTTTTGTTTCAATTGCAGCGTGGGCAAGCTATCAGAGGAGGGAGGATGAAACGCCTTATTGGAGAACATTAAAAGTAAACGGCGAATTAAATTCAAAATTTCCCGGTGGTGTGGAAGCTCAAAAACAAAAGCTGGAAGCCGAAGGACATACAATCATCCAAAAAGGCAGGACGAACATTAAGTATTATGTGAAGGATTATGAAAGGGTTCTTTTTGAGTTAGCATAGAAATACGGTTCAAAACATCTTGACTTTAGCACTTTAAAGTGTTATACTTTAAAGTGCTGAGGTTTAAAGCGTTTATGCTTTAATTGATCAAAGCAAAATGAATACTCAGGGAGAAGGAGAAGGAGAAAATGGCTATCAAAATAACGATGCTCATTGTATTTTTCAGTATTATGATAGGAGTGGGGATTTACTGTCGAAGACATGCTACCGATGTGAACGGCTTTGTGCTGGGAGGCAGAAGCGTAGGACCATGGCTTACGGCATTTGCTTATGGCACGTCCTATTTTTCGGCGGTTATTTTTATCGGCTACGCAGGACAATTTGGGTGGAAGTTCTGCTTGGTCTCCACATGGATTGGTTTGGGAAATGCCTTTATCGGTTCTCTGCTTGCATGGGTGGTGCTGGGCAGAAGGACAAGGATTATGACCCAGCATCTGAAGAGTAAGACTATGCCGGAATTTTTTGGAACAAGATTTAATTCCAATATGTTAAAAATTGTGGCTTCGATTATTGTATTCATCTTTTTAATACCATACACAGCTTCCTTATACAATGGCTTATCCAGATTATTCGGAATGGCGTTTAACCTTGACTATACGGTATGTATTATTGTCATGGCAGTATTGACAGGTATTTATGTTATTGCGGGAGGTTATATGGCAACTGCAATTAACGATTTTATTCAAGGCATTATTATGATTGTAGGTATTGTGGCTGTTATCGCCTCTGTATTAAAGACAAACGGCGGCTTTATCAGCGCAATAGAGGCTTTGGCAAGGGTGAGTGATGAGAGTGTGTCCACGGCACCGGGAGCGTTTGCTTCTTTCTTTGGTCCGGATCCTTTTGGACTTTTGTGTGTGGTAATTTTGACATCTCTGGGAACCTGGGGGCTTCCTCAAATGGTGCAAAAATTCTATGCTATAAAAAATGAGGATGCTATCAGAAAGGGAACTATTATTTCCACTGTATTTGCAATTATCGTTGCAGGCGGCTGCTATTTTCTTGGCGGTTTCGGTAGGTTATATGACATTGATGTGGCGGCTGCGGGCTTTGACGCGATTATTCCTGCGATGATAGCGCAGCTGGCTCCCATTTTAATTGCTATAGTTGTGATTTTAGTGTTATCCGCATCAATGTCAACATTATCTTCCTTGGTACTGGCATCCAGCTCTACACTTACCTTGGATCNTATAAAGGACAATATTNTAAANAAAATGGACGAGAAGANGCAGGTATTTATCATNAGANTTTTCATNNTGNTATTTATNGCNGTTTCGGCTATTATTGCTGTGATTCAGTATAAGAGTAATGTTACCTTTATCGCTCAGCTTATGGGTATATCATGGGGCGCGCTGGCAGGCGCATTTTTGGCTCCGTTCATTTACAGTTTGTATTGGAAGGGTGTTACCAAGGGAGCGGTGATAGTGAACTTTATCTTCGGCTCGGGAATTATGATTGCCAATATGCTTGTAAAATCAGCATTTCCTCAGGTGCTTCAGTCTCCCATTAACTGTGGTGCATTCGCAATGCTGGCAGGGCTTATTATCGTGCCGGTTGTCAGTCTGATCACGCCTAAGCTTAAGAAAGAGAAAACGGAAGAGGTTTTCAGTTGTTATGAGAAAGCTGAATCATAGCGGAAAATGAAAAAATGCAGAAAAATGCAAAAATAAATTGCGAAAATAGTTGACAAACATAACATAATAAGTTAAAATATGCTTCGTCAGTTTGAGTTTGGAAACTGACGAAGTATCCATGTGTTCGTAGCTCAGCTGGATAGAGCAACGGCCTTCTAAGCCGTGGGTCGGGGGTTCGAATCCCTTCGNGCACNTTCGGGATCGGGAGTANNGCATTNCAGACNCNGTCNCNTTNTATGGTGGGTATAGCGCAGTTGGTTAGCGCGCCAGATTGTGGCTCTGGAGGCCAAGGGTTCGAATCCCTTTATCCACCTTTTGCTTTATGGAGTTTTCCGTGAGGTTACAGTATGTGTCGTAATGGCACGCTTGGTGTCATGATTATAGGGCTATCGCCAAGCGGTAAGGCACAGCACTTTGACTGCTGCAGTCGCTGGTTCGAATCCAGCTAGCCCTGTTTTTTATTTATGTGGGATATTAGCTCAGGCGGTAGAGCACTTGACTTTTAATCAAGTTGTCCGGGGTTCGAATCCCCGATGTCTCATTAAGCCAGTAAACTGATAGTTTGCTGGCTTTTTATTAGTTTTTCCACAATCCTGCTGATGTTAATTAAGACGGCAAACTATATGTTGTAAACATTGCCATATTATGCTAATATCGTTTATGGAAATATAGAAAGGATGAATTTTATGCAACAAGAGAATAAGATGGGTGTTATGCCCATAGATAAATTATTATTATCCATGTCACTGCCCATGATGATTTCCATGCTGGTACAGGCTTTATACAATATTGTGGACAGCATTTTTGTTTCCCGGATTGATGAATACGCTTTGCGCGCCGTGTCACTGGCATTTCCTGTGCAGAGCCTGATGATAGCGGTGTCGGTGGGCACGGCAGTGGGCATCAATGCCTTTGTATCCAAAAGTCTGGGTGAGNAGGATTTTGAAAAGGCAAATACTATTGCAAATAACGGTATTTTTATTGAGATGATTAGCTATGTGGTATTTGCGCTGGTGGGTATCTTTTTCAGCACTCCGTTTTATAGCAGTCAGACACAGATATCTGAAGTAAGACAATACGGTGTGACATATCTTACCATTTGCTGTGTGGTAAGCTTTGGAGTTTTTACGCAGGTAACCTTTGAGAGGCTGCTTCAGTCAACAGGTAAGACCTTTTATACCATGATCACGCAAGGGGTTGGTGCGGTTATTAACCTGATTTTAGACCCTATTTTGATTTTTGGATACTTTGGGCTGCCTCGTATGGGAGTAGCGGGTGCGGCAACTGCTACCGTAATCGGACAGATTGTGGCGGCTGTATTGGCAGTTATTTTTAATTTGAAATATAATTCAGAGCTACATATTTCTTTCAAGGGCTTTAAGCCTGCTGGTAATATTATTTTACAGNTTTNTAAGGTGGGTGCTCNCTCNATTGTAGTACAAGCTATCGGTTCCGTTATGACTTACGGNATGANTCTGATTTNGGCGGNANTCGGNGCGGCACAGACGGTATTCGGTGTGTATTTTAAGCTGCAAAGCTTTATCTTTATGCCGATATTCGGATTAAATAACGGCATGGTTCCCATTATTGCCTATAATTACGGATCCGGCAATAAGGGGCGTGTCATAAAGACATTGAAGAGCAGTATAAAGTACGGTGTGGGGATTATGCTGATAGGACTGGTTATCATGGAGCTTTTTCCGGTGCAGCTTTTGTCGATGTTCAATCCGACAACCGAAATTTTGGAGATAGGAGTGCCTGCGCTCAGGACGATATGTGTAAGCTTTATCTTTGCGGGCTTCTGTATTATCGTGGGTAGTGCATTTCAAGCATTGGGAAACGGAGTATATAGTATGATTGTTTCCATAGCAAGGCAGTTATGTGTGCTTCTGCCGGTGGCATATCTATTGTCATTAAGCGGCAGGGTAGAGTTGATATGGTGGTCTTTCCCTATTGCAGAGCTTGCCAGTGTGGGTATGAGCGTCTATTTCCTGATACGGATTTACAAGAAGATTATCTGCCACATTGGAGAAGAGCAGGTAAACACTTGACAAAGTTAAAATGAAAAGGTTATAATCAATATCGTGGCTGTGTTAAGGAAACGGACACGGTCATATATGCGGATATGGCGGAATTGGCAGACGCGCCAGATTTAGGTTCTGGTGGGCACTCCCGTGCAGGTTCAAGTCCTGTTATCCGCACTGTGATAAAAGCCGTAAAATCAAGACTGAATGAGCTAGGAGACTTGATTTTGCGGCTTTTTTGTTGCTGTATGGCAGGTACGATTTGATTCCAAAGGCGGCGTTCTTATATTCTTTTATCAAAAGCAGAGGAATTCTCGTTATCCGTATAACTTATAAATGTATCTTTATCGTTATGCGGAAATAGTAATTCCATATATAAATTTCCCAGTAAATTCTTTACTTGGTCAGAATCCACGTTATTAAGGAGATAATCGCTAGCTTCCAGTTGTTTCAAATTTTCCAGAATCTTTAGGATATCCTGTGATTCTGAAGGTTGTGGTTCCGGTTCGGCAACTTGGGTTTTAGTATGAATGGGATCCATGATTGGCTTTGTTTCAGGAAGATTATATACAACATTTTTACATGTTTTATTAAAACATTCAGGGTCATACTGTGCTAAATAGCGCAAATCATCCATGGTTAATGTTCGCTTGTTATGGATTTTAAGATAAATATTGATAAGATGAACATTTTTTCCCATAGTTGATTCCTCAGTGTGAATGTATAAATTCCTATCCTTATAATAACATATTTTTACACTTAAGAACAGCAAATATAAGAAAATAATATGAAGCGTTCAGAAAAAACGTTTTAATCGTCCTTTAAGTAAAAAAAATTGACATATGGATTCATAAGTGATAGAAAATTGTTTCGGTATTAATATATGCTGATATGTCCTTACAGGTGTATTATATGGAAATAAGTGCGAGGAATGCAAGGATAGAGTTCTATCCAAAAGAGCGAAGGAAAAATAGCAAAGGGAAAATTGAAAATTATGACTGAGATTATTGCAGGGAGGAATCCGCAGTGCGGGCTTTGCGTCTATGGAGGAAAAGCTGATGAGGAGCGCATAATGTGCTCCTCATAGGTGTGGTATCTAAGCATAATATTGTGCCTGAGCATACCAAAGCTCGTGATATTTTCCGGTCTCGTCTGAGAGCAGCTCCTGATGGGTGCCGACTTGTACGATTTCACCCTTGTCGAATACCGCAATTTTATCGCAGAAGCGACAGGAGGAGAGGCGGTGGCTGATGTAAATGGCGGTCTTGTCTCCCACGATTTCGTCAAATTTGGAATAGATTTCCGCTTCCGCAATGGGGTCTAACGCGGCGGTTGGCTCGTCAAGGATTATAAACGGCGCATCCTTGTACAGCGCTCTTGCCAGAGCAATTTTCTGTGCTTCCCCGCCTGAGACAATGACTCCGTCCTCGTCAAAGTTTTTGTAGAGCGGTGTCTCTAATCCTTTTGGCATTTCTTCATATCGTCCGCCGAAACCCACCTCATATAAGAGACGCTCCGCCTTGGCGGTATCCCATGAGGCGGCGGACGCCACATTGTTTCCGAGAGGCACGGCGAGAAGGTTATAATCCTGAAAAACCACCGAAAAAAGATTAAGATACTGGCGGTAATCATATTTGCGGATGTTGAAATCATTCATGATAACCTCACCCTCGGTAGGGTCGTACAGACGGCATAAAAGCTTGATAAATGTGGTCTTTCCGCTTCCGTTCATACCAACAACTGCAAGGCGCTCCCCCACTTTTAAGCTTAAATTAACGTGTTTTAGTGCGTAGGTATCACTTCTCGCATACCGGAAGCTCACATCCTTTAATTCAATATCGAATTTTTTGTCGCTGCGTTTTTCAACGGCAAGGCTGCCCTGATACATATCGTTTTTAATGTCAAAATATTCCAGATAGGTTTCCAAAAAGCGCTCATTGTTTCGTAAATTATTCATGACGAAGAAAAGGCTTCCTATATTTCCTGTCAGCTTTCCGAGATATCCCACATACTTGATTACACTTCCCACCGG
>WFLY01000160.1 GCA_009177215.1 Bacillota bacterium
AGCTTTTTTTAACGAGTCGTAATAACGTCTGCGTTTAATCGTAGGAGGAAGACCGCCGTTTGCAGAACATATACGGCGGTTGTTCCAGTAACTCATGTAATAACGCCAGATTTTTGTTTTAAGTTCCTCAACCGTATAGTTTTCGGGCTTATCATTTCGTGAATAGAATAATTCAACTTTCATTCTTGCCCACATACTTTCGCATCGAGCATTGTCATGACATCTTCCACCGGCACTGTTCATGCTCTGTTTCAGACCGTATGCGGCTATTTTACGCCTGTATTCGTCACTTGTGTACTGACTTCCACGATCGGAATGAATGATTGCTCCATTGAGTTCAGGGTGAAGTTTTAATGCATTATCAACCGTTTCTGTACACAGATATGCTTTCATATTGGTTCCCATTGCAAGACCGCACACAAGCAAATCATAGCAGTCGAAAATTGCGGAAACATAGAGTTTACCATTACTCGCTTTCAGTTCTGTAATGTCCGTAACACATTTTTTATTCGGTTCATCAGACCTGAAATCCCGTTTCAGTAAATCATCGGATTTCTGTGCTTGTTTATCTGCTTTTGTCAGTCCCTTTGGTTTTCTCGGACGGTGTGAGATTCCCAGTTTTTCCATTATTCTGTACACTGTACGTTCTTTGGGAACTTCTGTTTCAAGATTTTCCTTTTCCTTTTTCAGCAAAAGTGCTTCTCGCATCCTCACTCTTCCATATGTATCGTTATACTCGTCTTCTTCTCTTATTTCTATCATCATCGCCGCCAGAACTTCGTATTTCCATGGTTTTTCCTTATATTTAAGATAATTGTAAAATCCCTGTCTTGATACATCCAATGCCTTACAGTAGAATGCGATTTTTCCCGTTATTCTGCCGTCTTCAGTCTTCAGGGCTATAAATTTCATTCTTTCCTTTTTGCATACTTCTGACGGCTCGCTGCGAAAAAAGCCGACGCTTCCTCCAGAAATTCATTCAGTTCTTCAAGCTCTTTTATTCTTTTTTCAAGTGCTTTCACTTTCTTCCTTTCCTCCTGCAGCTGCTGTGCTATATTCAGGGCTTCTTCCGGATTTCTGTTTCCTTTACCTGTATCTANCTCTCCTTTTCTCGCTTTGCTTATCCAGCCNCCCAGTGNNTTTTTTGGTATTCCAAGTTCTTCCGATGCCTTTTTGGTTCCTANTTCTTTTNCNANCTTTATTGCCTCCAATTTAAATTTTTCATCATACTGTCTTCCTGTTCCCATTTTTGACACTCTCCTTTATTTTTATTGTACTTTGATTGTTTGGATTGTGTCAAGTTTTATTGTAACATATCA
>WFLY01000135.1 GCA_009177215.1 Bacillota bacterium
CGTCGGTTTTTGCCTGTTCGGGTATGGCTTGTTCCCCTATGCCATAGAGGATTTTGCCGGATTGTGTATACCCAAGGATACATTTAAAATTTTTGCTAAAAAGCTGACAAGCTGTGTGAAGGTATTTCCCAAATGGGATGATGAGAAATATATGCGTGGAATGTCAGGGGATTATCTGGCAGTCTGCGAAGATGATATACATAATATTTTTATCGAGCCGGGAAATATTTTTTCGGATAATTATGAACCCGTATAATCTATGGAAAAAATAGTTTATAAATCCTTCCGAGTGTGTTAATATAATAATTATGGTTTGATTATTTTGTAAAATGAAAGGTCTGTGTTACCATGAACGAGAATGAAAAAACTACGGTAGAATCTAAAAATTTTATTGAGCAGATTATTGATAAGGACTTGGCGGAGGGAGTATATGACACAGTGCATACACGTTTCCCGCCGGAGCCTAACGGTTATCTTCATATAGGTCATGCCANGAGTATTTTATTGAATTACGGCTTGGCACAAAAGTATAACNGCAANTTTAATATGCGTTTTGACGATACCAATCCCACCAAGGAAAAGGTAGAGTTTGTAGAATCTATCAAAGCGGATATTCAGTGGCTGGGCGCTGATTGGGAGGACAGACTCTTTTTTGCATCCGACTATTTCGGTCAGATGTACGAGGCGGCGGTGAAGCTGATTAAAAAGGGAAAGGCGTACGTGTCCGATTTAAGCGCAGAGCAAATTAAGGAGTATCGCGGAAGCCTTACTGAATCGGGTAAGGAGGATCCCTACAGTACNAGAGGTNTTGNAGAGAANTTGCANCTTTTNGAGGNGATGAAGGNAGGAAAGTATGCGGACGGAGNGAAGGTGCTCCGTGCNCGCATTGANATGGCGTCCCCTAATATCAACATNCGTGACCCGGTTATTTATCGTGTGGCTCATATGATCCATCACAATACGGGGGAAACATGGTGTATTTATCCTATGTATGATTTTGCCCACCCTATCGAGGACGCTATAGAGGGGATTACCCATTCTATTTGTACCCTTGAATTTGAGGATCACAGACCTCTGTATGATTGGGTGGTGAGAGAGCTGGAATATCCCATGCCGCCCAAGCAGATTGAGTTTGCAAAGCTGTATCTGACAAATGTGGTAACGGGAAAGAGATACATTAAGAAGCTTGTGGAGGACGGCATTGTGGACGGCTGGGACGACCCCAGACTGGTATCTATCGCCGCACTGCGCAGACGTGGTTTTACACCGGAATCCATTAAATTATTTGTGGAGCTGTGCGGCGTGTCCAAGAGTAATTCCTCTGTAGATTACGCTATGCTGGAGTATTGTATCCGTGAGGATCTCAAGGTGAAAAGGCCGCGAATGATGGCGGTTCTGGATCCGGTAAAGCTGATTATTGACAATTATCCCGAGGGGCAGACGGAAAATGTGGAGGCACCTAATAATCTGGAAAATGAAGAATTAGGTAGCCGTCAGATTCCCTTTGGCAGGGAGCTGTATATTGAGAGAGAGGACTTTATGGAGGAGCCGCCCAAGAAATATTTCCGTATGTTTCCCGGCAATGAGGTACGCCTGATGAATGCTTATTTTGTAACTTGTACAGGTTGTGTGAAGGACGAAAACGGCAATGTCACAGAGGTTCACTGTACCTATGATCCTTCCACCAGAGGAGGTAATAGTACAGACGGTCGTAAGGTGAAAGGAACCATCCATTGGGTGCCGGTTCAGCAGGCAATTACTGCAGAAGTGCGTCTATATGAAAATATCATTGATGAGGAAAAGGGTGTTTATAATGAGGACGGCAGTCTGAATTTGAATCCTAACTCTCTCACAATTTTGAGTAATTGTTATTTGGAGCCTGCTTTTGCGGGGGCTAAGGCGTATGACAGCTTTCAGTTTGTAAGACAGGGCTTTTTCTGTGTGGACGCCAAGGATTCTAAGCCGNATGCATTGNTGTTCAACAGAATTGTATCTTTAANGANTTCTTATNTTTTGCCTAAAGCATAGGCTGATATATATAAATGAAANTTGGGAGGAAAGAAAATGACGGGATTATTATCGGGATTAGCCAGTCTTGGATTGGATAAGCTGGAGAATATGAGTATCTATGAGCAGCCGGAAAAGGATGAACAAAAGCAGCAGGCTAAGGAAGTAAAGGTAGCGGAGAAAGATTTAGTTTACGACAAAACCGCGGAATGTCCGGTATGCGGTGAGAATTTTNCCGTGAAANNAATGAAGACCGGAAAAGNAAAGCTCTTNGGGACAGATCAGGATTTGCGCCCCAAGTATGAGGGCATAGATGCGGTAAAATATGATGTGATATTATGCACAAAATGCGNTNACGCANCGCTNAGCAGANTNTTCCCAGCAGTNACCTCGGGGCAGGCAAAGCTTATCAAGGAGAATATTAGTAAAAGTGTACAGATGAGTACCTGCACGGAAGAGATTTACAGCTATGAATATGCTTTGGAGAGATATAAGCTTGCATTGGCAAATGCGGTAGTAAAGCGTGCCAGAGTAAGCGAAAAGGCATATATTTGTCTGAAAAGCGCATGGCTTTTGCGTGGCTATAGAGAAAGTCTGGAAGCTGGGGAAAAGTCAGAGAAACTGGAGCAGCTCAAAGCGGAGGAAGAGGAGTATTTGCAGAATGCTTATAATGGCTTAGTAGAGGCAAGACAGTCTGAGAGTTTTCCTATTTGCGGAATGGATGAAAGTACGATAGACTATCTTTTGGCAGTACTTGCATTACATTTGAAAAAATACGAGGTGGCAAGTAAGCTGATATCTACTATTCTAACCACATCTACCAATGTGCGTACTAAGGATAAGGCAAGGGATTTAAAGGAACAGCTGCTTGCAGAGCTTAAGATGAAGAAGTAGGCGGGAATCATGTATGATATAACCATACAGTTGCAGGCAAACGGCGAAAAATGTCTGTACGAACAGATTTACGAGCATATCAGACAGGAAATAAGGGATGGGAAGCTTCTNGCTGGCGAGAGGCTTCCCTCTACGAGTTCTTTGGCAGAATATTTACAGGTGTCAAGGAGTACGGTAGATTGTGCTTATGGGCAGCTTTTGGGTGAGGGCTACATAGAGGCAAGACCCTATAAGGGATATTTTGTCTGCCCGCTGGAGGAGCTGCTACAGCTGGAGGGAAGTTTGCAGCGGGAGCAAAAGCAGGTCTCGGAGCCTGTACTTGCGATTTCACAAAGTCAGACCGGGAAAAAGGGAGAATATTATGATTTTTCACCCAATGCTATTGATATGTCAGGATTTCCTTTTGGGGTTTGGAAAAGAATTACCAAAAATATATTAAACGATGGCAATCAGGAACTGTTTTCTCAAGGAGAGGCTCAGGGGGATTATGACTTGCGGCTTACTATCAGCCGTTATCTACATTCTTCAAGAGGCGTAAACTGTACGCCGGAGCAGATTATTGTTGGGGCGGGAAATGATTATCTCCTGATGCTTCTTGAGAAAATATTGGGCAGGCATGTTCCCATTGCCATGGAGAATCCTACATACAAAAGAGCATATCGTATTTTTCAGTCCTTTGCCTATCAGATTACAACGGTGGATATGGATGAAAATGGAATGAAGGCATCCAAACTTGAGAAGGAAGCCGTCAAAGTGGCTTATGTAATGCCTTCCCACCAGTTTCCCACAGGTACTGTGATGCCCATAGGGCGGCGTATAGAGCTGTTGAAATGGGCGGGAGGCGGTGAGGACAGATATATCATTGAGGACGATTATGACAGTGAATTCCGCTATCACGGTAAACCGATCCCTGCTCTGCAGGCTTCGGACGAACAGAATAAGGTTATCTATATAGGAACCTTTTCCAAGGCCATTGCACCGGCAATCCGCGTCAGCTATATGGTATTGCCTAAGAAACTGCTTATGCGCTATCGGGAAGAATGCGGATTCTATTCCTGCACAGTGTCCCGCATTGACCAGCGGATTTTAAATGAATTCATCAGGGAAGGATATTTTGAGAGACATTTAAATAAAATGAGAAAAATTTACCGTGCCAAGCATGAGCAGTTAGTGAACTGCCTGAAACCTTTTGCCGGGAAATTTAAAATATCCGGTGAGAACGCCGGATTGCATCTGGTGCTTACCGCAAAGGGAGAGCAGTCAGAGCAAGAGTTAATTCATACCGCGGCACACAGACAGGTCAAAGTGTATGGGCTTTCGGACAGTCTGGTGGCTTCCGGTTCGGGGAAAGCTTCTGTTTTATTAGGTTTTGGGGGCTTAAACAGTGAGGAAATCAAGCAAGGAACGGAGCTTTTGCAGGAGGCGTGGTTAAATAAACCGTGATAG
>WFLY01000049.1 GCA_009177215.1 Bacillota bacterium
CAAAAGTAGAATAGCGAAAGCCTATCTGAGCCGTGGAAATCACTCCCACACCGCCCTCTGCCGCCACTGCGCCGGCAAGACCGGAAAGGCTGATTCCCACACCCATCCCTCCCTGAATTACAGGAATTTTTGCAATTAAATCTCCGATTCTTAGGGGCTTCAAATTCATATATACTCCCGTCTGTGCCAGCAAGCTTACGCTATTTGCACTCTTTTTTATTTTCCGCCTATGGCAAAGGTCAATTCCGCCTGCACTGCAAGCTTATCTCCCACATACGCTTTTGCCGCACCGATACCGATAGGACCCTTTACCTTTACAATTTCTGTCTCCAAGCGAAGCACGTCGCCGGGGATTACTTTATTTTTAAACTTAGCAGAATTAATTGCCGCAAAATAAGCTGTTTTCCCCTGAAACTCCGGCTGACTCAAAATCGCCACCGCCCCCACCTGCGCCAGAGCTTCCACAATCAGTACCCCCGGCATTACTGGCTCCGCAGGAAAGTGACCTGCAAAATAAGGCTCATTGTAGGATACACATTTTGTACCCACGGCACGCACGCCTGACTCAAGCTCTTCTATAGTATCAATCAACATAAAGGGCTGTCTGTGCGGAATAATTTCCATAATTTCTTTTGCTGTTAATAACGACATGATACGCTCCTTTTCCCAACTTGCATTTTTCTCCATGCTTACTCCCACCTGTTCCTGTCCGGCTTGGCAGGTACTCAAATCAGGCAGGTTCAAATTTCTATCAGTCTTCAACTGGCGCTTTACTTGTTACCCGCCTTTTTTACAAGTATACTTGCATTGTGGCCGCCAAAGCCCAAAGAATTGGAAAGCGCATACTGGAAATCTCCCACAGCCGCCTCCCTGCAATAATCCAAATCAAGCTCCTCGTCAGGCATCTGATACCCTACCGTAGGATGAATGTACCCCTCCTGAAGCTCTTTTACACATGCAATAAACTCTATAGCTCCTGCCGCTCCCAAAAGATGACCTACCATAGATTTTGTGGAATTAATCTTTATATTCTTTGCATGCTCGCCAAACATCAGCTTGATAGCCCTTGTCTCAAATAAATCATTGTGATGTGTGCCGGTTCCATGAGCATTGATATATGTAATCTCCTCCTTGGCAATACCCGCGTCGGCAACTGCATATTCCATTGCCTTTGCCGCACCTACGCCGTCCTCCGCGGGAGATGTAATGTGGTAGGCATCACTGCTGCAGCCGTAGCCTGCTACCTCGCCGTATATTTTAGCGCCGCGTGCCTTTGCATGCTCCAGCTCCTCCAGAATTACAATTCCTGCTCCCTCTCCCATGATGAAGCCGCTTCTTTCCTTGTCAAAGGGTATCGAGCATCTTGCAGGATCCTCACTGGAGGAAAGTGCCGTCAATGCGCTGAAACCCGAAATACCAATAGGCGTTATACTGCTTTCGGTGCCGCCCGCCACCATAACCTCCGTCTCTCCATACTGAATGGAACGGAACGCCTCTCCGATTGAATTTGTTCCCGTTGCACATGCCGTTACTACGTTAATACTCTTCCCCTTCAAGCCAAACTGAATAGATACATTTCCTGCCGCCATATTGGAAATCATCATTGGCACCATAAGCGGATTCACTCTGGAAGGTCCTTTTTCCACAAGCCTACTGTGTTCTCTCTCTATTGCCTGCAAAGAGCCGATACCGCTTCCCACGGAGACACCTATGCGATAAGGATCCTCCTTCTCCATATTAAGACCGGAATCCTCCAAAGCCTCCTTTGCAGCCGCAACCGCATACTGACAAAAAAGCTCCATTCTCTTTGCTGCCTTAGGGTCCATATAGTTCTTGCCCACAAATCCCTTTACTTCGGCTGCCAATTTGCACTTGTACTCAGAAGCATCAAATTTGGTTATGGGTGCAAAACCTATTTTATTCTGTTTGATACCCGCCCAAAATTCCTCTACATTAAGACCGATAGGGGTAACTGCTCCCATACCGGTAATCACTACTCGTCTACTCATATTTTCCCTTTCTTCATTCTTTCAACCTGCTCTCTCTTCCATTTCGGAGCTTACTACATATACATTCCGCCGTCTACGGAAATAACCTGACCTGTTATGTACGAAGCCTTATCGCTTGCCAAAAATGCTACTGTCTCCGCAATATCCTTCGGACTCCCCGCTCTCTTTAAGGGAATCTGAGAAAGCACAGCCTCCTTGGCGGTATCTGTCATAGCCTGTGTCATATCCGTATCAATATAACCCGGCGCTACCGCGTTTACCGTTATGCCCCTGCTTGCCAGCTCTCTTGCCACGCTTTTCGTCAGTCCTATTACTCCTGCCTTGCTTGCCGCATAATTCGCTTGACCTGCATTACCCAAAAGCCCGCTGACACTTGCCAGATTGATAATTCGTCCTCCCTTTTGCTTTAAGAAGGCACGATACATATGCTTAATAGTACAGAAGGTTCCTTTCAAATTAGTGTCCAAAACCGCATCGAAATCCTCCTCGCTGATTTTCATTAGCAGGTTATCCTTGGTGATTCCTGCGTTATTCACCAAAATATCAATGCGTCCATATTTAACCAACAGATTCTGAATCATTTCACCGCAGGCGCCAAAATCCGCCACAGAGCATTGGACTGCCTCGGCGCAGCCGCCTTTTGAGGAGATCTCCTCCACCACCTGCTCCGCCTTTTCCTTCGAACCATTGTAATTTACAATGACTGTCGCACCATACTGCGCCAGAGTCAGCGCAACTTCTCTTCCTATCCCCCGGCTTGCACCGGTTACAAGAGCTATTTTCCCTGATAACATATACACCTCTCCTTTGCGTATGCCCACTTAAACAAGCTGCACAAGCTTTTCCAAATCTTCTACCTTCTCAATATTTAACATCTTAACGTCTCTGTTGATTTTTCTCATAAAGCCGGAAAGGGTCTTACCGGGCCCAATCTCCACAAAGGTATCCACACCGTCCGCAATCATACGCTCCACACTCTGCTGCCATTTTACGGAGGAAGCAACCTGTCTAGTCAAAAGCTCCTTCACTTGTGCATTATCCCTCACATAATCACCTGTTACATTTGCCAAGTACGGCACCTTCATATCGTGAAGCTCTACGGCCTCAAGCTCTGCCCCCAGTTTCTCCCCCGCTCCCGCAAGCATGGGGGAATGGAAAGGTCCACTCACCTTAAGCGCCACACATTTCTTTGCCCCTTCCTCTGCAAGCTTTTCTGCGGCATTAGCCACAGCTTGTTCCTCACCGGTAATCACAATTTGACCGGGGCAGTTGTAATTGGCAATGGAGACCTGCCCTTCTGTTTCCTCACACACCCGCTCAATCACTCCGGTTTCCAGACCCAGCACCGCGGTCATGGCGCCACCTGTGGGAACCGCCTCTTGCATGAAAATACCGCGTTTGCGTACCAGCTTGAAGATATCCTCCGGCTCCATAACGCCGCTCACTGTTAAGGCTCCATACTCTCCAAGGCTTAAGCCCGCCGCTACGTCCGCATGATAACCCTTCTCCTCTACAACGCTAAGCATTGCCATCTCAGCGGTAAGCATCGCTATCTGAGTGTATTCCGTAATGTTAATATTTTCGTTTTCTTCAAAGCACAATGCTGCCACGTCCAGCCCGCTTGCCTTGGACGCCATCTCAAAAATTTCACGGCATACGGGAAAAGTATCATAAAAGTCCTTTGCCATGCCAACATACTGCGCTCCCTGTCCGGGAAATATAAATGCTGTTTTGCCCATGTTTCCTCCATTTCAAAGCACACCCGAATCATTTCTTGCACACATCTGCACAGGTACAGAAAAGGGTTTCCTGTTTTGCTCTGTAATTTATAATTGTTAATACCCTGCACTGTCTATCTTCCCAGCAGCCTGCTGCCCTCGNTCATANTANCCNNTATGATTTCNTCACAGGTCTGCGCCTTATTTATTAAGCNTGNAATCTGTCCTGCCATGACAGNGCCGTTNACCACATNNCCCTCCATAACTGCCTTGCGGAGAGAGCCTAAAGTCAGATGCTCCAGCTCCTCAAAGCCGGCGCCTTCCTTCTCCAGACGTAAATATTCCTTCGTCATACTGTTTCTGATACAGCGGATGGGATGTCCATGTGACATTCCTGTCACTTCTGAATCTATATCCTTTGCCTTGATAATACGTTCCTTGTATTTGTCATGAGTAATCGCCTCCGTTGCCACGCAAAAACGTGTTCCTATCTGAACCGCCTCCGCTCCCAGCATAAACGATGCGGCAAAGCCCCTTCCGTCGGCTATACCCCCTGCCGCAATGACGGGAATGGAAACTGCATCCACCACCTGAGGCACAAGAGTCATAGTAGTAGCGGAACCGATATGACCGCCTGACTCCATTCCCTCTGCCACAACGGCATCCGCTCCCGCACGCTGCATAAGCTTTGCCATTGCCACACTTGCCACCACAGGGATAACCTTTACATCCGCTTCCTTCCAGAGAGTCATGTATTTTGCAGGATTGCCCGCGCCGGTTGTCACAACCTTCACGCCCTCTTCCACAATCACCCGTGCCACCTCGTCCGCATTGGGATTCATCAGCATCACATTGACTCCAAAAGATTTATCCGTCAGTTCTCTGGTCTTGCGAATCTGTTCCCTGACAACCTCCGGCGGCGCACTTGCCGCGCCAATCAATCCCAATCCCCCGGCATCGGACACAGCCGCAGCCAAATGATACTCTGCCACCCATGCCATTCCGCCCTGAATAATGGGATACTCTATTCCAAGTAATTCGGTAATTCGTGTTTTCACAGTTTATCTCCTACCCTTTCCGATTTTCATACTCTTCACTTCTATCCAATACGCTCTGCCACATCTTGCCCATCCGACCTCTATTTAGATAAAAAAGGCGTAAAATCTTTGTTTTACGCCTTTTTCATACGCCACAATCCGGCAGCGACGCTTTTATTTGTGTTTATGCTTCTACACCCTTGCTTTTCATGTATTCGATAATATCGCCCACAGTTGCAATCTTCTCCAAATCCTCTGTAGGAATTTCGATATTGTACTCTTCCTCGAACGCCATAACCAGCTCAAACAAATCCAAGGAGTCAGCTCCCAAATCATCTTTAAAAGAAGAGCTTTCTGTAATAGCTACCCCCTCTAAATTCAACTGTTCTTCAATAATTTCTTTTACTCTCTCTAACATTGTGTATTCTCCTTTATTCAAAACTTCAAATTGTTTGACATTCAAAGTATATGTGGTATAAAAGCTTTTGTCAAGTACTAAAACAGAAAATTAAGCTGCAGCGAGGTAACTCCCCCGCCACAGCTTAGTGTTCCGACCGGACATGCTCAGACCGTTCATACCCTCATATTGTCCGCTATCCGTGCAAACGGACCGGATATGACATGATTGCACTTTTCACCAAAATAATCCTCGTCAAAGATGATTTCTGTTCCGTCCGGATTTTCAAATGGCTGCTCCGGTTCAAATGCCATACCGAGCGTCTTGGTTGTAATAAGCTTGTCCGCCCCTGCCTGAAGGTACTCACCCAGATTGGTGTGCAGCGTCCATATTCCGTTTTCTTCCCGAAGCTCCAAATAGACGGTATGCTCAGTGTCCACAACAAAATCCTTCTCTTTATCACAGGGCTGCGCTCCGTTAAAATATCTGTTTCCACCCGTCCATACCGGAAGCGGCATGTAATATCGGTCGCTCGCCTCAGAACCCATACCGCAGTATCCTTCAAATTCACGGTTCCACTCCTCAAAGGTTTGATATTGGTCGTATGGTTTTGTTCCCACTACTGTATTGAAATCATCCCATTGTACAGTAGATTCGCTTACGGTTAAACCTTTCAAGAATGGATGAAGCTCCTGCTGAACAAATATATTATTATAAAATCGCATGTCACCGTGGAGGATTGTCATAAAACCTGCAATTTCTGTCCGATGCGGCACATGGTAAGGCGTGTAGCGGGGCGAAAACAATGTCTTTGTTCCGTTGTTCACGCCGGTTCCCACACCTGACAGAGCGCCGCCTATCAGATTGTGTACAACCGCCACTCCTTGTGTGGGCAGCTTCATGGCACGTTTTGAAAGCAGAACATTGTGGTCCACCAGTGTAGGACCGTGTGATACCTCTATAAATATATCCTCCCCCAGACCATCCAGTGCTTCTCCAATCATCAAATGTTCATATGGAAGCGTATTATCATGGAACAGGTTGCGTGTTACTCTGGTACCCTGTGCCTGCCAGTCCAACCACAATCCACGGGTACAATGATGGATATGGTTCCTTCTAATTGTCACATCGATTGCAGCATGCATTTTAATACCGCCTATCTCGGCTCCGGCCAGATTCTGGCGATTATTGATATGATGAATATGATTGTCCTCAATTACGGAGAATACGCCGCCTAAATGTCCTACAATACCTGTCTGCCCGCAGTCATGGATATTACATCTGCGGACAATGTGCGAACCGATTCGCTCTTTCGTCCAGCCTTCGGTCTGCGCCTGACAGATACAGTCACGCTCTGTCTGTGTGCCGTCTTTGTATTTCCACTTCAGCCACTTATTGTCATTGTTCGGCTGCAAATATTTGCCCAAAGAAATACCGCTGCACTTAGAATTTGAAACCTCACAGTCCTCTATAATCCAGCCCTTAGACCAATGCGGACCAATCATGCCTTCCTGATATGCGGTAGGCGGCGCCCACTGCGTTGCCGCCTTTGTCACCGTAAAGCCTGAGAGTGTGATATAGCCTATGCCTTCCGCTTGCGGATAAAAGCAGTTTCTCCGCACATTAATCTCCACGCACTCCCTGCGCGGGTCAAATTCATGGAAATTTGCATAAATGACAGTCGTGTCCGCCTCCTTATCCTGCTCCGAAAACCAAGTATAAACAGAGAAATCCGGATCCCACGAAATCCCGGAACGAACCGGCTGCTTCACCTGTTCCAGCGAAGTCACCTCATACATCGCCTTATCATTTAAATACACTTCTCCGGTATGGGCAATATAGGATGCAATGTACCAGTCACCGCTGACAAGCGTTGTGAACGGATTATAGTCACCAAACAGGCTGTTCGGTACTACACATTTCCACACACTGCCCTCCACCTGCTCCCATTCCTTCACCGGCTCCGCGCCTGTAATAACGGCATTTCCTTTTTCCTCAGACCGATACATAATTCTAGCCTTCTCGTTTCCCGAATGCAGAGGGTTCACAGCCTCCCGATATACTCCCGGAGCCACGATGACTTCATCACCCGCCTGCGCAATCCGTGCGGCTTCCTGAATCGTAACAAACGGTCTTTCTTTTGTTCCGTCTCCGGCACATCCTGCATTTGCTGATACATAATACTTCATAGACATTCCTCCTGACTTTTATAAAATATTCTTTCACTATAAGTATTTCAATTCCTATAACAAGGCTCGCCGCTCTTTTGGGAAGCCCACCGCAGCAATATAATTCACCGTTCATCCCATAAAAAAAAAATTTATAATATTTTACCATAAATTATTATGTTTTGGGAATTAACTTACTTAAATACGAATAAATTATAAAAGCAGTATATTGAGTATTTGTATGGAGATGTAAGTTGGCTAAATGACGCTGTTATTGCAAATCCTTTCTTGCATAATAGTACACTCCCCCAACCACAGCCAGAATACCGTAGGTCATTCCCAGAACGACAAATTTCCATTCTATACCTGCTGCCGGAAAAATATTAGAGGCATCCGCATAATAATAAGGCGTAAAATATTTTATAAATGCCGCTTTGTCAGTGATATTTATAAACATTTGTAGAAAATAAAAAGTCATTGCCACGCCAATGCCCACCCCCATGGAGACCCGATGCAAAAAAGCGGAAATACAAAAGCAAAGCATACCTATCTCCAGCTGCATGAATAGCTGTGCCGTGTGATAAAGCAAAAACTCCTTCCACACAACCTCCTCGCCGATGCAGATAAAGGCTCCTATCCCCGCCAGCACACATACCAGATTGAATGTTGCAATCATTGTGCCGACTGCCAGTCCTTTCCACAAGGTCAGACTGCTCCTCTTGTGGGGCATGGTAAACAGAAGCTCCGCCGTGTGACCTCCCTCTTCCTTGCAAAGGCTATTGACTCCCAGCAGTGCCGCCAGCATACCGCCGCCTATGGAAATCATTGCTCCCGCCTCTATTCCGTAAAAACCCAGCGGAGTGGCAAAATTAATCTTATCCATGCCAAATGCCGCGGAAAAGCTTCCCAAATTGGCATAAATATTTGTCATCCCTTCCATCTGCTCCGCCATCTGCGGAAAAATAAGCATAAATATAAATGTCATCCCCGACACTACCAATGCCCAAATTAACAACATTTTACTGCTGCGCTTCCATTCATGTATAAATAATACCATAGCCAAACGCCTCCTTCCTATTCGTAATAATGTATGACCACCTCGTCTAAAGACGGTTCCGTAATTGTCAAATCCAAAATCTCCTTTTCCGCCAACTGTGTAATCAGTTCCTTTACCTCTCCCCGATATAAAAAACTCTCTGCGCCCTGCGGCGTAGTAAGCTCCACCTTTTTTACATTGCTCTGCGCCAGCTCCTTTACGCTGCCCTTGCGGATTATTCTGCCTTCCTTTATAATCGCCGCATTTTTGCAATACCTCTGGATTTCACTCAGCACATGGGAGGATAAGAAAACGGTTGCCCCTTTATCGTTGCACTCCTGCAGCAGTGCAAAAAATTCTTGCTGCATCAAGGGATCCAAACCGGACGTAGGCTCATCCAAAATATAAAGCTCCGGCTCATGCTGCAACGCACAGACAATACCGACTTTCTTGCGATTCCCCAGCGAAAGCTCATCCACCCTCTTTTGAACATCAAGCTGCAGCCTGTCACATAGCTCCGCCGCCTTTTTGCGGCAATCCTTCCCCTGCAAATCTGCTGCCAGCTTTATCATATCCTTCACCTTAATTCTGTCATAAAAGCAACTCTCAGACGGCATATAACCCACCTTTTCCAAAACGTCTGTCTTATTTCTGCCACATTCCAGCCCTAAAATACATGCCTTACCCCCCGTGGGAGTAATCAAACCTAAAAGCGACCTGATAGTAGTGGATTTACCGGCGCCGTTAGGTCCGATAAAACCAAAAAAATCCCCCTGCTGCACCTGTAGACTGATATCAATAATGCCGCGGTTCTTTCCATAGCTTTTCATTAAATTTTTTGTCTCAATTGCGTACTTTGCAGCCTTGCTCATTTTGCAATACCCCTCTGTTCTTGTGAAAATTACTCTTAAAATATTACGACTACTCTGTTTACATTCCGTTTCTTATGGCAATCATACATTTTTTATTCCACAATAACAAGACAAAAACGGCTGACAGGTCATTTTTGGATTATAAGTTGCATTTTTCTATTTAAATGTTACAATATTCTCTAAAAGATGATATCATCCATTCCTTACAATTTGACAAGTGTACCGGAATAAATTGCAAATTGAAAAGCAGCTCATAAAGGTGATTATTTAATTTATTATCTATAGCTAAATTAATTCTAATAGATTATTGACAGGAAGGATTTCTCATGCAGATATATTTTTTATCAGTTACAGACCCCACAATCAATTCCAGAGATAACCGGCTTTTGTACTTGACCTCACAAGAACGCCGGAATAAAATACTGCGATACCGCTTTGACCTTGACAAAAAACTCTCCCTCTATGCGGAAGCCATAAGCCGCATGGGACTTAGCAAATCCTTATCGCTTCCCGCATGGGATTTGGAATTTTGCTATAAAGAGCATCACAAGCCGACAGTAATAAATGCCCCCAACTATGATTACAGCTATTCACATACCCACAGCTCTATACTCTGTGCCATAACCGAGACAGGGAAAATCGGAGCCGATGTTGAAGGACTGCAGGAAGCGCCTTTCAATGTAATGAAAAAAGTCTTTCACG
>WFLY01000138.1 GCA_009177215.1 Bacillota bacterium
ATATGTTTATTGGAGAGGACAATCAGCGGCATGATGGGGAAAGGTTCNGTCAATCACAATACNAGAGCCTTTNCNGCTAAAAANGTGGATANGGAACGAAGCNGGGATAACGTGGAGTTCTGCCANTCGGATATAAAAGANGTNTANCATACTCTTTTTGANGANGCANTGGAACGNTACAANGNAAANCAGAAACGGAGTGACCGAAAGATTGACGATTANTATGANAANATACGCCAGGGAAAGCAGGAGAAATTNTTTTATGAGGTNATTTTCCAAATNGGCAATAAGGACGATATGAATGTGCAGAGNAATGAGGGGCAGTTGGCGAAAGATATTTTATGTGAGTTTATGGAGCAGTTTCAGAAAAGNAATCCGAACCTNTATGTNTTTTCAAGNCATTTNCACATGGACGAGCAGACACCGCATATCCATATTGATTTTGTTCCTTTTATCCGTAANAGCAAACGTGGACTTGATACAAGAGTTTCCCTCAAAGGTGCATTGGCAGAACAGGGNTNTAAAGGNGGCACAAGGGGAATGANGGAATGGAATGAATGGATTGAAGCGGAGAANCAGGAACTTTCAAAAGTNATGGGGCGGCATGGCNTACAGTGGAAACAGNTAGGCACACACAACAANCATTTGTCTGTACTTGATTTTGAAAANCAGGAACGGCAGAAAGAGGTTGAGNAACTGGAACAGACAATTTCCGGNGGTAAAGAAGAATTATCCAATATTCTTCATCAGCAGATTGCGGCAGGACAGGAAACAGAGCAGATACGGAAAGAGGGCGAAGCGATCCGGCGGGAAGTATCGGAACTTTCAGCAACAAATCTTTTGTTGAAAAAACAGACAGAAACACTGGAAAAGGATAAAGAAAAGCTGTTATCTGAAAATGAGAAATTGGATAAACAGCAGAAAAAGTTACAGCAGGAAATTGACAAGATGGTGCAGTCTAAGGAAGTCATGGAGCGGAATATACACGTCTATGATGAAGATGTGAAATGGCAGTTGCCGGAGCCGGGTACGCTAATGAGCGCAAAGGCTTACCGGGATAAAAAGGCTGTGCCGCTTGTGGAGAAATTGAAAGAGGTAGTAAAAAATCTGACTATCAAATGTGTACAGCTTGCGGAGCAGGGAAAGAAGCTGACCGTCAAAGTGGATGGGCAACAGAAGCAGATTAGCCGCCTGACGGATAAGGTTATGGAACAGAGCGACACCATAGACCGATTACAGGAAAAAGTGTCTGATTTGGAGCGTTTGGAACGTCATTTAGGCAGGGAGCAGGTGCAGTCGATAGTAGAACGCTCAAAGATATTAGAGCAGGCGGAAAAGGTTNNTAAACGTCCNAAACGTNCNTTTGAAATGAGCCGATAGGAANGGGGATTGATANGATATGACGGATATGGANAAGAAAGTNATGGTGCGGCTNTGTGCTAAGATTGTGGCAGAAACAGACCTTTACGAAACAGATAAGGAAGTCCAAAATCTGATAGACTGGGTATGCTTATCAGAGAAGATAAAGGAAAACAATAATACGATTCGTGATCTGACCGGGGAATATAAAAAGATAGAGCCGGATTGCCGGGAGGGCGTGAGGGCGCAGTTAGAGCGTATGAAAGAACTTTGCAAGGAACGCAATAGCCTATACGAAAAGCAGAATGACTTGAAAGGGCAGAAACAGAAGATAGAGAAATCGTTGGAGCGATAATAAATGTGGGGCATGGCGGTTGCCATGTCCTGTATTTTGAAGTGGAAAACAGAAGGTAAGAGTGATATAATCAGAACGTAAAAGGTATAGAAAAATCAAGATTTATGAAGGATTGATAGAGATGGAATTAATAAAGATACATGAAGCAATAAGGTTATATGAAGCAGAAGGAATGGAAAAGGGAAAGCAAACAGAAGATCGTGGTATCAAAGAAAGAAAAGCTTTTTTATCTATATACCCTATAGAGTCCATTCCAAATTTGACAGTAGAACAGTATGCATTAGGAGATAACTCTTTTAGTCATCGGTTGCTTTATGGACTGCGTAATATCGCAAGTCCGGGAAATACTTATATAAGTGATTTTGGGATATATACCAAGAAGGGTTCTTCAGATATACTTTTATCGCCTACAAATAGCTATAAAAAGCAATTTGGTTTTGATTATAAGAATGCTTTTATTTATCTGAAAAATGAAATAGTAAATTTTTTGGAGGATGTAAGTCAAAAGAATTATAATGATTTAGAAAACCATAGGATAAACAGTAAAGTGAAGAATAGGCTTATGGTAGTGTATTTTTATGATAGATTTTTCCCTATTTGTACCGAGTCGGAAATAGATAAGTGTTTAAAAAGTGTGAGTATTTTTAAGGAAAATGAAAATAAGACAATGGTATATAAAAATTTAGCTTTGGTTGAATGGAAAAAGACTGTGCCTGAATTAGCAGATTGGTCTAATCAGATGGTGCTTGATTTTTGTAGATGGTTAGACGGTAAAAATATCGTAACAAATAAAGAGGAAAGCTGTAATAACGCAGTAATTGAAAAAGTACAAAAAATAGAAGAAGAGATCATTTGTTTAAATGTAGAGGGTGCAAGAAAAAAAGCAATTATAAATGTCAGGGTCAATCAAGGAATATTCAGGGATTTATTGCTAAAGAGATATAACAGATGTTGTCTGTGCGGTGTGGAAAACCATACACTATTGACAGCGAGCCATATTAAACCTTGGGTAGAAAGTAAACCAAAAGAAAAATTAGATGTCGATAATGGTTTTTTGATGTGTCCTAACCATGATAAATTATTTGATAAAGGTTATATCACTTTTGATGATGATGGTAAGATTATAATTTCTGACGAACTAACGGACAACGACAGGGTGTTGCTTAATATCAACAGTAGAATGCATCTCAATGTAGACTTAACCAAGGGTAATAAAAAGTATTTGAATTTTCACCGAGAAAAAGTTTTTTATAGATAAATGATAATTCAAGTTTGTCAGACTGGGAAATTGGGATTTTTCACTCGATTTGTATTTATGTCGATAAAGAGATTGTAAGTAAATAATGAGGAAGGAATCTTCAGTGAAATTTGGAAGGGATTAATTAGTTATGAAGGAAAAAATAGGAGTTATTATATCACTCGAAAATTATCAACCAAATGTATATGGATTATCTAAAGTTAAATATGCAACAAATGACAGCGAATCAATGAAAAAAATATTCATTGAAGTACTAGAGATAGATGAAAATAATATTTACTATTTTAAAGATGAGCAATTTACTCACACGGTAGGGAAGTCGGAACTTCAGTATTACTTGAAACAAATGTCCAGTGATACANAATTATATATTNATTATGCTGNGNATGGCTTCNTTAGTGAGGGAAAAAATTATCNCACTACATATGATACNAACACCATAGACCNTATTGAAACATCGCTTTCTTTTGAAGATTTGTTTCTTAACAGCTTCAGAAGTTCAGGTGCAAAATCATGTGTTGCATTTATTGATGCTTGTGCAGAGGGAGTAAGTACCAATCAAAGAGGGATTGAGTTTAGAGGGATTGATATGAGTTCAGCATTGGTAGGCGATGAATCTAAGTATAGATATGCGCTTTATTTTGCATGTTCACCTAAAGAAAAGTCGATATCTAATGATGAATTTCAGCATGGTGTTTGGACATGGTTTTTAATACAAGCTCTTAAAGGTGATGAAGAAGCATATGACCAGGGAAAATATATTTCAACTGATTCATTGGGAGCATATTTGAGACATTCTGTTTACAACTATACGAAGCAAGGAGATAAGCAGACACCATATAGTGTAATTTCATCAAACGGTAGTTGGAAGTTGGTAGATTATGGAGATGATTCATCTTTTGAGGAACAAATATATCTTGCATATGATGAATTTATATTTCAATGTAATTCGGCAAACCAAGAGCTTAGTATAGGAGCGTATGATGATATTCACAATTTTGCGCAAGCAAGAGATTTATGCTGGAATATCAGCGAAAAACTTTGTTATGATTGGGAAGAAATCGTGACAAGTTTAGAGTACTATTACAACTTGATGAGAAATGAAAAAAAGATAAAACTTTCTTACACCGAGCAGAAAGAATTATTAAGCGAATTTGATAGATTAAATTGTTCATTTCCAACGTATATAAACAAATTATGATTTAGTATATGTACACTAAAGAAGATCATATACTCCAAGTGTGGCGATTCGTTAGATTAATATTTTTTCTACACAAAGAACATGACAGATTTTCAGTTTGTTGATTAGAGTGGTGGCAAGTAGCGAATGGATTTTCTTTGTTAATGTTCTATATACATGGTGCTAGCTCCATGTAATTTAGGATAATTAAGGGAAAAATTTGAGTATGACTAAGAGGTATTACATTTTGGCTTTTTTGAAAGCCTTATTTTGCAAGGATTTTTACAAGTAAAAATGGCATAGGCGGTATATTTTATGTCTTTATCTTAAAAAAGACTTTTACTGTGTGCCATTTCAAAATTGTATCAAGTGTTTCATTTTAATTGAAAAGGAGATGGGTAATGTGGCAAGGACATATGAAGCTGTTGCAGAATATGTAGAGAACCAAAGCCAAGGAAAATGTAGGGTGCTAAGTGCAAAACCAGAGCATACGTTTGAGGATCTTGGTTTTAAGGTGAATGTGTGGAATGTAAAAACAGATGTAGATGGTGCATGGTGGGTTGTTGAAGGTGAACAAATTCCTATGAATTTGTATTCACAGAGTGCATATTATTTTTCCGCTGATGAAGTGTATTCTTTTCATATGGGACTGATGCAAAGAATGTTTGCTACTAACGAAGAATATCAACCAGAAGATTATGTTCGCGCAATGACTTTAGACGGAGAAATTGCACCAGCTTTATTTAGAAAACTAAAAAATATAGCATCGTTAATAGATGTAGCAAAAGAAATTGAAGATTTTCAAGCGATAGGTGTTCAATGCAGAGAAATATTAATTGAACTTGGTAATATTATCTTTCGACCAGAAATGTCGGGTGTAGAAGAACAACCGCAAGCATCAAATTTTAAGAAAAAAGCAGAATTATTTGTGGCATTCTATTTATCTGGTAGCGAGAATAGTGATTATAGAAATTGCATAAAAAAACTTACTGAATCGACATGGGATTATGCAAATAAAATTACACATTCTCAAACTGCCACATTTTATGAGGCATCTACATGTGTTACACTGACTACATCGTTGGTCAGTGTTTATGAAAATATAAGGCAAAAAGTATTTGACCCGTTATCACAATATATTTGTAAAACGTGTAAAAGCAAAAAGATTAGTATTGTAGATGATGAAAGTGATGAGAATGGGATTGTTTCGAAATTGTATTTATCTTGCGAGGAATGTGGGGGAATTACTGAAGTTGTTTTTGAGAGAACAAATGATAGAAAGCCACAATATGTAAGAGGAAAAGTGAGTATGGATTGACTTAAAAACGGTGTATGGATATAATGTATTTGTGGCAACATTTTGGCAACAGAAAATCAGCATGTTAAAATAAATGATGTAATTGAATGAAAAATAGGCGTATATTTGCATTAAACTTAAACAAAT
>WFLY01000076.1 GCA_009177215.1 Bacillota bacterium
ATATCCTGACCCATAAATAAAAGCTTTTTGCCGGGGTGAGTCATCATATAAGCATAGGTCAGTCTCAGATTTGCAAATTGATCCGCTCTCTCTCCGGGCATTTTCCCAATCATGGTTGCCTTGCCGTGTACCACCTCGTCATGAGAAAATACCAGCATAAATTTTTCGCTGTAGGCATAAATCATGCTGAAGGTCAGCTCGCCGTGATGATGGCTTCTGAAATAAGGATCATACTTGATATAATCAAGATAATCATTCATAAATCCCATATTCCATTTTAAGTCAAAGCCCAGCCCGCCCTCGTTTAAATCGCCTGTAATCATAGGAAATGCCGTACTCTCCTCTGCAATGGAAAGCACGCCGGGATTGCGCTTTTTCATAACGGAATTTAAATGCTTGATAAGCTCAATCGCCTCCAGATTTTCATTGCCGCCGTACATATTGGCAACCCATTCCCCATCATTCTTGCCATAATCAAGATAGAGCATGCTTGCCACCGCATCCATACGGATGCCGTCTGCATGATATTTTTCCACCCAAAACAGCGCGTTAGCTATTAAGTAATTNGAAACTTCCGGTCTGCCGTAGTTANAAATCAATGTNCCCCAATGAGGGNGATACCCCTGNNTTGGATCTAAATGCTCATAGANACANGTTCCGTCAAAATTGGAAAGTCCATAGGTATCTCTTGGGAAATGCGCCGGAACCCAGTCCAAAATCACACCGATTCCCGCCTTGTGCAGTTCATTTACAAAATACATAAAATCCTCGGGAGAACCATATCTTGCCGTAGGCGCATAGTATCCGATTACCTGATATCCCCAGGAACCGTCAAAGGGGTGCTCCATAATAGGCATAAGCTCCACATGGGTATACCCCATCTCCTTTACATAGTCAATCAGTTTAGGTGCAATTTCCCGATAATTGGCATAGGTTCCGCCCTCTGCGGCTTTCAGAAAGGACCCAAGATACACCTCGTAGACGCTGACAGGTGCATTTCCGCACTGAAACGCTTTCCTGTTTTCCACAAAAGCCTTATCCTCCCATGCAAAGCTTTCGATATCCGCAATCACGGAAGCGTTGTCAGGACGAAGCTGTGCCGCATTACCGTAAGGATCTGCCTTCAGATAAGTGATACCGCTCTTTAGCTTCAATTCAAACTTATAATTCTCACCCTTCTTTGCATTGGGCACAAATATTTCAAATATTCCGGAATCCCACAGTCTTCTCATCTGATGCATCCTGCCGTCCCAGCTGTTAAAATCACCCACAACACTGACACGAAGGGCTCCCGGCGCCCATACCGCAAAATAAGTTCCTTCCTCGCCATCAAGCCGCATTGGGTGCGCCCCCAGCTTTTCATAGACAGTATAGTGTATTCCGTTTTTATATTTATCCGTATCCTTTTTGGAAATTACAGGCTCATGGCGATAAGCATCCCCACAAATTTTGTTGCTTCCGTCAGCATAGACAACACGATACCGATATGCCGAAAGCTCTTTTTTGGGAAACAGCACCGCAAAATATCCCGCCTCGTCCACAAGCTCCATTGCCGTCTCTTCTCCCGCAGATTCCCCCTTCATCAATTGTACAAAAGCTTCCGTTGCCTCCGGGAAAAACGCCTGCAGCAGTATATTGCTGCCCGCCTTGTGAGGTCCCAACAGTTCATGGGGATTATCGCATTCTGAATAGACAATTTCCTCAATTTTAGGCCAATTCATTTGCTTATATAATTTATTTGTCATAACCGTTCTCCCTTTTAAAGTAATCTATCTGCTCTCATTTCCTAAATCATGTAAAAACAATCCGCTTCTCAACTTTGGCTCAAACCAGGTGGATTTCGGCGGCATAAGCCTTGAGGCATCCGCCACGTCAAAAAGCTCCTCAATTGAAGTTGGATACATGGAAAAAGCAAGCTTCATATCCGTTTCCGCCCTACGCTCCAGTTCTTTTAACCCTCTGATTCCACCCACAAAATCAATCCTTTTATCCGTCTTTGGGTCATTAATACCCAAAATCGGCGCAAGAAGATAATCCTGTAATATAGAAACATCCAGTCCCTTCACAGCATCTGCGCTGCGGATCTTATCCTTTACCTTTAAATGATACCACATACCTTCCAGATACATACCGAAATTTCCTTTTTTTATGGGTGCATAGGGTTCCCTGCCCACCTCCTCNATCCANAANCACNCACCGACCTTTNCCAAAAACAAGGGCTTATCCAACCCGTTTAAANCCTTCACCACACGNTTGTANTCCAAAATATGCAGNTCTTCGTCGGGAAACAGTACNGACAGGAAATAATTATANTCCTCTTCTCCGCTGTACC
>WFLY01000007.1 GCA_009177215.1 Bacillota bacterium
CCGATAACTCAACAATCACACCACATACAGTAACAAGAAGAATAAAACATCCTCTTTTTTTACATTTCTTCATAACATTCTCCATTCCAAAAAGAAAAGATGTGCTAAAGCAAAAACATATTGTTACATTGAATTAAGTAAAAAAATATGCTAAAGTAGGAAGTATCATGGCAGCCACAACTAAAATAATAATGATAGCTGAAATACGCTGCTTTGTTTTTTTATTGTGCATGTTAAACATAATTTCTCCTTATAAAAAGTGTCGCCGGACAGCAACGCTTTGTGTACGGAACCATAGCCGTAATTTCTATGGCAATAATGTTAAACTCTGAAAGGATATTATATATGAAATATTATATTTTGGCAAGTCTAATTATTTTCGGCTTAGTGATACACAGGGCTGCGAGACTTCAAAAAAAGAGAAAAAAGGAAGAAGACCGAGATTTTTGGGAAAGAGAACGTCTCGCCAATTCCGTCCGCCGCAAATCTCTGGACGACCTAAATTATATTCAAATCCCCATGGAAAAACTTCCCCTTGACATCATGCCGGAGGATTCTTCCGTGACCGATTGTATACAGAACTTAAAGGAACTGGTGAATCAGCCCATTGTCAATCTGACAGGCTATACCAACACCGATTTAAAGCTGGAATATGGCACGGCAAACCTTGCTCTTCTTTCGGAATACGACCAAAGCTACACCCTTTTGGTACAAACTCTGCAGAAATGGGCGGATAGCCTGTACAAGGGCGGTCATATGGAAGAGGCTCAAACAGTTCTGGAATTTTCCGTAAACACCCAAACCGACGTCAGCCAAAGCTATTACCTGCTTGCCGAAATTTATGCCTCCAAGCTGGAATATTCCAAAATAGAACAGTTGTATGATGCCGTACGGGACCTGCGCTCCTCCAACAGGGAAACTATCGCCCGTAACTTGCGAGAATCTTATCTATAAAACGACCTGCCTCACTTCTGGTGAGCTTTTCCACATCTGCCTCCGGATTAATTTTATGCTGCTCCAGCAGACGATATAACCTTTCTTTTTGCGGCTTTGTTGCAGGTGTGTCTCTTTTTACCTGAAAATGAAGCAGCACCGGCACAAACGGCTCTTCACCTTCTTTTTCAAATTGCCCTGCCAGCTTACCATAAAGAATATGAGTTGCCTCCGCATCCGCCAGCGCACGGTGGGCATGATGGGGAATACCGTAATATTCACAAAGATAATCCAAGCTTCTGTGCTCTAGGTCAGCCAGATATTTACGGGCAATTTTGAGAGTATCCACAGCCTGTTTTTCAAATGAAAGCTTTGAATTCACAGACGCCTTCTTTAAAAAGGAATAATCAAAGAAAATACTGTGACCCAACAGTGGAAAATCCTGTAAAAATTCTAATAACTCCGGCAATACCTCCTCAATATAGGGAGCATCCTCCAAATCCTTATCTTGAATCCCCGTCAGCCCTATAATTCTCTCTTCAAGCCTCCTTCCCGGGTTCACAAAGGTCTCGAAGGTATCCGTTACATTGCCGTCCACCACCTTCAGCGCGCCGATTTCTATGATTTTATCTCTCTTAGGCTTCAAGCCCGTAGTTTCCAAATCAATACTGATGTATGTTTTCAGCATTTTTTACTCCTTTAATATACTACAAATTAACAGTAACGGCTCAGCTGCACGATTTATATGCTTCATTGTCGTCGGGAGGCGTATCCGTCGCTCGCCTCCCTTCTCCGCCTTGCAGACCGAAAATTTATGCTGCGCCATTTGACTGAAAATATTCGGTCAGTACACTAGAAATAGATTACCTTTACAGAAGCTTCCTTTGTCAGAGGATTTCTGTCTTTATAGTCAAATAAAATATATGCGGCAGGCGTTCTTTTTTGTAGGCTATACTGTATACCCTCTAAATCCTCTTGGCGCCACACNGGATAATAAAAAGGCTCCANATGGGTCATTTTGCTCATCTGCTTCCAGTCATAGCCTGCATAATCCGGTAAGTGCAGGCGTTCCTTCTCCTCATTTTGATAAAAGCTGCGTATTGTTTCCTTTACGCCCGCATCACCCATATCCTCCGCAAATTCCGGTCTGCTTTTCAGATTTTCCCTCAGATACATATCATAGAGCAAAAGCTCCTTGTAAAGCCCGGTATGCTTTTCATCATACCTTTCCGCAAACCGCAAAAGCACCTGATAACGATAGGCGCGTGCCNGGCTATTCNCAAAATAGCCCTCCNCCTCATAAAACTCAGCCATTGCCTCATNCATGGCAAAAGGACTGCTAANCACCCTCTCCAAAAAAGGAATCGTGTGCATATACTGATTGCTGTTATAGTACAGCTCTACCATCTCCTCAATGTGCTTTAACCGCAGCACATCTTCATAGGAAAGCCACTTGGTATACAACACCTCATAGGGCGGTTTGTCCATATAGNCGATTNCGTACTCCTGCGCCNTCTCNTGCATGGGAGAGCCTTTNAATACCTTNAGGAANCCCAGCTGCAGCTGTTGTGGCTTCNTGGCATACNCTCTGTCAAAGGATTTCCCAAAGCTCTTATAATCTTCATAAGGCAGTCCTGCAATTAAATCCAAATGCAGATGAATGTTTTTTCCCCTATGAAGCTCTTGTACAATCCGTTCCAGCCTTTCTATATTCATAATGCGGTCAACGGCCTTTATGGTCAGCTGATTTACGGATTGCACCCCTATTTCCAGCTGCACCAATCCCGGACGCATTTTATTCAGCAGTTGAATCTCGTCCTCCTGCAAAATATCCGCTGAAATTTCAAAGTGAAAATTGGTCACATTATTGTCGTTTTCGTAGATATATCGCCAAATCTCCATTGCATGGTTGCGATTACAATTAAAGGTTCTATCCACAAACTTCACCTGTGGCACCTTATTATCCAAGAAAAATTGCAGCTCTCTTTTTACGACACTAATGTCACGTAACCGCACCTGCTTGTCAACAGAAGACAGACAATAACTGCAGCGATAGGGGCAGCCTCTGCCGGACTCGTAGTATATTACTTTATTGGCAAAGGGCTTCAAATCCTCATATAGAAAAGGCAGCTTATCCATGTCCGTCAGCTCACGGGGGCGGGTATAACCATCCGGAAGACACAGACCGGCAATTTTTTTTAAATCATTTTTGTTAAGGTCGCCGGCATCTACATAACATTCCAACAATTCCTTAAAGGTTGCCTCACCCTCTCCCACTATAATGCCTGTGGTCTGAGGATACTTCTCTAAAATCTCTAATGCGCCATACGTTATCTCCGGTCCGCCCAGCCAGATATCCGTATCCGGCAAAAGCTTGGGCAACTCCGCCAACAGCTCCTGTACCATGCTCCAATTCCATATATAACAAGAAAAGCCGATAACATCCGGCTTTCTGTAATAAATATCCGCTAATATATTCTGCAGGGGCTGATTAATGGTGTACTCCGCCAGCTCAATATATTGCCTGAGCGTTTCTCCCGCATAGCCCCGCAGACTGTAAATAGCCGGATTGGAATGTATGTACTTTGCATTGATTGCCGTTAAAAGGAATTTCATCTTTACACCTAATTTTATTTCATTCTATATTCGTCAAAAAATCAATACAGCACTGCCGGTTCGTCTCCGATTTCTACCACGTTGAAGACAGCCGTATCCAATCAAGATAAGCTCCTTATTTTCGAGCACTATCCAAGTCCTGCTGTACCCTTTCCAAATCCTGTCGGATGGACAGCTTCTGAGGACATGCCTGCTCGCACTTACCGCATTTGATACAATTCTTCGCCTGATGTTCCTCGCCGATTTGATTCTCCCAGCTAAATTTTACCATATTATAATTCTGATACATGTGATATGTATTCCAAGCACGGAAATTACCCGGAATGTCCACATTAGCCGGACAAGGCATACAGTAACGACAACCCGTACAGCCATTCCGTACACGGCTATGAAGAATATCCACCACTTCCTTAATAAGCTCCTGCTCCTTCTCGGATAAGGGCTTGAAATTTTGGAAGGTGTTCAGATTGTCCTCTACCTGCTCCATGGTTGACATACCGCTGAGAACCACCTTTACACCCGGCAGGCTTCCCACATAACGCAGCGCAAAAGAAGCGGCGGAGGCATTTGCATCCACGGAGTGGAATTTCTCCATAATATCCTCCGAAAAGGATGCCAGCATACCGCCCTTTACAGGCTCCATAACAATCAAGGGAACCTCCTTGGAGGCTGCAAGCTCATAGCCCTTTATTCCCGCCTGCTCCTCCGTATCCATGTAATTGAGCTGTATCTGACAGAAATCCCAATCCTTATAATTTAAAATATGCTCAAATGCCTCATAGCTGTCATGGAAGGAAAAGCCCAGATATCTTATCTTACCCTCAGCCTTAAGCTCCTCCAAACGCTTCACACAGCCCATTTCCGCCAATTCGTCAAAGCGCTGTCCGCCCATGGCATGCATCAGGTAAAAATCAATATGATCTGTCTGCAGCCTCTCAAGCTGTTCCTCAAATATACGATCCACATCCTCCAACGAATGAACCATCCATACAGGCAGCTTGGTTGCCAAAAAGAAGGAATCCCTGTCATACTTTTTCAGGACCTTGCCCACAAAAGGCTCGCTCTCGCCATTGTGATAGGGATATGCCGTGTCAATATAATTCACACCCTGAGCAATTCCTTTTTGCAGCATTTCCTCCGCTTTCACCTCGTCAATTTTTCCCTCCGGCGTCACGGGAAAACGCATGCAGCCAAATCCCAACAGGGAAGTCTCGATTCCCAACTTTTGTAGTTTTCTCTTCTCCATAATTATTCTTCCTTTCTCTTTTTATTTCACTGCCCCTTAATTTCCTTTTCCAACTCTGCCTTAACAAATTCCGCAATAGGCTTTGCCACAGCCAAGGCCAGCCTCACAGGCACAGCATTGCCAACTTATTTATCTCTAAAATATATTTTTCCTTACCTACATGTACCATGGGTCCGCCCGCCGGATTGGCACCTGTCGCCACGACATCCACCAAGACATTTTACCACATTAATAGGAATTTCTCCACATTACTTCTGCAAAAAAATCTACCTGCCCACTATATACCCGTCCTTGTTAAACTCCACGCCGTATTCCTTACTGAANTCGTTGATTCTGCCGATAATACGCTCCGCCNCCTCANCNGTGGCAACNGTGGGCTNAAANTCATTTCTGNNNGCCACGGAGCTTAGCGAACAGGGGATAATACGAACGGTTGTGTCTTCTGTCTTTTCTCCTTCCACAAAAGTAAAGGTCTGTGTAAAAATCATAGTGTCCTTGTCGGAGGGATTACGGTTCGCCCCAAAGCAGAAGTTTCCCAGACTATAGATAATATATTTTCCCTGATACTCCTCGATTCCCTGCAAAACATGAGGATGATGCCCTATCACCAAATCCGCGCCCCAATCAATACACTGGCGTCCGAAGGTCTGCTGATATTCTTCAGGATAATACTCTCTCTCCGTACCCCAGTGACAGCAGGCGAAGATTAAATCCACACCTTCCTCCATCAACTTATCGATTCCGTTCTTCATAATTTTTTCCACGGCATTTCCCTGAGACGCTTCATTAACCGAAACATATCCGATACGAATGCCCTTTGTCTCATATATCCCGATGTTATTGTCATAGGCATACACAATGCCCTCGCTCTCCAATGCCTCCACCGTGTCGCGACTGCCTCCCTCGCCGTAGTCCAGCCTGTGATTATTGCCCATGCTGACCGCTTCAACGCTTCCCGCAGTAAGTATTTTCACATATTCCGGATCTCCCTTGATATTGTAGGTACGCCCCTCATTCAGCTCCTCGGAGAATGTAAGCACGCCTTCCAGATTCACTATTGTCATATCGTCCGCAGAAAAAATATCAAATACATTTTCTAAAAAGTAACCCTCATCCTCTTCCTTATCATAGGTCTGGCGGAAGGAATAAGCATAC
This sequence comes from Bacillota bacterium, assembly GCA_009177215.1. Taxonomy (GTDB): domain Bacteria; phylum Bacillota; class Clostridia; order Lachnospirales; family Lachnospiraceae; genus Acetatifactor. Next base: position 5,951 of record WFLY01000007.1, read on the forward strand.
TCCTGCATATGATGATTCCCAAGTGTGACATCTCCAGCTGCAGAAATCGTAATGGTAGTTTGCTCCGGCAAAGGCTCTTCTACAAAAGTGCTTATTACTTCAGTCTGCTCCGGCTCCTCCTGTTCTGTTCCCTGCGTGGAAATTTCCTCCGCAATGTCCTCGAAATTCCGGAAAAGTTTTTCCTCCTGATTTTGTGCCGTGCTGTTCCATATGGGCAGCGCCACCTCCAAATCATCACCGCAGCCGGATAAAGCACACATGCACGCAAGCATACCCATTATCCTGATACCGCTTTTTACTATTTTACACAAATCTTTCACAGCTCCTTACTCCGACTTGGTTTCCCCAAAAATATTTTCCCGCAGATACCTTTTATTTGCCTCAAAATCCACCTCTAATACCGCCATGCCGCGGATAGTGGCATTATTATAGGTACCCTTCTGAGGTATGCTGTCCTGCACAATATCATAGGTCAATGCCTTACCAGCCATAAGGCTTAGGCTAAAACATTCTCCCTTGGTCAGGTTGGTGGTCAGATTGGGCAGCAGCCCGTCTGTCAGCTCCTTGGGATTAGTGATCAGCGCCTTGGGAAGTCCGTGAATAACCTCCGTAAGCACCTTTCTCTGCCTCTCGGTCCTGCCGAAATCCGTTCCAAGATAACGGTTTCTGGAATAGGCAAGCGCCTGCGGTCCGTTCAAATGCACCATACCGCTCACAGAGGTGTCCATATTGTCCGTTCCCTGAGGTCTTCCCGTCAGCATATTGTACTCCACCAGATAGCCGTTTACATACTCGATTTCTTCCTGACTAAGCTCCAAATCAATACCGCCCACGGCGTCCACCAGATTGGCAAACGCCTCAAAATTCACCAGCACATAGCGATTCACCGTAATGCCCAGATTCTTTTCAATCGTCTCCATCAGAAGCTCCGCTCCCCCAAAGGAATAAGCCGCATTGAGACGGTTGCCGTCATGTCCGGGAATCTCCACATACATATCCCGCAGAAGCGAGGTCATATAAATCTTTTTGGTCCTGCTGCTGACGGATAAAAGTATCATGGCATCGGAACGCCCGTCCGCCCCATTTTCCCGAGAGTCATTACCTATAAGAAGAATATTGACTACTCCATCTTCTTTCATAGGCTCCCCCACCAAAGAATCTATCTGCGCATAATTCATTTTATCATACATAGTTCCTACCAGCCAGTATAGCCCGCCGCCCAATATCGCCAGCAAAATAACAAGTATAAATACAAATTTTTTCCATTTGGATTTTTTCTTACTCTTTCTGCTGTTTTCCTGCTCCTCTACCCTTTTACGACCTGTATTCTTACGCCTTGTATTATCGGATTCTGTTTCTTCGCGCTTTATATTTCTGTATTTTGCGCTGTCAGATTTACCCCTTTGCTTTGTTTTTCCTGATTTTTCGGGCTTACCTCCCATACTCCTGCCGTTTGCATGGCTGCTCTTAGTACTCCCCTTTTTAACATTCTCACGATTTGTGCCTTGGCTTCCTGCGCCATCGCTTCTCGCACTTTTGCTTCTTGTGCCTTCTCCTCTTGCACTGTTTTTCTTTGTGCTTCGGTTTTTTGCCCCGCTGCGCTCCCTGCTATCCCAGTCCTCTACATAATCCTCACCCAAAATACCATGGGAATTGAATCCAATCACATCTATCTCCTTTTCCTTCGTTTCTTCCTCTCCAATAGTAAAAAGCTGCGGCTCCTTATTCCTTGGCTCCTTGGCGTTCCTCTGTTGCCTTGCTGCGCCCTGCCTTTCGGCTCTTGCCTGCCGCATCTCGTTCTCCAAAAATTCCTCCAATCCTCTCTGAATCTGTTCCATTTCATTGACAGAGGTTCTCTTAGAGTCATTGTTCATACTATCAAATCCTTTCTGCCTTCCCTATGCCGTCACTATCTCCTAACCCCATTCCGAAACGCTTTACCTGTTCAATCATATGCCCGATGTTTCCCTCCCCGGCAAATTTATCCACATCAAAAAAATCCTCATTCAAGCCAAGCCACTCTAACGGATGGGCTTCCTCCTTCAAAACAGCCTGTTCCTTTAAACAGCCCGCATACACCTCAACATAATTGTTTTGATTGTAATATGTGAAATCCATCATATGGCGAAGCTCTACTTGCTCACGGGTAATTCCCGTCTCCTCCAGCAGTTCTCTGTACGCCGCATGAAAACCGTCCTCATCCGGTTCCAGTTTTCCGCCCACAAAATTGTACATGTCTTTATAGGGATTTTTGGTACGCTTACAAAATAAGAGCTTCTGCCCATCCTCTGAGTAAATTATAATACAATTGTAGCCCTGCATGGTATTTCCTCACCTTCACCAAAGTTAAAATGTTCTTAAACCATGCCGCTTACTAAAAATTGATTCCTTCGAACCCTGAAGCTCCATGGTTTTCTCCATTATAAACGCTGCTTATTAAAAATGGAAGCACCATTTTGGTGCTTCCATTCTTTTATTTTTCTATTGGCATTCAAATTTGAACATTACGCTCGTTTCTCGGAAGTCAATGATAAACTGCAGGTTCCGGAGCTTTCGCTAACTGGAATCCCATTTCGAGTATCCACTCTGTAAGAATCTGAACCCTTAAACTAAAAAGATCAAAATAATCGCAAATGATACTTTTAAAAGATGCGCCCGTAAAATGAGTTTTATATCCTAATTAAAATCATTTTAGGCTTTTCTTCAATTCTGTAATTCATAGCTCTATCGCCTTCCAAAGAAATTTTTAAGACAAGACGGGAAAAGAATTTTAGGTTGCTGCCGTTTGCGCGAGCAGCAGACGGAGTGATATCGTGAAATTTATGAAATGCTTTAGCAAAGCTGCCCAGACTTTCATAGCCATAATTTATAGCGGCAGCAACAACCTTTACATCGCTCGTTGCAAGCTCTGTGCCTACTCGTGATAATCTGCGGTTCCTGATGTATTCCCCTATGGTAAATCCGCATAGGATACTAAATATTGGCTAAAAATGATAGCTTAATAAAAAATTTTGTGCTGCGACTTTATCATAGTCGATGTTTTCTGTTAAATGTTCTTCGATATAGTCACTTTCCGATATTCTGTACGGATTATAGTCGGAATTATTTATTATTTTATGCATTTTCGATATATATAAGCATTATGAACTTTATAAATGCAATTGCCGGGCAGGGAAAAAAGAGTAAAAATATTACAATGATAGGGTCTATGAAAAAATTTCTGTAAATAAAGATTTATAAGGTCTTCTATGATAAAATCTAAATCATAGGAGGCCTATTATTATGGCAAACAGAAAAAAAGAAGTTTACAAAGTAAAACCCATGACAGAGGGAAAGCGCAACATCATTCAAGGTCTGCTGCAAGAGTACGATATTGAAACCGCTGGGAACATTCACGAAGCGCTCAAAGACCTTTTAGGCAGCNCTATCAAAGAAATGATGGAAACAGAAATGGATGAACATCTGGGTTATTCCAAGTCACAACGCTCCGACAGTGACGATTACCGTAACGGTTATAAGACCAAACAGGTAAACAGCAGTTACGGAAGCATGGAAATCGAAGTGCCTCAGGACCGTAAATCCACCTATGAGCCGCAGGTGGTGAAAAAGCGGCAGAAAGACATTTCCGATATTGACCAGAAGATCATCTCCATGTATGCAAAAGGCATGACTACCAGACAGATATCCGATACTCTTGAAGATATCTATGGTTTTGAAGCCTCAGAGGGCTTTATTTCGGACGTTACGGATAAGATCATGCCACAGATCCAGGACTGGCAGAACCGCCCGCTTTCNGAAGTGTACCCTGTCCTGTATATTGATGCAATTCATTATTCCGTCCGTGATAACGGAGTCATCCGGAAGCTTGCAGCTTATGTTATCCTCGGCATCAACAATGACGGATACAAAGAAGTGCTGACCATACAAATCGGTGAAAATGAAAGCTCCAAGTACTGGCTTTCTGTTCTGAACGGCTTAAAGAACCGTGGTGTAAAAGACATCCTGCTCATCTGTGTAGACGGACTGAGCGGAAGAAAAGAGGCTATAGCGACTGCATTCCCAAAGACTGAATATCAACGATGCATTGTCCATCAGGTCAGAAATACCATGAAGTATGTGTCGGATAAAGACCGCAAACCTTTTTGTGCTGACCTAAAGACGATCTACCAGGCTGCGACAGAAGAAACAGCGCTGGGTGCGTTAGAGCGTGTGACAGAGAAATGGAGTGAAAAGTACCCGAATTCCATGAAGAGTTGGAAACAGAACTGGGATGCCATTTCTCCAATCTTTAAGTTTTCCATTGCAGTAAGGAAAGTCATTTATACCACCAATGCGATAGAGAGTCTGAATGCCACATACCGAAAACTGAACCGCCAGCGCAGCGTATTTCCCAGTGACACAGCCCTGCTGAAAGCACTCTATCTTTCAACCTTTGAAGCCACAAAAAAATGGACAATGCCGATACGCAACTGGGGACAGGTCTATGGAGAACTGAGCATCATGTATGAGGGACGCGATTACCNGAATAGAGTTCCATGCAGACCACCAAAACAGGCGGAAACTTTCGCCTGCTCTTGACATGCACCGGCATATGCTGTTATAAATAAAACGAGGGCTGGAAGCTCACTTAAGAGCCTTCAGCCCCATCATTATCATAGAAGATCTGTATTTACAGACTTTGTTTCACACACTC
>WFLY01000180.1 GCA_009177215.1 Bacillota bacterium
TCGCCCATCAATACGTTAAACACAGCCTGNNTACCTACGATCTGTGAAGAAGGGGTAACAAGAGGCGGNTCGCCAAGATNCTTTCTTACCGCNGGAATCTCTTTAAGCACATNATAATACTNANCNTCTGCATTCTGCTCTTTCAACTGGNTTACCATGTTGGAAAGCATACCGCCGGGCACCTGATAAAGCAGAGTCTTGATATCCACACCCATAACCTTGGGATTAAGCAGTCCGCTTGCAAGACATTCATCTCTGTAAGGTCTGAAGTAATCAGCAATTTCAGCCAGCAGATTCTGATCATATCCAGTATCATAAGGAGTTCCCTTAAAGGTCTCAACCATAACCTCTGTAGCTGGCTGTGATGTTCCCATAGCAAACGGAGAAATTGCACAGTCAATTACATCCACTCCTGCTTCCACTGCCTTTAAGTAAGTCATGCTTGCCACACCGGATGTATAGTGTGTATGAAGCTGGATAGGAAGCTTCGTTGCGGATTTCATAGCAGAAATCATTTCTGATGCCTTATAAGGAACCAAAAGTCCTGCCATATCCTTGATACAGATAGAATCTGCCCCCATTTCCTCAATCTTCTTTGCCATATCCATCCAGTATTCCATGGTATAAGCATCACCCAGTGTATAAGAAAGAGCTACCTGTGCGTGACCTCTTCCTTCCTGCTTTTTAATCTTGTTGGTAGCATTAACTGCCGCCTGTAAGTTTCTAAGATCATTCAGACAGTCAAAAATACGAATGATATCAATACCGTTTGCAATAGACTTCTCTACAAAGCTGTCTACCACATCATCTGCATAGGGTCTATATCCCAAAATATTCTGACCTCTGAAAAGCATCTGAAGCTTGGTATTCTTAAATCCATCTCTTAACTTTCTCAATCTATCCCAAGGATCCTCCTTCAGGAATCGAAGAGATGCATCAAAAGTTGCACCGCCCCAGCACTCTACTGCGTGATATCCGACTTTATCCATTTTTTCAACGATCGGAAGCATCTTTTCCGTGGGCATTCTCGTTGCAATCAATGATTGATGTGCATCACGAAGAACGGTTTCCATGATTCCAACCGGTTTTTTAGCCTGTTCTGCCATTTCTAATCCTCCTTGTTTTTAAAATACTCCAAATACTGCCATAAAGGTACCTGCCGCTACGGCTGTACCAATAACACCTGCTACGTTAGGTCCCATTGCATGCATAAGCAGGAAGTTTGTAGGATCTGCTTCTGCACCGACCTTCTGAGAAACACGAGCCGCCATGGGAACTGCCGATACACCGGCGGAGCCAATCAGTGGATTGACCTTACCCTTAGAGGTAACACACATCAGCTTACCAAATAATACGCCGGCAGCCGTACCAAATGCAAATGCAATCAGGCCAAGTGCAACGATCTTTAGTGTATCCAGATTCAAAAATGCCTCTGCACTGGTGGTAGCACCCACGGACGTACCAAGAAGGATAACCACAATATACATCAGTGCATTAGAAGCGGTATCTGTAAGCTGTCTTACCACACCGGATTCTCTGAATAAATTACCTAACATCAGCATACCTACAAGGGGTGCCGTGGTAGGAAGGATCATACATACCACGATTGTAACAATGATAGGGAAAAGGATCTTTTCAAGCTTGGATACAGGGCGAAGCTGTCCCATCTTGATTTTTCTTTCCTTCTCAGTCGTCAGTAATTTCATAATAGGCGGCTGGATAATGGGTACCAGTGACATATAAGAATATGCTGCTACCGCAATCGGTCCAAGAAGCGCTGTCTGTCCCAGTTTTCCGGCAAGGAAAATGGAAGTAGGACCATCTGCACCACCGATAATGGAGATTGCCGCTGCTGCCTTATCATTAAAGCCCATGGCAATCGCGCCAAAGTACGCTGCAAAAATACCAAACTGTGCTGCAGCGCCCAGAAGAAAACTCTTAGGATTGGCAATTAACGGTCCAAAGTCCGTCATAGCCCCAACGCCCATGAAAATCAGGGACGGCAGTATCGCCCATTCATCTAAGAGATAAAAATAATACAGTAAGCCGCCGGCTCCGTTTGCGGAATCCTCAATGCTCATCATAATATCCGGATAGATATTAACCAGCAGCATACCAAATGCGATAGGTGTCAAAAGCAGCGGTTCAAAGCCCTTGGCAATCGCAAGATAAAGAAATACACATGCCACAAGGATCATCAGATAATTTCCCCAAGTCAGATTGAAAAAAGCCGTCTGATGGATCAAATTGGACAGTGTAGATACGATATAGTCCATTTCTTTTACCTCCTGTTGTTTTCTCAGTAGTCACATGCGGAAGAAATGAGAACCCGCATGTTCCTTCACCGTCTTAGTTCAATGTTGCCAGTAATGCGCCTGCTTCTACAGAATCACCAACGGATACATCAATACTTGCCACGGTACCGTCCTGAGGTGCAACAACGGGAATTTCCATTTTCATAGCTTCAAGGATTACAACGGCATCACCAGCCTTTACTGCCTGTCCTACGCTTGCCTCTACCTTAAATACCTTTCCTGCCGCTCCGGCTTCTACTCTCACGCTGCCTGCTCCGGCCGCTGCCTTGGGTGCTGCAGGTGCTGCCTGGGGAGCTGCCTTAGGCGCTGCCTTGGGTGCTGCGGGTGCGGGTGCTCCTGTAGATGCGCCCTCTTCTACTACTACGTCATATACGTTTCCATTTACGGTAATGGTATAATTTTTCATTACTAAAGTCCTCCTGTAATATTCGTTTACAATTTACTTATCTTACTTTTATACACCAGCTCTACCGGCTGACTGCCACTTATTTCCGGCACGTCTGATACTCCTTACCACAAATCCGTCTGTGGACGCAGCACCCTCGCTTGCCGCAATTGCCGCTGCAATAACGGCCGCCAGTTCCAGATCATCGGAAAGTTCCTCCTTCTCAACAATCTGCGCTATGGTATTGTTCATCGCTGTAGTCTTGGTTTCTGTTACTTTATTCTTATTGCTGAATTTAGCCTGTACCTTGGGAATCAAACCAAACGCAGAAATAATAAGGCTGATCAGAATCAGTACAACAAACACGGTTCCCATACCAAGCAGGGTATTTAAACCAGCCTTCTTCATATTCTCACCGAAGCTGTATATAACATTGGTGGAAATGTTGGTAACTGTCCCGCCTTCAACCATAATCTGTAATATTGCGTCATGGGTTTCACCTTTTAATCTGGCTTCCAGTATACCTTCGGTAGGATAATATGTGCCGTTCATACTCATGGCTTCCACGGTATTTTCCGTAATTCCAGTCACTTCGATGAATCTTCCCATCTCTTCGACTGCATTCTTCCAGCTTTCCAATGCGCTGGAATACATTGCACCGTCTCCCCCGTTTTGCTCAACACTAAAAATAACGCTTTCTTCTGACTGGGTATTTACTATCTGACTCAGGGTCATGACTGTTCCGTCCACCAGTTCTCTCGCACTGGCATCCGGATAATAGGTTTTCTCTTCCTTATCCGCGGCTCCGCATGCGGTAAGTCCCATCATACAGATAATCATACCTAATACTAACAACCATTTTTTCATATTAAGTGATCATCCTTTCTAAACTGTTCCGTGTTTTTTGGCAGGACGGTCTTCCTTCTTGGTGAGCAGCATTTCAAATGCACCGATCACGTATTTTCTGGTATCTTCCGGTGCAACAATCTGATCCACATAGCCTCTTCTTGCCGCACTGTCTGCACTTAACTGCAGCGCCGCATACTCTTTTGCACATGCATCGATGGCATCTGCTCCCTGTCCGTCACAAATAATCTTGGCTGCAAGCTTTGCGTCCATGGTTCCAATTTCCGCATCGGGCCATGCAATCGTAATATCTGCACCAA
>WFLY01000119.1 GCA_009177215.1 Bacillota bacterium
AATCCACAAAAACTTGATACCAAATTGTTCCGTCCGCTGCTTTCATCTGATGGTTGATGGTTACATTGGCATTCTCAAGAGCACTTCCCAAAATCTCGCTGCTCTTATTTGCCTCCTTCCTGATATTAGCCGTCACCTTTACCCTACCCTGACTTTGTGCATGGCTGACTATTGAAAAATGCTCCGTTAAAAGCCCTAAGCCCAACACCAGCATCGCCGTCATTGCCACGCAGGCAAACCACCATCCCCAACGTATTTCTTTTGTTCTGCTCATATGCCATCCTTTCCTTATGTAAGCGCTACCCTTATGCTAATTATTATATCTGCCTTCTCTATATGTCAGTTTTCACGCATAAATCTTCTTTGACCTTCTCCACCGGTCTCCGAGCCATAACCCTTCTTATCCCTGCGCAGCTGTTCCCGTTGTTTCTCTTCCATATTACGGTGAACCGCCACCTCACACTGTGGGCAAAATCTTCCGCTGCGAATGGGTTGACCACAGATTTCACAGTGCAAAAAGCTTTTAGAGCCTTCTGCCACCTGAATGCGTGATTCTCTTAACAGCCTTCGGATTGTTTTCTGCGGAACCCCGATTGCCGCCTCAATTTCCATTGCCGTAGCGCCTCTATGCTGCTCTATATAAGCCCTAACCTTTCCATAATCGTCATAATCCAAAAAATTGCATTTCTCGCACTGGTATTCTCCAACTCCTTTAAATACCATCACACCTCCACATTTCTGACAAACTTTTGGAATATGATCAAACATATCCAACCTATCCATAACTTCCCTCTTTTCGTTACATTTATGACTTACAAACTACGCCTCATCAATTGCTTTTCCGATATCATGTCTCATATATTTATTCTCAAAGGAAACCCAATTTACTGCCTCATAAGCCTTAGCTCGCGCTTCCTTTAGAGTAGCGCCCTTAGCCGTAACGCCTAATACACGTCCGCCGTTTGTCACAATACGGTTCTTATCGTCAAATTTGCTTCCTGCATGGAAGCAATAATAATCCTCCTTACCTTCAAAATTCTCCAAACCGGTGATTTCAAAGCCCTTCTCATAAGAAACCGGATAACCGTCAGAAGCAAGCACCACACACACCGCCGCATTATCCTCAAATTCCAGATTGATTGTATCAAGGGTTCCGTCAATACAGGCGTCCACCACATCCATAATATCATTCTTCATGCGGCAAAGCACTACCTGCGCTTCCGGATCGCCAAACCTCGCATTGTATTCCAATACCTTAGGACCTTCGGGAGTCAGCATCAGTCCAAAGAAAATAACACCTTTAAACTCCCTGCCCTCCGCCGCCATGGCGTCCACGGTAGCCTGATAGATATACTTCTTACAGAATTCGTCCACTTCCTCCGTATAGAAAGGACTGGGAGAAAAGTTACCCATTCCTCCTGTATTTAATCCCTGATCTCCATCCTTTGCACGTTTATGATCCTGTGCGGAGGTCATTGTCCTTATCGTCTTACCGTCCACAAAGGACAGTACCGAAACCTCACGCCCCGTCATAAATTCCTCGATCACCATCTGATTGCCTGCGCTGCCAAAATGCTTATCCAGCATAATTTCCTTTACTCCGGCTTTTGCCTCCTCCAAAGTATTGCAAATAAGCACTCCCTTTCCGAGGGCAAGACCGTCCGCTTTGAGTACAATAGGCATTTTCGCCGTCTCAAGATATGTCAACGCCTTATCCGCATCATCAAAGATCTCATATGCGGCAGTGGGAATATTGTACTTTTTCATTAAGTCCTTTGAAAAGACCTTGCTCCCTTCCAAAACAGCCGCCTTCTTATCAGGTCCGAACACGCGGAAGCCCGCATTTTTCAGCTCATCCACAAGACCGCCAACCAAAGNATCATCCGGNGCCACAAAAACCAAANCCACCTGTNTATCTTTTGCATAAGAAATAATTTTGTCAAATTCCATTACGCCGATGGAAGGCTCGCACTCAGCCACCTGCGCGATGCCTGCATTGCCCGGAACACAATAGAGCTTCTCTACTCTCTTGCTTTTTTTCATACTGACTGCAATAGCGTGCTCTCTTCCGCCTCCGCCTACTATCAAAACCTTCATAACAATCCTCCATGCCGCCGACACCCCGCAAGTTCAAGCGCGGCTTAATTTATCGGTAGAAAACCGTTGATTTATCACTCTAAACCTCATGCCGCCTCTGGCGGCACAAATCTTTCATTTTTAATTCGGTACCTTATTTCAATTTATGTTAATCCATTACTTTTATATGCCTCACCATATTGCCCGTAACCGCCAGACGACCGTTTGCAATATCATCTATGGCTTTGGGTAAAATTTTCCATTCGGCTTGTTCCATCACACGGCGCTGCAACACTTCGGGAGTATCCCCCTCCTCCACAGCCACCGGCTTCTGTGCGATAATCGGGCCCTCGTCCATNCCTTCGGTGACAAAGTGTACCGTGGCGCCGGTTATCTTCACACCCCGCTCCAATACCTTCTCATGTACCTTAAGCCCGTAATAACCCACTCCGCAAAAGGAAGGAATCAGCGAAGGGTGAATATTAATAATTCGATTGCTGTATTTATGTACCATAGCTTCCGGAATCGCTACCAAGAAACCTGCAAGCACAATCAAATCCGGCGAAAATTCATCTACCTTTTCTAGTAAAGCCTTATGAAAAGCAGACCTNTCCTCAAAATCCTTGGGAGANACACTTACCGCAGGGATTCCTGCACTTCTCGCCCTTTCTAAGCTCTTGACGNTCTTGTTATTACTCAGCACTCCCACCAAATCTACATTAGTAATCGTGCCGTCCTTCACTCCATCTATGATTGCCTGCAAATTGGTTCCTCCGCCGGACACCAAAACCACAACTCTTAACATAATTTCACACCTTTTTCCCCCGACTCACAGCTGCCTACAATATATCCCTCTTCTCCTGCTGCCTTAATTGCCTCCAAGGTCTTGTCCGCGTCCTCAAAAGACACCGCAAGCACCATACCAAGTCCCATATTGTAGGTGTTGTACATCATTTCCTCCGCAATATTACCGGTCTTCTGCAATAATTTAAAAATGGGGGGAACCTCATAGCTATCCTTTTTAACAACGGCACAAACACCCTCGGGAAGCATTCTCGGTATATTCTCATAAAAACCGCCGCCTGTGATATGGCTGCAGCCTTTTATTTTGACACCTGCGTCCTTAATAGATTTCAGTGCCTTTACATAAATCTTTGTAGGTTCAAGCAATGCCTCGCCGAGTGTCTTTCCCAGCTCGTCATAATAAATATTTAAACTTTCCTTAGTCATCTCAAATACCTTACGGACCAGAGAGAAGCCATTAGAGTGTACGCCGGAGGATGCAATACCGATCAAGACGTCTCCTGATTTTATGCCGGCGCCGGTAATCAAATCCTTCTCATCCGCAACACCAACCGCAAAGCCCGCCAAATCATATTCATCCTCAGGCATAAGCCCGGGATGCTCCGCCGTCTCGCCGCCGATCAGCGCTGCCCCCGCCTGCTTGCAGCCCTCTGCCACACCCTTTACAATGGTGGCTATTTTCTCGGGATAATTCTTACCGCATGCTATGTAATCCAAGAAAAATAAAGGTTCACCGCCTGCACACGCAACATCATTTATACACATCGCCACACAGTCGATACCGATGGTGTCATGCTTATCCATCAGAAAAGCCAATTTTACCTTAGTACCGCAGCCATCCGTTCCGGATAACAAAACGGGATTTTCCATGCCCTTAAAGGCATTCATTGAAAAAGCTCCCGAAAAGCCTCCTAAACCTCCCAGCACCTCGGGGCGCATGGTTTCCTTAACATGCTTTTTCATCAGCTCCACCGATTGATAGCCTGCTTCAATATCTACTCCTGCGTTCTTGTAATCCATTTTCTCCTCACATTCCGCCGTCTAAACGGCTCTTTATCGTCAATTTATTTTTTCATATTATCCAAATATGCCTGATAGCCTATCTCCTGANGCTTANCNTCCNTTGCCACCACNTNTTCCTTCAGCTTTNTACTGTANTCNTTTNATCNCTGCAGCAGCGCGGCATCGGAGNTTGNAANAATCTTNGCCGCTAAAAGCCCCGCGTTCACTCCTCCGTTAATGGCAACGGTTGCAACGGGAATACCGGAAGGCATCTGTACGATGGAATACAGGGAATCACGTCCTCCCAAAGATGTTGTATGCATGGGAATACCGATAACTGGCATAGGGAAAATCGCCGCACACATGCCCGGCAGATGCGCCGCCATACCGGCTCCCGCAATAATAACCTTAAAGCCCTTCTCCTCCGCACTCCTCGCATATTCAAAAAAAACATCCGGCTCTCTGTGAGCGCTGATAATGGTTACCTCATAATCAATCCCAAGCTCCTCCAAAATATCCGCCGCCTTTGCCATAACCGGCATATCGGAATCGCTACCCATTACAATACCCACCTTTGACATGTTTTCTGTACCTGACATGATGTCCTCCTTTAATACCTTAATTTATTTCTACTTTTTAGTTTACTAAAATTAAATACCGTATGCAACATTTATCTTGCTAAATTTTAATTTTCTTGTAACAGTTCAGCCATGCGGAAATGATTGTACGGTTTGTCCGTGGGAGCTTGCTCACTAAGGACAAATTGTATAATTATTTCCATAATGCGGACGCCCGGAAATGAAATAAACTGTCGGCAAAAGCGTAAGGCATTTTATGACAACGTACATTCCGACAGTTTATGAATGGCATGGCTGCGCCTACTCCCCAAACGCCTTATTCAACTCCTCCGTACCCGGCAGCACAAATCTCCCATTGACAATAACAGGTATCCGGGTTCCGTTCCCGCGCACCGCCGTCAGTTCTCCCAGTTCGTCATAGGGAATGGTAATGTCCGTGTGGCAGTTGAAATAAGCCTTTCCATGCCTACTGTTCCGCAGCCTTGACACCTCATTATCCTTCGCCACAATTTCCTTTCCGTCGGGATTATACACCTTAACCTCCTCCGCATGAGAATAGCAGGTATCCCCTACCGCAAAATGAGGGCCCATCTTCTCTGCTATCAATATGGGGAGCTTCGCCTCCACCTGATATTTCTTTGCCATCACATAAGCTGCTGTATTAGTGCCGATAGCAAATTCTCCCATGGGCAGGGTATCGTGGCGAAACAGTATATTTTCTTTTATGAAGCCTCTGCTTTCTTCCTCTGTTTTAAAATTGTCGCAGGTGTAATCCACAATCATGCCATCCTCAAAGGTAACGGCAAGATTATGATATTCCAAGCCGTTTAAGAATACATGCTTCACATGCAGAATACCGTTTGTTCCCTTTAACACCGGCGAAGTAAACACCTCTCCCACCGGAATATTTACATCCGCCACACAATTTTCAAATATGGTCTCCTTCTCGGGATCCTGCAGCCTGTACAAAGCAATCCGAAGGTCTGTGCGGTTATCGCCAAGCCCCTTGACCTCACAATATTCCGCCGTGTCCAAAGTATCAATCAAGGTCTGCTGGATATTTTGATAAAGCTTATAATCCAAGGTATTAATACGAATA
>WFLY01000047.1 GCA_009177215.1 Bacillota bacterium
CAAAATACGCTTGGTTTGTCCTGCCAGTCTTCTCTGGCATTACTGTTTTTTTGGGTCGCGATTCTTCATCGCTCTGTTCTCTGAATTCTTCTTGCAGGCACAGCCTGCTTTGGAAACTTCATTTCCTATGGAATCTTTCAGGGTTGCATTACTGTTTATTTGTCAAGGTTCATTGTGCTGCTGCCCTCAGCAGCAACTCTGTTATCTTATCACGAGTTCTCTGCTTTGTCAACAACTTTTTGTAAATTTTTCCAACCGGAAAATTTACTTTTCGCGGTGGAATTTCATAATATCACAAACTCTTTCCTTTTGTCAATAATTTTTTACAATTATTTACTTTAGTTTTTACAGAGTCTATTCCAATTGGTGACCTTTAAACAATTTCTGCAGGAACAAACGCAAAAAAAGAAATCTCAATCGCTTAAGATTTTCTGTCACCTATTGGTAGTGAAACGGAGAAAGAGGGATTTGAACCCTCGCGCCGCGTGAACGACCTACACCCTTAGCAGGGGCGCCTCTTCAGCCTCTTGAGTATTTCTCCATAACCTGAACTACGTCTCTACCAATATGCTATTATGACATCTTTTTCATGACGCAAGTATTATTATACATAAGGGATATTAGTTTGTCAATTATTTTATTAAAGTTTTCAAACTTTTCCATAATAATCCTCCATTTCGGAGAATTTACGCGATGGGGCGACAAGAAATTCGCAAAGACGATTTCTCGTCTTCCATTAATGCCCTTTGTGACTCTCCGGCACAAAGGGCTGTTCACCCATACTGCTCATAAGCTATGGAATTTTACATTTTCACCGGACTTTTTCATTTTCGTCGATGAAGTATTCATGCCGGATGTCCGCCATATAAAAATGATTGAACAACTACACTTACAGTGCAGACTCTTACCAAAAAATTGTACCATCATTTCCTCAAGACTAAGCTTTCTCGTATTGAACTATTGTNTNCTCAATACGTNTCTTCACTTCAACCGCAATATCACCGGATTTCANNCTTNGGTATTCTTCATAATNCATTGGTTTCATATATATCAACTTTACAGTTACGGGTCTAATAGAATTTTCGTCAAAGGGTACAAATGAATTGATTAACGCACATGGAACAATCGGACATTTAGCCTTCTGTGCCGCCTTAAAACTGCCTCCTTTGAAATCAAGCAGCTTGTTTCCCTCTCTGCTCCTATGACCTTCTGCAAAAATAATATAGTTACGCCCTTCCTTCACTTCCTTGGCAACTTGATTGATCACCTGCATGGATTGTCTGATATCTTCCCTGTCCATCGCCAATGATCCCGTTGCTTCAATAGTTTGCTTTAACAAAATAATATTTTTTGCTTCTTTTTTAATAACAAAGGCAAAAGGCTTCGGGCAGGAATAGAAAAATGTCAAAACATCAAAAAGACCTTGATGATTTGGGTAAAATATGAAACCATCCTCCTTAGGAATATTTTCAACGCCATGCACCTCAATTGTAATATTGCCTGCCTGTATGCCATGTGTGGCGATTTTTTTTGCCGCCAAAAAACCCGGCATATAATCTCCGGCATAACGTTTCCCGGCAAGCCACAGCTTAAAAAACATGTAGGGAACTAAATATAACTTTCTAATAACCATCAATGCAATTCGCATAAAAACCTCTTCACAATAAGCTAAAGCCTAATCTTTTTTATATTCTACTATGGCAGTTTCATATAAATTATTCCCTTGTGCATCAATTACCACTATAACAGGGAAATTTTTTACTTCCAGCCTACGAATGGCTTCTGTGCCCAAATCATCATAAGCAATTACTTCGGAAGCTATAATAGAACGAGAAAGCAACGCACCGGCACCTCCCACTGCTGCAAAGTAAACCGCTCCATTTCGTACAATAGCATCTTTAACCTCCTGTGAGCGTTTTCCTTTTCCTATCATTCCCTTCAATCCCAATTCTAAAAGGGAAGGGGCATATTTGTCCATACGGCTTGCTGTGGTAGGTCCTGCCGAACCGATAACTTTTCCCTCTCTTGCCGGTGACGGCCCCATGTAATATATCACATTGTTCATCATATCAAAAGGCGGCTTCTCTCCCCTAGACAACGCATCATACATTCTTTTGTGAGCCGCATCCCTTGCCGTGTAAATGGTGCCGGTCAAATATACATAGTCTCCTGACTGTAGGGAATATGCTTCTTCATCACTCAATGGTACTTTAATATATTTTTCCATACTTATCCTCATTTCCACATAGGTTCACTAAACCACTCTGACTGCATGGCGGTTTACATGACAGCAAATATTAACTGCCACAGGCAAACCAGCAATATGAGTGGGATAGGTATTTACATTTACGGCAAGTGCAGTAGTACTTCCTCCCAATCCGCCAGGACCAATACCAGAAGTATTGATTCTTTGAAGCATTTCCTCTTCCAGCTCTTTGATATAGGGAATCTCGGAACGCTCATTAACCGGACGGGTAAGGGCTTTCTTCGCTAATAATGCACACTTTTCAAATGTTCCTCCCATACCAACTCCTACAACCATAGGCGGACAAGCATTAGGACCCGCATCCTTTACTGCAGTTAAAATGGCATTTTTCACACCTTCAATTCCATCTGCAGGTTTTAACATAAATACTCTGCTCATGTTTTCACTGCCAAATCCCTTCGGTGCTACAGTGATTCTCACCTGTTCACCGGAGGTCATTTCATAATGGATAATTGCCGGAGTATTGTCCTTCGTGTTTTCCCTATAAATAGGATCTTTTACAACGGATTTTCGCAAGTAGCCTTCCACGTAACCTTGCCGTACGCCTTCATTGATGGCTTCTTCAAGTACTCCGCCTTCAAAATGCACATCCTGCCCAATTTCCATGAAAATAACAGCCATGCCTGTATCTTGGCATATGGGAATCATATCCTCTCCCGCAATCTTCATATTTTCCTGAAGCTGCTCCAGAATCCGACGCCCCAAAGGCGCTTCCTCAGTCTTGGCGGCATGCTTTAATGTACTTTCCATATCCTTAGACAGGAAATGATTAGCTTCAATACACATTTCCTTAATGTTTTGTGTAATTACACTCACATCAATTGTTCTCACGTTTCACTCATCCTCTACTCAGTAATCTTTTGCTTAACAGCCTCTAATTCTTCCTGACTCGGCTCACCGTGTGTCCAACCAATAGTCTGCCCATCATCCTTATATCTCGGAATAATATGCATATGGAAGTGCATTACGGTCTGACCTGCTGTCTCTCCATTATTTTGCACTAAATTTAATCCGTCACAACCCAGCTTCTCCGTCATTCGAGCTGCCATCTTCTTCGCCAGCACCAGCACCTTAGATGCCGTTTCCTCCGGAATCTCATAAATATTAGCCGCATGCTCTTTAGGTAAAATCAACGCATGCNNCTTTGNNGCNNGNCCTAAATCCAGTATCNCTCTNANTTCCTCATCCTCATACNATGNCTTAGAAGGAATTTNTCCATTTNCTNTTTTACAGAAAATACANTCAGCTTTTTTCATATTTCTCTCCTATCTACCCACTTCTTTAGGTGCAAAATTAAATATCTGATCTAAAGTCATAAGCATTTTAAAATCACCTTTCATTTTCATAGCTCCTGACATAAACGCTCTCTGAAAGGTCATTCTGCCATTGACAATATCCTCCATAGTCGCCCGGTTTATCTGCATTTCCACATCCGGTCTTTCCACATTTCCATATTTCACTTCCAGCTTAGTGCCGTTGACAATAATAATAAAATTTTGGGGCTTCTCTTGTATATTGATGGAATATTCCGCCTCAAAACCTGCCTGCGGTTTAAAACCTTTCCTAAATTCCGCAAGGTATTCCTCTACATTGTCAGCCCCTTCATTACTAAGCATATCCCTGAAGAAGCTGGTAAGCTCCTGAATATCCTCTTTCTGGCGCTGTACATAATTATCATCTGATACATATTGCGATAACTGTTCTGTCTCCTGCGGTGTTAAATCAATCGTCTGCGGAATCGCAACCTTTTGCCTCACCACCTGATTGCTTGTGGGGAAATTAGTAATATGCTGGTTGATAGTTCGATACATATTCTCCGCTTTTTTCTCAATAATATTGGTATACTGCTCATTCATTTCCAGCATCACCGTATTTTCTATATACCCACATATTCCGCTACAGGGCAGTCCACCCAATATCTCCCATGCGGTGGACAAATTAAGCTTTGCTTCCCGCTCGCCATATGTAGTCGACATAACAACAGGACACATATAAATGCCAGCAATTTTCTCTTTGTCACCAAACAGCCAGCAGGCATCTAAAAACTGCTGCATATAACCACCGATTCCATACCACTCTACTGTTGTGGCAAGAATGACACCATCTGCCTCTTTCAACGTCTGCGGCAGTGTGGTAATGGTATTTTTGCACTCATATAGGTTATAACGCTTCACATGTACCCGCAGTTCTTCCAGAACCTCCTGAATCTTATTGATAACATATATTGTAGGATCGTCTATAAGCCCTCTTCCGCCATAATAAATATTAATATTCAAATGCCGTACCTCCAGTCCTTCTTCTTTCTATCAAACACATAATTATTCCCGTCAGGAAACCGGTTAATAAGCCTCCCATGTGAGCTGCATTGTCCACGTTAGTTCCAGTGAAGCCACTGTATAACGAAAGTGAAATCATTAACACCACTCTGATGGGCGTTACATTTTCCATTCGTCTGTTAAAAAATAATACCATAGCAAGCAAAACTCCATTCAAACCGAATATAGCACCGCTTGCACCAATAGAACCTGACAAATCGCCATTCATTATCTTTACAAATAAGGATAACACATTCCCACCTATTCCTGAAAGAAAATAAAACACCGCATAACGAATATGTCCTACTTCTTTCACTATCATGGCTCCTAAAAAATACAAAATAAACATATTGTTAAGAAGATGCCCAAGATCCCCATGAAGAAACAGGGAATATATCATTCGCCCATACTCTTTATTCCCAAACACATTCAACACATCAGACCTTCCCATATTATATAACAGATTGCCCGTAAAAGTACAGATTATATAGATAATAACATTTATAATTACCAACGCGGCACTGATTATGGGTTTTTCTTTCCACCTAACAGCTTGCATAGCATTCCTTTCATAAAAAACAGAAAAACAAAAACCTCTGTATCAAATGTATCACTCTTTGCTGTGTCACGTCAACCTACAAGCATTTTTTCAGATAATCTTATTGATATTAACTATTGTTCACATTTTAACTATTTTATAAAATTTCTGCGAACTCATCGAAAAATCAAAACCACCTTACCGCACTTGATTTCGTCTCCTTCCTCCAGTACTTTCTTTTCATAAGGCTGCAATCGTAATCCGTNNTTGTAGGTTCCGTTGGTAGAATNTATATCCTCCAGATAAATATCCTCCNCCTCTNTAAGAATCTTTGCATGTATTCTGCTCACTGNNATATCCTCTAGGCAGATATCCACCTCTCCCTTCTTTTTACCGATGGTCAATACAGCCGTATCAAGCTGTGCCAGCAGTTTGCCTTCCTGCGTATAAAGCCTGTGTACAATCTTTACCTTCTCGTTTTTCTCCTCTATGTAAATAGTTCTTCCATATTCCTCCTCTTCATAGTGCGTATCCTCTGCTACCGCATAACCCAGCATTGTCTGCTGCATATTTTGTCGATAATTATCGCGTATCTCTCTTGTCTGGCGTCTCTTGTCTCCCAGAAAAGACCAAAAACCTTTTTTCTCTTCCTTTTGTGTTATTNNCCTTTNCTCTATTNCTTTTTGTNCCNGTTCCTCNGAAGCTTTTTCCGGCTCCNGTATATNCNNGTTACCATTCTCCTTTTCNCNCTCCAATAGCTTCACATNCTCGAAAATTTGACCNTGNAGATAAATTTCTCCATTACGTTCATACTGTTCATACATTCTGTAAACGCATTCCACAAGCATTTCATCTTCATAATCAATATGCTCTACCAAAAAGCTTAAAAGATTTAAANAACTCNTGTCTCCCTCATAATACGGAATATAAAGNAAGGAAAAAATATTTCTCTCCAAATCCTGAAAANCCTGCTCCGGATACCATATTATATTCTGTTCATTCAATAAAAATCTTCCCAACTCTATTTGTATCTGTTTGAGACTCCACGCAAAATCCTTCAACCATNCTCTGGTAATACAGCGCNTATNATATAATTGCATNATATTTTGCTTTGAAGTAATATCATAATATAAATANGCCAATCNGTTTAAATATCTCAAGCTGCAGGACAATAGCCCCTTTATTCCGCCCCTGCTCAAAATACAATACTGATATTTCTTTTCCTCCGGCATTTTGTCCAAAAGTACTCTTTAATAATTGCGATGCAGGCTTCTTATAAATTCTGCCTGTAACATTTACTTCCGTCCCGTCAGCTTCCGCCATGTCCGCATAAAGGAAGCCGGACATATTCTATCATTTTCATATTTTGTTCCTGTTTTCCAAAGCTTATACCCGCCAATTTCCAGACTGCTAAAGGGATATTTTAATTGTCCTTTTCTTTCGATACAGATTTGGCTTCCCTTCAGCTTTAAATTTATTTCTCCGCATTCCCACATAATATATTTCCTATCATCTATCTGATTTGCCTGTTCTTTTATTTCTCCTGTCAAGGTTTCTTTATCATCTATCTGCATGACGGCNCCCCGAANCGCCAATACTCCCATATCCTGATCCAGTAAACACCTGNTANANTGGAAAAACATTGTATAGATAANAAACAACATAATACTTAAAGNGAAAGGCAGTACCATTGCCGCCTCCACCGNAAAATAAGCGTCAAATCCATTGCAAAACCATCTTTTTATNATCATATCCCTTCTACCACCTTCCAAAACACATATCCCGCACACAAAAAGGGAATATAAGGTATCATAGAATCCTTTCGCACTCTCTTGAGAAATAAAAGCACACCGGAACAAACCGAAAGCGCAAGCAGGCTGGCAGTCAAAATCAATATACAGTTCCTAAAACCCTCAAACACTCCCACAACAGCTAAAACAACTCCGTCAGCATAACCTATCTTTTTTGTTGTCCACGCTATAAAAAACAAAATTGTTCCCGGTACTAATCCCATTATATATTGCAGCCATTCCTGCTTACTGACAATTCCATAGATTACCACGGCAAAAACTACAGCTACACCCAACACCAAAGTAACCATTGGTACTCTTTTCTCTTTTACATCAAAAATACTTAACCCTATTAAATAAAAAATTAAAAGTTCCGTTCTCCACATTACTATCCGCCCTTTCATTATCCTCCGGAACACCTTTTGCAAGGCTTGTACTTCCCTGCGTCCTTTTTTATTATTGTAAACACAGTTCTTTTTAGCCCCGGGCAATTTTTATCACAATGATAGCGATACCCTTCATTTGTAATATAAACCTGCTCCTGTAATCTTCCCTGTGAACATTTCTCACATTCACTATACCTTGAACCCTGCATATTCCTGCCGCGCAACGCCTCCTGAAACGTCACCTGATGCACAGACAGCAATAAATGCGTACAATTCCTGTCCTGATGATAAACCACACCGCTCTCCGCTACATAGACAACCTCTCCCTCTTCTTCATTATCCGCTGTTCCCGGTATCCGGTAGCCCTTCCAAATATGGCAATAATACCTGTTTGCCATGCGAAATGGTTTGAATCCAATCAGTTCATTGAAGGGAGATACATTATATGTAACAATCAACTCCACATCGTCATTCTGAGATACAATATTACTTTCCCAGAATTGAAGTCCATCCATACCATAAGTCAAAGGAGATTCCTCCAAGTACTCCTTCCCAACATAGCTTATTACTTCATTTTTTACATAAGTATAAGAAAATGCGATGCCTGCCAGTTCCTTCCACAATTGTCCGCCAGTCTGCTCCGTACTGTTCTCCCAGCTATCCTCCTTTATATCTTTCATTACTTCCATAACATGTCCATAAACCGTCATTTTATTTCCCAAATTCCATAAAGCCAGCTGCAGATTTCCATGTAAACGCATCATTTCCATTGTACTGCTTATATTTAAGAAGAAAAAGAGGAATATAGGCAGCACAACGGCTGCCTCTACCGTCATACCAGCACTCATTTTTTGCCTAAGGAAGGTGAACAGCGATGTTCCCTTTATGACGTTGTCTAATTTTGCTTGATATGGGGATTTCCCATTTCGAAAGCCTCGGGCAAGGCTTAAATTGATATTTATGTGTTTCGGAGAAGGTTTCATATGGATTGTTTGTAGTTTCATGTTTCTATTGCTCCGCCATAAAGGGAACATCGCTATTCACCTTCTTTCTTAATAGCCTCTTTGTCGCGTAATCTCATAATGATAGCCATAGGTGCTTTTTACTGTCATAAAAGCTTCCGTCCAAATATAGCATCCATCCAAACGAAATGCGGCGTTACCGGTAGTCATTCGTATATTGGCTTCCACCAGATTCATAGCACGTTCGGTTAGTGTATCAATATCCGTAAGCATCAACATAATTCTCAAATAGTCCTCATAGGAAAGCCCCATTCCGCCTCCTGTTTCTTCTGTTTTTTGAAAGCCCGATAATGCACCTGTTAAATCATAGTGCCATGTTTCCCTGCTCTTAATTAAAGGCACCCTTCCTCCCTGTAAAAGAACCTCTACATCATAAAGACTTTCCGCATAAGCCCAGCCTAAAAGCAAAACGGTTTTTAGCAAGGACGTTAACTCCGGCACCTGAAGCAGACCACAGATAAGCAGCGCTGTCAACTCCGCCTCCTCACATTTTTCACTGTCCGAAAAAATATAAATCGCATTGGCGGCCTCACGGATTGCCGCCAAATAATTCACGATGCTCTTCAGATTATCCAAGTCGCACTCTTTACCGGCAATGAGATATTCCGTCTGATATAGAAGCACGTTTTCTTCTGTTCCGCTGCCATAATATCCCATGTATTTCAATAGATATTCCTGAAAAAGGAATCTCTCCGTTAGCTTTTCAAGCTCGGACAATTCGGATAACTTTACATTACCCTGATTTATATTTCCTTTGTCCATACGGCTGCCGATTAAATGTTCCTCCGAAATGCAGCGGGTTGAAAGCTTATCCGTATCCTCAATCACCAGTGCCAGCGTTCCTTTGCTGCGGTTTTTTTCCAGCTCTTTTGTAGGATTTTCAATTTGTACGGTCTCCCAGACCTCTTCTGAAATCTGCACCTTTTCACCGTTGTACTCTTGCAGGCTCTCATCGGCAATGCGCTTTTTGGAAGCAATATCTGTCTCAGTAAGATTATTTACCTCCACCGTACGCATCCAGTCCTGCAACTCTTGAAGCAATGTCACACCTATATCATCCTTCATTGCAGCAGCTACATGCCTCCTGAATACTGTGCCACTGCCATCCGTGATAATTGACACTTTTGTCAGTTCTATATTTTCAGGCTCCATAGCAAAAAAATCCTTATAAAGATATCTCTCTAAAAATATATCTTCCGTTGACATGTTACGTCCGATATATTCCTCCAAATGCTTCTCAGTATTTGCTTTCCCGGCAAATGCAGTACCATAGGAGGAGTCTATTGCCAACAAATTATACTGCCTAAAAAGCTCTTGATGATATTCTGCAAAAATACTATGTAAGCCAATGTCCATCATACATTCTGCCTCTAGCCGAATCGTATTACTTCGTACACCTTCAATTAATGCCAGACACAAAGAAATAATAATAGTCATTGACAGTGCCAAATATACTGTTAAATATGCCGATGTCTTTATTATTTGAATTTTTTTGTATGGCTCCTCCACTTTATCATGCCTCCTTTCTCAGGTCTGACCCTTATTACATGCCGCTTCACTAAAGTTCTGCAAAGTATTGGTCAGGCCTGCTATATTTTCTTAGTCTGTGATGTTATTTTAGAAAAAATAGATTCTACAAGCTGAGTAATCTGCTCTTTAAAAATGATAACCAGACCTACAAGCACAACGATAATCAGGATGATTTCTACTGTTCCCATTCCCTCCTCTTCCTTCAATAACTGCTTTATATTTTTTAATTCCTTCATGGCTGCTCACCTCCTTTCCATGCACACTGCAGATTATAACCCCATAGAAGAAAATGCCGGTATCATGATAATAAGCATTACCACCACAAGCATCATTATCATAGGAAGCAGTAATTTCGTTCCTGCCTCTTCACTCATTCTCCTGCTTCTCTGTAACCGTTCCGATGCTGCTCCTTGTGCTTCTTCCCTCAATCTGGATAATAAAGCGGCGTTACCCTTTTTCAGATTTTGTGTAAGAAGTGTACTTAAGCGTATATATTCCTGTAAACCGGTTCGTTTTCCGAAATGTTCGTATGCCGTTCCCTCCGACACACCGCTTCCAAGCTCTCTACAGGTGTATAATATCTCCTGATAAATCGGTGCCGATGCGACCGTCGTACTTGTCCTGACCGCAATCCTCGAATCAAATTTTTTACTTTCTTTAACTACCGTCTTGGAATCGGCTTCCTTACTCTTCTCCGCTTCCATAGACATTCTTTGAAAGGTTCCTCGAATTGTCATGCCCGCCCCCAAATAAAGCGCAAGCTTATGCACAACATCCGGATAATCCTTTTTCATGTTCGCTCTTCTCTCCAGAAGCAAGCTATGTAAATCCTTGTCTGAGAACAGATAAACGGCAGCCGCTACTGCTATTGTCAATATCCACATCAACAGGCTATTATCCTCAACCGCCTGCTGCCAGCTTAATTTTTGCTCATAAAAGGTACTTGGCAGTTTCCATTCCTCCTTTTGTCTGCTATCCTGCTCGGATTTCAATATAAGCTTTTCTAACTCCTGACGAATACTCTCCTCATTCGATATTGCCGGAGGTACAACATATACGGCAATCCTCTCCTCCCACTGTAAATCCTCATAGCTTACAACCGCAGTCAGCAAAACCTCCTCCCCTGTCTCCTCTGTCATCCGTACCGTGCCCCATGCACTAACCAAATCGGGGCGATTACTTTTCCATTCTATATCGAAGGGAAAGTTGTCAAAGCTCTCTTCCAGACATAAATTTCCGGATACCTGACGCAAGGATTCATTTTCACCCAAAATAAGCTGCGGAAGCCGTTCTCCAAAAGCTTGCTTTAACTTTAGTAGCTCTTGACCACTAAGGCTTTGAGGAGATACTACAACTTGAAAAACTTGTTCTCCTACTTTATCAAGACTAGTTTTCACCGCTATTTCCCTATCCCCGTCCTCGTATGTTCCTCGAAGTATAGTACCTTCTTCCGTAAGCACTCCCGACATTCCCGCCTTTACTCCAAGCAACGCACCAAGCAATGTTCCCACGAAACAAATTGCCAAGGACAATGCAAGCTTTTTTACATAATATGCCGTGCGAAGCTTTTCTCTGTCTTCTCCCGGATAAAGCCGCTCCAAATCCTGATCCGCCTGCCTGCTTCTAAAGAGAGACCGTTTTTCAAAACATAAACGCTTATACAAATAACTCGCCATACGATAAAACGAACTCATTAACCTTGATGGCACATTTGCCGGCATTTCCTTTCTAGAGAGGATATACAAAACTACATAAATACATCCCAAACCTGCCGCTATAACATACATGCTCCCAAATCCTTTCTATAACTTCCTGCCGATAAAGCAGTAATATTTCAAAATCGCTTTTAATGCCTTATTTCACATCAGCTATGATTTGTCTCATGATATGCTCCCCCAATGCATAAGCCGCCAGATAAATCACCAGACACAAAGTCATAATCCCCACTCCCTGTAAATTGTGGTATAGCATATCAAAATACCTCGGATAACCGCAGCCCACATATAACAAAATACCAAAGGGCATCAGCTTCATAATGTTTTGCTCCATTTGCCTCCCGCTTAACAAGGTCCTCATTTCCTGCTTTATATCAATCCTTTGTCCGATTAATTCAGCGGTTGTACTGATAATATCGGGAATATTTCCGCCGCTTCTCTTGGCAATAGAAAAAATCTCTGCAAACTGCCTTATTTCTTCACAGTCACTGCGTCCGGCAAAATCAGTCAGCTGCTCCTCCAAAGTAATATTGATGATTAACCCTCTGCGTATCAATTCCAGCTCCTGATAAATCATGGATTCTTCCCCAAACAAAAGCCGTATGTCCTCCCTGCTCTCCAAGAAAGCATTTTCTACCGCATAGCCTGCCTTTAAAGCTGCCGATACCGATAAAATGCACTCTTTAAACTGGAGAGTCAATTCCTCCCTGCACTTCTCTAATTTCCTGTGTCTCATTAAGACCACATACACTCCTCCCACAACAGACAAAGGTATTACTGCCCAAAAGCTTCGGTAAAAAAAATATGCCAAAAAAACCACTAATCCGGCAGCCTTTAGTATAGTCAAGATAAGCTCACCCCTCTTCCAATAATAACTATGATAATCCCGCCGCTTTAAGCTTGTTTTCACGAAGCAGCACCCCCTTTTTCTGCAGCCTGCCAATTACATTACCTTCACTGTCCTGACCCATCTCCTCAAAGACAAACAGGGGATTCACCTTTATTTTATTTTCCTCGCATTCCAGCACCTCCGTAATCTCCAAAACTCTTCTGGATCTATCCCGCAGCCTTCCCAAGTGCACAATGATATCAATCCCCGAAGCAATCTGCTGCTTAATGGCAAGCAACGGCAAATCCATTCCCATAAGAACCATATTTTCCAGTCTTGCCAGCATGTCCACCCCGCTGTTGGCATGTCCTGTGGACATACTGCCGTCATGCCCCGTATTCAGGCACTGAAGCATATCGATTGCTTCCGCTCCCCGAACTTCTCCCACGATAATGCGATCCGGACGCATTCGCAGGGAAGAACGAATCAATTCTCGAATACCAATCTCCCGGCACCCCTCCACGTTGCTGTTGCGTGTTTCCAATCTTACCAAATTAGAAATACCCTGAAGCTGTAATTCTGCGCTGTCCTCTATGGTGATTACCCGTTCCTCCGGAGGAATAAAATCGGATAATGCATTGAGAAAAGTGGTCTTGCCGCTGCCGGTACCGCCGCTGATAAAAATATTGTATCCGGCACGCACCAACCTTTTTAAAAATTCGGCTGCCTCCAATGAAATAGAAGCATATTCAATCAACCATTCCATAGTGATAGCTCTCTCGGGAAAACGTCTTATCGTTACGATAGGACCGTTTAAGGCAATGGGATTCATTACGATATTGACTCTGGAGCCGTCCGGCAGTCTGGCATCCACAATGGGCGACGCCTCGTTTACCACACGATTGCAGCCTGCTACAATCTGTTGAATCACATCCTGCAGCTTTTCTATGGACTCAAATCCCACCTCCAATCTGTTAAGCCTGCCATCACGTTC
>WFLY01000278.1 GCA_009177215.1 Bacillota bacterium
AAACAAAAAAGTAATATTTTGCCTGTTCCCGATTTTTCAAAAAGTTACANTNTGGTANANTAATTATTCCTAANCAGATNTATNTNCGCTCAANAAAACCACATCGGGGATTATCCTGAAAGTATTTTATTAGGTCCCGATGTGGTTTATTAAAAANAGCATCTTCTGNTTGACAGACGATCAAATTCGGTGTAAAGTACAATCACTTAGTATTTTTCTTGTAATCACTAAGTATCTTTTTTCAGGCTGTTTCAGCCAAAGCTACCACTTTTATTTTTTTGACACGGTTTTTTGTACGCTTTTTGGATAGGCGCCGTCCGCAAAGTGCAGGAAAAGAGCCGGAGTAATGGGAGGGATGATGAATTCTAAAGGAAAAATAACAGAACAAAGTGCTGCGGCAGGCGATGACGCCGGAGGGGAAAGGCTGCAGGAGCTTGTAAACGACTATATTACTCAAAAGCAGTCGATTCTTATGCAAATGAAAAAGGGGATTCTCGGAAAGGAGGAGTTTCTCGCTGAGGCTCAGGGGCATATAAGGCATTATTATCATTTACCGCCTGAGGATGAGAAGGAGCTGTTAAAGCGCTTTGAACAATATATTTTCGGATATTCCAGATTATCGCCCCTGATTGACGACAGGAATATCTCGGATATCCGTGTTATCAGCTTTGATAATATCCGGATTAAGAAGGAAGGACAGCGTATGGATTCGGGGGTGACGTTTTCCTCGGAGAAGGAATACCGCCAGTTTATCGAATATATCGCTACCAAGAATCAGGTAAACATTTCCAACCTCAACGCGATTCAAAGATTTACGGACACGGAAAGTCATTCGGATTTCATTTTACGGTTTACCCTGTCCATGCCTTTAGTCAATACCTATCATGAACCATATCTGTGCATTCGCAAGGTTCCTAAATTATTTCCACAAATAAAAGAGCTGATTGAAAAGGAGATGCTTGACAGAGAGACGGCAGAGCTGTTGATACAACGATTTAGGCAGGGTTCCACGCTGATCTGCGGCGGCAATTCTTCGGGAAAGACCACTCTACTAAACGCTTTAAAGGAAACACTACCGGATAACATGGCGATTTTGGTGACGCAGCAGGCGGATGAGCTGACCACCAGATTTCATCCGGATATGATGTTTTTGCACTCTCTGCCCGGCACGGCGGAAAGTAAGGTAAGCTATGACCTAAAGGATATCAGTATAGCGGGCCTGACTATGGATGTGGATTTTTTTATCATTGGTGAGGTGAAGGGCAAGGAGGCGCTTTATCTGCTGAATGCGGCGTACACAGGACAGCTCTGCGCGGCTACCATTCATGCGCCGTCTGCGGACAAGGCGCCGGATAAGCTGGTAGATTATGCCATGTATGAAAGCCGTTATTCCAAGGAGGAGTTGATGAAAATGCTGGACTGTTTTAAGACCTTGATTTTTATGGAGCATTATAAGGTAAAACAGATCTATGCATGTGTGGGCTGGAATGAGGAAGCTAAAAATTTGGAATATGAGAGGATTTTATAAATGATAAGGATTGCAATTTTTGCTTGTCTGTTTATAGGCTTTCTGTTGCTATTTTACAGAATAGGCAGGCTAAAGCTGCTGGAAAATTTACTGAAGCAGACGAAAAGCGGAATGGAAAAGGCTTCGAGGCAGAGGCTTTTGTTGAACAGAAGCCGCCTGCTGCAGCTGCAAAAGGAAAATTCCTTTTGGTTTTACTTGGAGAGAGAGCTTAATTATAGCGGCTGGAAGCGCTTTTTTGGCGGCTTGACCGTGGAAAAATGGCTGCTGTTTCATGTGGTGATCTCGGCATTATTATTTATGATAATTATGGTTTTGCCGTTGAGGTTTTGGGCAGCGGTCTTGTCAGTACTTTTTTTCTGGGGAGCGGAATGGCTATTTCTCATGGNTTGTAAAGCACGGATGCNTCAATTGGTAAATTNCAATTTATTGANGTTCTTGGATTTCTTGGGAAATTATAGTCTGACCGCAGGGGAAGTTACGAGCGTATTCGGACAAATAAGCCGATATGTGGAGGAACCGATGAAAAGCGCTTTGGATGAGTGTTGTTATGAGGCGCAGACTACGGGTGACGTGGGCATGGCGCTTTTATCCATGTCAGAAAAAATAGAACATCCCAAATTTAAGGAAATCGTGAGAAATATTGAGGTCAGCACGCGGTACTGTGCGGATTTTTCCGTGTTGGTGAAGGCAAGCCGCAGGTCGGTGAGAGAATATCTGCGCATGGGGGAAGAACGGAAGGGTATGCTGCGCGAAGCTGTTATTAATATGCTTTTGCTCTGTGGTATGTCGCTGGTGGTCCTGTTAGTAGTGGATAAGCTGATAGAAGCCTCCGTATGGGAGCTTTTATGGAAAACGATTCCCGGAAAGCTTGCGATATCGGTGATTACGTTCATCTTTATGCTTTTTGGCAGGCAGATTTACAAAATTTATAGATAAAAAAGGTTTGTGCCAAAGCGTCACAAATGGTATTGATGGCAGGCGGGAAATTCGCAAAAGCGATTTCATGTCGCTCAGTCGCGTAAACGCTCCTATTTGGAGATGATTATAAAGAATTTGGAAAGGGCATGGTTGCGAAGATGCGGGAGGATAAAATTTTAATATGGCTTAATTTACTGCCTATAGTGGCAGCAATATTGTTATTTCTGCTTTTTATAGCGCTAGTGAAGGAGTATCAGCCTCAACGCATGATTTTAAAAGGCTGTGAAGAATTTTATGGGCTTTTAAAAGTGAGGGGAAAAGAGTTTCCTTGGTATCAAAGGAAGCAGTGCTGGTTGAATAAAAAGGGAGCGGCCTTTCACTTTGGAAGGTGGATAAATCCCGCATGGTATCTGACACTAAAGCTGGTTTTGGCATTTTGCGGTTTTTTAATCGGATTTGCTTTTTCACCTGTATTCGGAATATTAGTATTTGGTTTTTTGTATGTATTGCCGGGATGGCTTTTACAGTATCTAAACGCTAAGGATAACGAAAGAATGCTGTCGGAGCTTCGGCTGGTATATCATGCTTTGGAAATACAGGTTCGTGCAGGAGTGTACGTGACAGATGCTTTGGCGGAGTGCTATGGATGCGTACAGGAAAAAAGACTGCAGCATGCTTTTTTGGAGCTGTCAGGAGATATTGTGGTGAAGGCAGATATCTATGAGAGTCTGGAACGCTTTCAAGGAAAGTTTGACAACCGGTATCTGGATACCTTATGTATAACCATTTTGCAGGCATTGGAATCGGGGCAGGCGGTGGAGCTTTTAAAGGATATCTCTGAGCAGATAAAGGATATGGAGCTTACGGTGCTGGAAAGAAAAAAGGGAGCTTTGGACAGGAGTGTTACCTTTTACCAGTTGGGAATTCTGGCGGCTGTACTGGGAGTGGTCTT
>WFLY01000072.1 GCA_009177215.1 Bacillota bacterium
CACATCTTCATCATAGACGTGTATATTCCGCTCCATGACTTCCTTAGATTGAACCATTTTATTGACTTCCTGCTGTAACTTTTTCTGCTGTTTTTCCAACTTCTCATTTTCTGATAGCAGCTTTTCCTTGTCCTCTGCCAGAGTTTCTGTCTGCTCTTTCAGCAGATAATTTGTTGCGGAAAGTTCTGATACTTCCTGCCGGATTACTTCTCCCTCTTTCCGTATCTGCTCCGTTTCCTGTCCTGCCACAATCTGCTGATGAAGAATGTTGGATAATTCCTCTTTACTGCCGGAAATCGTTTGTTTCAATTCAGCAACTTCTTTTTCACGCTCCTTTTTCTCAAAATCCAAAACAGATAAATGTTTCTCATGCGTTCCCTTTTTCTCCCACTCAATACCATACTGTAACATAATTTCAGCAAGCCGTTCTTTTTCTGCCGCCACCCATTGGTTGCGCTCTGTTTCGGTTCTTGTGCCGCCCTTAAAGCCGAGTTCTGCCAGGGCTTTTTTTAATGACACCCTTGTTTCAAGCCCTCGCTTGCTTCCAGTCGTATAGGGTATAAAATCTATATGCAGATGTGGTGTTGCTTCGTCCATGTGGAGATATGCTGAAAACACTCTCAACGTGGGATTGCGCCGCCGGAAGTCCTGCATATATTCATCAAGTATTTTTGCCGCAAGCTGTCCGTCCTCTGTCTTTGCCCCCATATCGTCCCTGTTCCCGATTTGTAAAATGATCTCATGGAATGGCTTCTCCTGTTTGCCGGAACAGATTTTCTCATAGTAATCATCAATCAGGCGGTCACTTCTGGTCTGCTTCTCATTGTACCGGGCAAGTGCTTCATCAAATAATTCATGATATACGTTTTTGATATCTTCGTTGCAGTATTCCACATTCAGATAACTCCGCTCCGAGTCAGTGTTCTTTGCATGGAATTTTCTGCTGTTGTGGTTGACAGAGCCTTTTCCTGTCATAACGCTGATTGTTCGCTTCAATAATTTTCCCCTTTCTCCCTTATCGGGTAATAATCGCCGGATACGGCGCATAGCCTTTGTTACTTTCTGCGAAAGTAACGCAAAAGCACTTTTGACAGGCTACGCTCTATCAAAAGTGCCTTTGCGCCCTGCCGGGGGCTTTCCGTCCTGCGGACGGTGGCGGCTTTACGCCACCTTTCTATCGCCACAATCCGGCTTTTACCAACAGCGCAACATTGCAATGTCTATAATCCTTGCAATCTTCAAGAACGCAATTTCAAGACTGCAAAATTTTAATACCCTGCATTGTTGCGCTGTTGCCTTGTCCGTCACTGTCTAATTTTATTCAGTTCCCAATACCAAGTATTGTTTATCCGCTTTGCACGCACTCCTAACTCTTTCTTTGCATTTTCCAGTGTGCGCTTCGATATGCCCTGCTCGTCCGCAAGATGGAATATCTCATTGCTCTGCATAGCATTGTTTGTTTCTGCCAATTCCCGGAGCAACCGCTTCGCCTGCTCCATTTTATTTGCTTTTGGAGCAATACCGCCTAAGACTTCATCTGCNGTAATCTCATAATCCCCAAGNCATTNANAACCGTTCTCCGACAGCTCAAATGCTTTTGGGTGTCCGAACNCCGCAAGGTTATTTTTTATCTGTACCACAGCCCTTATATTTTTCTCGCCTTCAATCCTACCGACTAATAGAACACTTCTTGCGACTGCAAAAAAATCAATCGAACCCATGCCTCGGTATGCTGCTTTATTTCCTGCCGCTTTGTTCATGTGCCCGACAAAAACAATCGCACACTGATATTTTTCTGCAAGTGCCGCTAATTTCTTTGTCATATCCCTTACTTCGTTTGCCCGGTTCATATCCATACCGCCACCTAAGTAGGCTTGTATCGGGTCTAAAATCAACAGCCTTGCCTTTGTCCTTATTACTGCTTCTTCTAACCGTTCATCTATCATGGAAAGTGATTTTATGCTTTCATCTATAACAGAGATTTTCTCACAGTCTGCCCCTGCCAGTTCTAATCGTGGCTTTACTGTATCAGCAAGTCCGTCCTCCGCACTCTGATAAATTACGTTCAGCGGCTCTGAAAGTATCATTTCACTATCTAACGCTTCTCCTTTTGACAGCTTCGCCGCTATATTCAGTACAAGCGTTGTCTTTCCGTCACCCGGATCACCCTGAACGATTGTCAGCTTGCCATAAGGGATAAACGGATACCACAACCAAGAAATTTCCTGCGACTGTATCTCCGACAATTTAATCATCTGTAATTCTGTTTTTGTTTCTTCCATAACGCCCTCCATTTCTGAAGAATAATTGTCACTGAAAGAAACCTCTGCTATACTTATATTGCTAAACACTGATAACAGAGGTTTTCCAGTTATCACAGCCCTAACAGTTGCCGCTGTCGGGGCTATTTTCTGTACCATTGGTATTGCCTTGCCATAAGTATTTGGCTCCGTCCAACATCCAAAAGATTGCTTTCAACATATCTTCATAAGATGTCTGTAATTCTCTGATTTCTTCGGTAGTAACCTCCGGCGTTTCTTTTTTTATCTGCCCTGCCAGTTCTACCATACGATTTTGCATTTCCTGTAATTTTTCCACAATCTGATATACGGTTTCTTTCTTCCCTACTACGCATACACGATTGTAAATGCAGGAACGGACAAAATAATCTTTCTTTTTCATGCCACTTGCAAAAATCTTCGCTTCGATTTCTTCCCTTTCTCTGGGAGAAATACGAAAGCTAATTGTTGGATATTTGTGCGTGCCGCTCATTCCTCTGTACCCTCCTTAAATTCTGCATTCAATAACTCTGCCATTTGTAACTGTTCTGTCGGAAACATATGAGCGTATCGAAACGTAATATCAACACTTTCATGCCCTACCCGGTTCCCGATTGATACCGCCGAAAATCCCATACTGATTAACAACGAAACGTGTGAATGTCGCAAATCGTGGATTCTAATGCGTTTAACTCCTGCTTTCTCTGCTCCTCTTGTCATTTCATGGTGCAGGAAACTTTTTGTCAGATGAAAGATACGGTCNGTTGGGAGAAGTCCGTACAGTCTGCCGATATANTCTTTTAATTCCTCACACAAAAAGTCCGGCATACTGACATTGCGCTTGCTTTTCGGTGTCTTTGGGTCTGTTATTACATCTTTCCCCTCCAACCGCTGATATGATTTTGTTATCCGAATGACCTTGTTATCAAAATCAATATCCTGCGGCGTGAGCGCTAAAAGTTCGCCCACACGCAAGCCGCACCAGTATAAAATTTGAAATGCCTGATAGGAATATGGCTTATCCTTTACTGCTTCAATGAATTTCAGATATTCTTCTTTTGTCCAAAAAAGCATCTCCTCCGCTTTTCCTTTTCCAAGTGGCCCGGCTTTGACAACAGGATTGCTCTTTAATTCGTAGAACCGTACNGCATGATTAAATAATGCGCTCAATTCTGATTGCAGCGTTTTCAGATAAGTCGGNGCATAAGGCTTTCCNTTTTCATCACGATAAGAAATCTGCTCATTCTGCCACTGGATAATATCTTTTGCACGAATATCACACATTTTCTTATTCTCAAAGTACGGCAACAATTTTGTGCGTAAGATATGCTCCTTTGTCAGCCAAGTATTGCGTTTCAGCTTCGGCTTCATATCTCTTGTGTATGNCTGCACAAATTCCCCGAAAGTCATATCCAAGTCAGCNGCTTCTTTCATACGGAAATNATGTTCCCNTTCTGTAGCTTCCCTTTTNGTTTTAAANCCTCTCTTTACNTTCCGGCAATTCTTCCCCGTCCAGTCNTAATAATGGAATGATACATACCATGTTCNACGCTGTTCATCTTTATNTGCCGCNATANTCTGCCCTCCTTAGTTCGCCGCTTGTGCCATGCCGTAAATTTTTTCTTCATAATACTTTCTGCTGACACGTCCGGCAATTGTGATAAACCCCTTTTTTTCCAGTTCCTCATTCATCTGTCGTACTAATTTGTAAGCAAATGGTTTGGAAACACCCAACTCCTGCGCTACCTCCCCGGCAGTTACAAATAGTTCATTCTTCATTCAACACCCTCCTTTTGTTTAGCGTTTTTGTTAAATTTTGTATTCGTATTATACTTAACATTTCTGTTATTGTCAATAGCTTATTTGTTAAACTTATCTTTTTTATTAAATTTAGCATTTCTGATAAGTTTATGTTGCTGTATTATTTGAATTATGCTAGAATATATGAAGAATACAGAATCGAGAGGTCAGCTATGGACTATACGATACGGGAAATACAAAAACAGGAATATCCGTTACTGGATAATTTCCTATATGAAGCGATATTTATTCCAAAGGGTACTGAACCTCCACCCAAAACTATTATCACATCTCCCGAATTGCAGGTTTATGTAGAACGTTTCGGGGAATTGAAAGATGATAAGGGATTAGTAACAGAGATTGACGGTAAAATTGTCGGTGCTGTTTGGGTTCGCATCATGAATGATTACGGACATATAGANGATGAAACTCCCTCTTTGGCAATCTCACTTTATAAAGAATANCGAGGCTTTGGCATTGGAACAGCCATGATGAAAGAAATTCTTGCCCTGCTNAAAACACATGGATATAAGCAAGTTTCTCTTTCTGTTCAAAAAGCCAATTATGCGGCAAAGATNTATTTAAAGGTTGGTTTTGAAATTGTAAGGGAGAATGAAGAAGAATATATTATGGTGAACTACCTATAAATCAAAGAAAGGATATTCCTTTTATGAGAATNCGACCGTATATACCAAACAAAGATTACGAATATTTATCAAAATGGGTTGACAACGAAAGAACCCATGCCTTTTGGTGTGCAAACCGTTTGTCATATCCTATTACACCAAAATCTTTCCATGATTTCTTAGAAAAAATATCAATGGATTGGACAGACAGTGCCTATGTAGCAACCGAAAATAACGGACAGGTAATAGGATTTTTCTGTTATTCTATCAATACACAAGACAATATCGGATTTCTTAAATTTGTAATCGTAGATAAAGNNAAACGCGGAAAAGGTTATGGAAAAGAAATGCTGAATCTNGCTTTGCGATACGCNTTTCAGATAACTGGTGCTAAGGCGGTTCAACTGAATGTTTTCAATGAAAATACATTGGCAAAACAATGTTATGAAAAANTNGGCTTTGTTGAAAGAAATATTGACAAAGATGTATTTTCATATAAAAACGAGTTATGGAGCAGGTGTAATATGATAGTTTCTAAACAATCATTTTAATTTTCAGAAAGGACATATGAGTATGGTATTAGGAGAACGGATAAAGAGAATACGCACATTCCGTGGCTTGACACAGCGTGAATTAGGCTTGAAATTGGGATATGAGGAACGCAATGCTGATGTTCGTATCGCACAATATGAATCTGGCTATCGTGTTCCCAAAAACAACACTTTAATGGAAATGGCAAAGATACTGAACATCAATTATATCCACTTTATTGGTGTTACTCCCGGTTGCGCCGAGGATATTATGCTTACATTCCTTTGGCTTGACGAAGATGACCGCAGCACGATTCATTTATTTCAGCTTGTCCGTAATCCCGGCAAATGCAATGCTTCTGATGATAAATCGGTGCGTTACTATGACAATGATGATTGGCCTGCTCATGCCCCGGTAGGTATGTGGCTAGAATATGGTTTAGTCAATGATTTTATGCGAGAATGGTGCCTACGGAAAGAGCAGTTGAAGAACGGGGATATTTCAGAGGACGAGTATTTCGAGTGGAAAATCAACTGGCCTGCTACGAGCAGTAGTGTTGATGAAAAAGGAAATGACAAGAAAAACAATAGTTATCAATGGAAAAAATAAATATTATTTACCACATTTTCAATATTATAAATCTGAAAGGAGATTTTGTACATGAGCTATGCTGAAAGGAAAAAGCTATTTGAAGAATTTTCAACTGTAAGAAAACGTCCAATGATTACCTACGTTACTTCTATAAGACCTAATCTTTCGGTTAACATGTCATCTGATTCTATTACAAAAATTATAGACATTATTGGTCATATACCATCGGAAGTAAAAGACATTGACTTCATGATTATCAGTAATGGAGGAGATCCAATAACCTCTTTACGCATTATAAGTATCTTAAGAGAGCGATTCGAACATATTACTGTTATCGTACCATATGTAGCGTACAGTGCTGCCACTATTTTAGCTTTAGGTGCAGATGACATCATGATGCATCCATTTTCAAATCTTGGACCTGTTGACCCTCAATTGACAATAGCAAAAACCAATATGATAGGACAGAATTCTGATTTACATTTTAGTTCAGAAGACATAAGGAACTACATTGAGTTCCTAAAAGAAGATATTGGTATCACTGACCAAGCCCATTTAGCTGCGGCACTTTCTAACTTAACGGCTGAAGTTGGTGCAATTCCTATCGGAAATGCCAAAAGAAGCCAACAACTTTCTTTGTCATTAAGTAAAAGAATGCTTGAAACACATCTTAGTGATGTTACATCTGCTTCAAATATTGCCCAAAAATTAAATTCCTCTTTTTACCATCATGGTTACGCTGTTAGCAGAAAAGAAGCACAGGAAATAGGATTGAATATTACTATTCCAACAAAATCTGAGGAAAAAATAATTTGGTCAATATGGCAAGATTATTCAAATGAAATGAAAGCAGATAAAGAATTTAACCTTTTAAACGAATTAATGAATGACCCTTTATCAAAAGAAAAACTTGATACTGTACCCATTTTAAACTTACCTGCAAATACACCACCGGACATTGCAAACCAATTAATTATTAACGCCGCAAGTCAAACTCAAATTTCAACTCGAACATCTATAGAATTTGAAGTTTTATTAGCAACAATAGAGAGTATTTACATATCATATGAAATGAAAAATAATATTAGTGTTACATATTGGAGAAATGCTGATATGACTCTAGGATTTAATTCTATTCCGTATTCAGATGGTTGGAAGGAGCGAAATTAAAATGATATTTACTTCATTAACCAGTAATGTTATAAGTGTTAGTAATAATGGCCCACATATAATTTTCTCGACGCAGGCAATTAGAAATTCAACTACTATAAATGGTATTGTAACTTCCAATTTAATCTATCAACCATTTTCAATTAATTCAGGAAACAAATTGCCAAAAAAACAAAAAGGATAATTCAGGTATCAAAAAGGTATCACGCCCCACACTTAAAGCCGGAAAGCCCGCTTTTTATGCGGCTTCCCGGCTCTCTGTTTACTATTCGAACTCAATCGTTCCCGGCGGCTTACTGGTGCAGTCGTACACCACCCTATTGACCCCTTTCACCTCATTCACAATCCTATTAGTCACCTTTCCCAGTAATTCCCAAGGCAGCTGCGCTGCCTCTGCTGTCATGAAATCAGAGGTAGTCACCGCCCGCAGTGCAACCGCATAATCGTAGGTCCGCTCGTCTCCCATGCAGCCTACGCTTCTCATATTGGTCAGGGCGGCAAAGTATTGACCCAAGCTCTTGTCCACACCCGCCTTGGCAATCTCTTCTCGGTAGATGGCATCGGCATCCTGAACAATTTTTACCTTCTCGGCAGTTACTTCGCCGATAATACGGATTCCGAGTCCCGGACCTGGGAAGGGCTGGCGGTATACCAAATATTCGGGAATTCCCAACTCAAGTCCGGCTTTTCTCACCTCGTCCTTGAATAACAGGCGGAGAGGCTCAATTATTTCCTTGAAATCTACACAGTCAGGCAAGCCGCCCACGTTGTGGTGAGATTTAATCACCGCAGATTTGCCGAGACCGCTTTCGATGACGTCGGGATATATAGTTCCCTGTACCAAATAGTCCACAGAACCGATTTTTTTTGCCTCTTCCTCAAATACGCGGATAAATTCTTCGCCGATAATCTTGCGTTTCTGTTCAGGCTCAGTGATGCCTGCAAGCTTGGAATAAAAGCGTTCCTGTGCATTTACACGGATAAAATTCAGGTCGTAGGAACCTTCCGGCCCGAATACCGCTTCAACCTCGTCTCCTTCATTCTTGCGCAGCAAGCCGTGATCCACAAATACGCATGTGAGCTGCTTGCCTACTGCTTTTGCCAAAAGGACTGCAGCAACGGAGGAATCCACTCCACCTGAGAGAGCACAAAGAACCTTACCGGTGCCAACCTTCTCGCGGATAGCCTTGATGTTAGTTTCCACGAAGGAGTCCATCTTCCAATCCCCTTTACAGCCGCACACATCTATCACAAAATTATGCAGCATTTTCATGCCCTCTTTAGTGTGCATGACCTCAGGATGGAATTGTACTGCATAGAGCTTTCTTTCGATATTTTGCATAGCCGACACAGGACACACGGGTGTGTGTGCTGTCACAATAAAATCAGCCGGAGCTTTCTCAATATAATCGGTGTGGCTCATCCAGCAGATTGTCTTTGCTGAAACACCTTTAAAAAGTATTGTGTCGGTATCCACGTCCACCTCTGTTTTACCATACTCGCTGACAGGCGCGGTAGTCACCTTTCCTCCAAGCATATGTGCTATCAGCTGGGAGCCATAGCAGATACCCAGAATGGGAACACCCAGCTCGAACACCGCTTTATCGCACAAAGGAGAATCCTCGCCATACACGCTGTTGGGTCCTCCTGTAAAAATAATTCCTTTTGGATTCATGGATTTCAGTTTTTCCAAATCCATATTATAGGGATGTACTTCACAATAAACACTGCATTCCCTGACTCTTCTGGCAATCAACTGGTTATACTGACCGCCAAAATCAAGAACTACAATCATTTCTCTCTCCATTATAACCTCACTTCCACCGAACCGCAGCTCGTATTATAAATTGTACTCTCAGCAACTCTTCATCGTCTGACCGTCTGGTATCTTTCCCTTGCATCACTCGCCAAAAGCCTGCAACGCATCTATTTGGCTCATTGTACTCGGAAACAAATAATTTATGTCACTTTTCCTCAATTATAAAGTTATTAGCTCTCCTTGTCAAAAGAATCTTTTAAATCTTTCAAAGTTCCGAAACGATATCCCATTTCCTCCCACTTCGTCAAAAGCTCATCA
>WFLY01000219.1 GCA_009177215.1 Bacillota bacterium
GAGCCTCTTCCTTATAACAGTGAAAATACATTAAGGGAACATATCAGAAGGATTTGTGAAAAAATAGAGATTAACCCGGGGGAACCGGAGTATTTAAAGGTGGTGTGGGGTATTGGATACAAAATTGAAAAAAGGTAAAAAAATCAGGGCGCTTCTTTATCGCGCATTAGCGGCAGGCGCACTATTTTCTGCCATCTGCTCTGCCATTATCGGAAAGGACGCTTTCATAAACCTTAAGCAGGAAGGAATTGGCACCCTGTCGGGAGACATTTATTATCTCTCGGAATTCAGAGATTACATTACAGCTCTATATATGCAGGGAATGATAGGTTACGCAGGACTCGGTGACAACAACGGCTATCCCTTAACTACCCAATCCGCCAAGACTCTGTCAAGACAGGCGGTTTTGGATTTTCGCGCCAATGCCGCTGCGGCAGCCGATGAGCTTATCTATCGTATTGAAGTTGCGACCGTTCCCTCCGAGCAACTAAAAAACAATTCCCAAAAATGGGGAAGTGTCGGATTGGTAAAAGAAAGCAGCAACGTAACCTACCCGCTTTTCTCCGAATATGACGGTCATCTGTTACTGCCAAAGGATTCCACCCTATGCTGCTATTGGAATGGCTACACAGACACACTTAACTTTTTGGCGCCCAAGCATCTGGAATCCTTTTATGCCACTCAGCTATATAAGCCTAATGAAGAGAATTCTTCTCAGGTTCATCTGATTTTGGCGGTAAAAAACAAGAAACATTACACCTCTGAAATGCTGGCTCCCATGTCTGACAGGGCAAAAGGGTATCAAAGAGTTATTTTTCTATTCTTCGGAAGCTGCATTTCGTTTGTGTCGGCTTCACTTTTATGTTTTTTGTCAAGACATGCGGCAAGACCTGCTAAAGCTGCCCTCGCATCCCGCAGTATAAATCTTTGGCTGGAAGTAAAGCTACTTTTCTTTGCCTCACTTGTGCTTTTCCTTTCAGGACAGGGACTATTACGGTTTGCACACCCCGTATATACAGGATACTACACATTTCGCGGCTCGCCGATTCTGTATTTACCGGTGGGATGTATTCTGTATTTATTGTACGCGGATTTACTGACCAACGGTGGCTCTGTTTTTGTCCACTCGCTTACTTACAGGCTTGCCTGCTTTATCCGATCCTATTTTGCAGGAAAATCCTGGCAGCGCAAGATGCTCAATGTTCACATTATTATACTGCTCGGCGCTCTGGCTTCGCTTGGCGGCGGTTCATGGATTTTGTATGTCTATACCCAAAAATTTATTAAGGGATATTATACTCCCATGACCTTTCTGTTTTTGGGTGTGCTGTTAATAATAATCGGTCTTGCGCTTGCGCTTGCCTCTATCCGTCTGAAGCATTTTTTGCGCGATTCCTTTGCCCTGACAAAGGGATTAGATACGCTTCAAGCCGGAACGGTGTATGAGCCGCTTGTCTTCCCCAAAAACTCACTATTGTCTCATACCGCCGTTGCCTTAAATGCGCTTGATGACGGAATTGAGGCCGCCGTTGAACAGCAGAGCCGTTCCAACCGTATGCGTGTGGAGCTGATCACAAACGTGTCACATGACTTAAAAACACCTCTGACCTCCATTATCAACTATGCGGATTTACTTTGCGAAGAAAATCTGCCCGCTCCGGCATGCGAATATGCCATGTCACTACAGGACAAGGCATATCGCTTAAAAAGCATGGTTCAGGATGTATTTGAAATATCCAAGGCAACCAGTGGCAATCTCCCAGTAGAAAAAATCCCTTTGGATCTGGCAAAGCTTCTCCGCCAGACCCTTGCTGACATGACGGAACAAATAGAAAAAAGCACTCTGACCTTTAAGCTGAATATTGCTTGTGAACCTGTAATGATTGAAGCCGACGGAGAAAAGCTTTATCGGATATTCCAAAATCTGATTGTCAACGCTTTGCAGTACTCCTTGGAAAATTCGCGGGTTCACATTCATCTCACTATAACGGATGGACATGCCTATACCAAAGTAAAAAATACCTCCCGTCAGGAGCTTGATTTTGACCCCGCCGAAATTGTGGAGCGCTTTGTCCGCGCAGATACTTCACGCACCACAGAGGGCAGCGGTCTGGGACTTTCCATTGTGCAAAGCTTCACCGAAGCATGTGGCGGCAGCTTTCACATTGATATTGACGCGGATATGTTCACGGCATGTATCTGCTTTCCGGTTATATCAGAATGAATTATTAAAATAAATTTTAAAATTATTGTATTTTTATACATTTATTCATTTATTTATGCAGTTTTATGCATTTTCCCTCTTATTTATACATTCAAGGAAATTTTTTATGCATTTTTTCTGCTTGCTTTTCCCTCCATTATGTTGTATAGTAATTTCAGATTATAAAAACAGATACATACACACAAATTTATGGAGGCATTTACTTATGAAAGAAAAAGTAATTCTGGCTTATTCCGGCGGCTTGGACACCACCGCCATCATTCCTTGGTTAAAGGAAAATTTTGATTACGAAGTAATCTGCGTCTGCGTAGACTGCGGACAGGCAGAGGAGCTTGACGGCTTAGAGGAGAGGGCAAAGTTCTGCGGCGCCTCCAAGCTTTACATCGAAAATGTTATCGATGAATTCTGTGACGAGTACGTTGTACCCTGCGTACAGGCAAACGCAATTTACGAGAACAAATATCTGCTCGGCACTTCTATGGCAAGACCCCTTATCGCCAAGAAGCTTGTAGAAATTGCAAGGAAAGAGGGCGCCACCGCTATCTGCCACGGCGCTACCGGCAAGGGTAACGACCAGATTCGTTTTGAGCTGGGCATCAAGGCGCTTGCCCCCGACATTAAGATTATTGCGGCTTGGAGAAATGACAAGTGGACCATGGATTCCCGTGAATCCGAGATTGCATATTGCAAGGCACACGGCATTGACCTTCCCTTCTCCGCTGATTCTTCTTACAGCCGTGACCGCAATATCTG
This sequence comes from Bacillota bacterium, assembly GCA_009177215.1. Taxonomy (GTDB): domain Bacteria; phylum Bacillota; class Clostridia; order Lachnospirales; family Lachnospiraceae; genus Acetatifactor. The sequence goes on from WFLY01000219.1 coordinate 2,978, forward strand.
GCATATCAGCCATGAGGGTCTTGAGCTTGAGGATCCTGCCAATGAGCCTAACTATGAGCATCTTTTGGTATTGGGTACCACTCCCGAGAAGGCTCCCGAGGAGGGCGAATATGTGACTATGACCTTTGAGCGCGGTGTTCCTACCTCCGTAAACGGCAAGGAAATGAAGGTTTCCGAAATCATACACACCTTGAACGAGCTGGGCGGCAAGCACGGTATCGGTATCATTGACATTGTAGAAAACCGTGTGGTAGGCATGAAATCCCGCGGCGTTTACGAGACACCCGGCGGAACCATTCTTATGGAGGCACATCAGCAGTTAGAGGAGCTTATCCTTGACCGTGACACCTATGCTATGAAGAAGGAAATAGGCAGCCGCTTTGCAAGCCTTGTATATGAAGGAAAATGGTTCACTCCTCTCCGTGAGGCAGAACAGGCATTTATCGAAAAGACACAGGAATATGTAACCGGCGAAGTAAAGTTCAAGCTTTACAAGGGCAATATCATTAAGGCGGGAACCACATCTCCTTACAGTCTGTACAACGAAAGCATCGCCTCCTTCACCACAGGCGACCTTTACGACCACCACGATGCAGAGGGCTTTATTAACCTCTTCGGACTTTCCTGTAAGGTACGCGCAATGAAAATGCAGGAGCAGGGTGAAACGCTGATTTAATGTAACAATTTTAGCAGCAGGCACATTTCCGAGTCATGTGAATCGGACTGTTATGATTTCATTTGCCAACATTACGAGGTTTCCATGAAATTTATCATTATTTTTGCGATTTATCTTATTATTATCAACATCGCAGGGTATATTATTATGGGCATAGATAAAAAAAGAGCCATCCGGGGTGCATTCCGCATCTCGGAGGCTTCTCTTTTTATGATTGCGCTTTTAGGCGGCAGCCTTGGTTCCATTCTTGGTATGCAGCGCTTCCGGCACAAAACCAGACACTGGTACTTTAAATACGGTATGCCCGCCATATTAATCCTGCAAATCCTTATTTTGTCTCTGATAATTTATTTCTGCAGGCAATGGCCCTGACAGCTGTACCCGCACGGATATAGGGTAAATGCCGCAAGAGCCTGAAACACCGCCCCGCGCAGCCGGCGCCCTTATCTGACAAAAACCGTAAAAAGGAGTGACCTGCCATGCACATTGCCATTTGTGACGATAATATAGCAGACCGCAAGCAGCTGGAACGCTTAATTAAAAGAGAATCCGACAAAAGAGCCAAGACCACGGGAATCCTTTTCGCCGATTCCTTCGGCAATGCCGCATCCATACTTGCCAATCCCATGCAATATGACGTGTTCTATATAGATATGTGCAAAACGGAGGGCGTCACCGGCATGGATGTTGTAAACGGGCTTATCAATCAGGGTGTTCACGCTCCTATCGTAATGTGCTGCTCCGACATCAGATACAGGGAGATGAGCTTTCCCGCAAACGTTATTTTTCTGGATAAGCCCATTCGCGTAGACGAGCTTAGCGACAGTATTGAACATGCCCTGAAAATAAAAGAACAGGCTCCTTCCCTCATTGAGCTGCGCGAAGACTATAATACTGTCTATGTCACAGAACCGGAAATCCTCTACGGCATAGTGGAGGGGCATTACGTGAAAATCAGCCTGACGGACAAAAGGACGGTTTATGCGGCAACCACAGCCGCCAACCTGTTTGCCCAACTGGAAATATACCCCTCCTTTATTTTTCCTTCCCATAAAGTAATTTTTAACGGAAGATATATTGAAAAACTGGGCTTTCATAAGGTCTATATGATAGACGGAACCTGCTTTAAAATCCCCATGGATTGTATGCCATATACCAAACAGATTTTCCGGCAGTTTCACGGAGCACATTAAGCTTCAATGCGCCCTTTTTGTGCTTCCACCAAGGTCTTTGCAATGGCAAGCCCCGGCTCAGTCTTTCCCTCTCCGGCAATAGTATTGCCTCGTGCCGGAGTAGGCATGGAACACACCTTAGCCCTCGTCTTTTAAAATCTTTTCGGCATATTCCCGATATATTCATCGTCATCCATCACTGCTATGGTGTATATTCAAACTCTCTTTCTACGCCTACAGAAATCCCTCTTCTTACGAGTGCATACTAAACGCCTGAGATCGCACCTGCTCCATATATCTCATCATATTCTTATCCTCCTGCCCATTGTAGGTGTAGCCGAAAAAGTCCGCCACCTCCAAGGCAAGCTTCCTGAAAAGCTCACATGCCGTAAAAACGGCATGCCATATATGGCAATAATCACTGTCGGAATAAGTTTTAGAATACATATCATAAAGATTCTCCGGCAGATATTTTTTGAAATATTTCCCCATTTTACCCGGCGAAACCTGAAAATCATTGTGTATGCCGATATACCACTCCACCATCTGATTGAGCATGTCACGCACATAATGATTATACATTTCCATTACATAAGGCAGCTCATCACGCGCAATTCCCTTTGCCACATTGTTAAGGCACCACCAAAACTCATTGCAGGCATCCAGATAAATTCCCTCAGTAGGTTTTTTTGTATGAAAATAGTCGGGATTTACCTTGATATCCGGTAATTTTCCATCCTTATCCAGCAATATAACTGCCGGCTCGCCGTCGTCAAAATATGGTTTGCGCTCAATATTTAAATCAATTCTGTTTCCGTCCTCAAAAAGCATTAGATAAACAAAATTCCCGTCGCCTGCAGGCGGCAAAAGGGGATGACCGTTCATCTCCGGCAGCTGCATAACCGCAGGCTTGCCAAATTTCTCCTCTATCCATGCCATATTGTTATAAAAGGGTGAAACATCCTCCACGGAATATACAATATCATAATCCTGATAAATATCCTTTGGACATTCCGGATTAGCGCGGGAACCCATCATAAGCACTGTCCTGATACGCTCGTCCTCTTTAGCCACCCCAAGTATTAAATCAAACATTTCTTTTTCTGTACGCATAGCTTTACCTCCGCTTACTGTATTTTTTATATTGTACCAAATTATCATCCGTTTTTCCATTCCGTTCAGACATGAAATCAGTTGACTGACCGAAAGAAGCTGCCAGCAAAACACATGATTAATTATTGAAGGTGTACATTCCACCAATGTATGAATTGTTTGACTAAACTGTTATGTCCTGCCGCAACCATTCATAAAAATGACCCCGCCTGTCAGATATTTACCTGACAGGCGGGGTCTCCGTCATCCCAAAAATATTATATCAGGTCGTCACAATCACGCCGCCGTCATTGGCATACATGCTGCTTACTCCTCTTGCTTCCAGAATCANANATTCCTTGAATTTTTTTTGGGCAAGTATNATATCCNTGACGCTTTCCGNACGCGCGCGCGCGTTACAGTGAGTAATCATCAANNGGCGCTCCACACTGTTACCTACCTCCGAGACTGCCGCCTCCGCCATTCTGCCAAGCGCNTTCTTGATACCGATGCTCTGTCCCTTTTGTACAATTACACCCTTATCTCCAATCATCAGCGGCTTGATACTCAGAGTGGACGCCACCAGCGCTTTTACACTGGACAATCTTCCGTTTTTACGAAGCGTCTCCAAATTATCCAGCACAAAATATGTGTGGATACTGCTGCGGAATGCTTCTATCTGACGGACAATCTCCTCAAAAGAAAGCCCCTGCTCCTCCAGTTCCAACAGCTTAAGCGCTATCTGTGTCTCACCGCAGCTGGCGGATTCCGAGTCGATAACATGTATCTGCTTCTCCCCATATTTTTCATGGTACAAATTCTTGCCCAGCACTGCGCTGTTATAGCTGCCGCTTAAGTGAGAAGAAAGAGTAATTGCAAAGACATGCTCCTCCTCCCCGCGATAAGCCTCCATAAATCGCTCCGGCGAAGGACAGGAAGACTTTGGACACTTAGGGTATTCAGCCACCCTTTTTAAAAAATCAGCCTGTTCAAAGCTATCATCATCCAATATCTGATATTCCCCTACCTCCAATCCCAAAGGAATTGATTGAAACCTACTATCTCCAAGGTACTTCTCCGGAAGCTCACAGCAGCTATCTACAACAATTTTGTAACTCATGATAAAATCTCCATTCTTCAAGCTAACATAATTCAAACCGTTTTACATAGTTTTTGATACTACATATAATAGCACATATAAACTGTCTAGTAAAGTATAAAGTATTATTTCCTAAAATCTTTTTATTATAAGTCACAGTCAAATTGCCCCTTTGTGTTTTGGTTTACACCCTGCCTAATTTCTATTATAATATAGACAGTCGCTCGGAGGGAGCATAAATGCTTTTATTTAGCGGCAGCCAATAATTATGATACTACTGGGAGAACCAATATGCTCGCCTTGCAAATCA
>WFLY01000017.1 GCA_009177215.1 Bacillota bacterium
AGAAACGGAAAATATAGTGTTTAAGTCCGTGAAATTATCCGACAACCGGGTGATTTACGGAGACAGCTGCATTGTGTGTACGGGAGGGCTTTCCTATTCCGGTACAGGTTCCACCGGGGACGGTTATCGCTTTGCGCAAAAAACAGGACACAAATTAGTGGAATGCAAACCGGCGCTTGTGCCGTTGGAGACCCAGGAGAGCTGGTGCGGCGAGCTTATGGGGCTTTCCCTTAAGAATGTGGCAGTGCGGCTTGTGTGCGGGAAAAAAGTAATTTATCAGGGTTTTGGAGAAATGCTTTTTACCCATTTCGGAATCAGTGGTCCGCTGATTATCAGCGCAAGCAGTTTTTATGTAAAGCGGAACGGGGATAAGGAAGCCATTAAGCTTTATATCGATTTAAAACCGGCGCTGGATAGAGAGCAGCTGGATAAGCGGCTGCTGCGTGACTTTGAGGATAACAAAAATAAGCGGTTTAAAAATTCTCTGGGAGGTTTGTTTCCTGCAAGGCTGATACCGATTATGATACGGCTTTCCGGTATTGATCCCGATAAAAAGGTAAATGAAATCACCAGAGAGGAGAGAAAGACGTTTGTAACGCTGATAAAGGAACTTCCGCTCACTATTACGGGAACCCGTTCATTTGCGGAGGCGATTATTACACAGGGAGGCGTTTCGGTAAAGGATGTAAATCCTTCTACTATGGAATCAAAAAAGGTAAAGAATCTGTATTTTGCGGGAGAGGTGTTGGATTTAGACGCTATGACAGGGGGCTTTAACCTTCAAATTGCATGGTCTACAGGGTATCTGGCAGGAATAAATGCCTGAAATTTTCGGCTGCGCTGCGCTGAAATTTCAGAGAGATAAAAATAAACAGGCAGCGCAGGAATGAGGATAAAATGAGCTATAATATTGCCATAGACGGACCTGCTGGTGCAGGAAAAAGTACTATAGCCAAGGCGGTAGCAAGAAAAATGAATCTGATATATGTGGACACTGGCGCCATGTATCGCGCCATGGCATTGTTTATGCTGCGCGAGGGAATCGACCCGCAGGATGGGAAGGCTGTCAGTGAAAAATGTAGGGAGGCAGATATTACCTTGGGCTATGAGAGAGGCATACAGGTGGTATATTTAAACGGAGAGAATGTGAATGCGTATCTTCGTACCGAAAAAGTGGGAAACATGGCGTCTTTCATAAGCTCGCAGCCCGCAGTCAGAAAGAAGCTGGTGGAGCTGCAGCAGACCCTTGCCGCCAAAAACGATTGTATTATGGACGGGCGTGATATCGGAACCTGCGTGCTGCCTAAGGCACAGGTAAAAATTTATCTTACCGCCAGTAGCGAAGTCAGGGCAAAGAGGCGCTTTGAAGAGCTTGCCGCAAAGGGTGAGACATGTGATTTGGCAAAAATAAAGGCTGATATTGAAGAGCGGGACTGGCGGGATATGCACAGGGAACATTCACCNTTNAGGCAGGCNGAGGANGCCGTTTTGGTGGATACCTCGGACATGACGGTGGANCAGGTAATCGAAAAAATAACGGGTATGTGTCGGTCCGTATAAAAAACCGACGCCGTTATGTGGAAGAAAACCGCATATTATAATATATTTGCTTTAAGGGCATGGAAAATTTTATCGGAAAGGAGTTTACCTATGGAAATCAGGCTTGCCGAATGCGCCGGCTTTTGTTTTGGCGTAAAGCGTGCGGTAGAATCCGTGTATGAACAGATAAAAACAGGGAAAACTATATATACCTATGGTCCTATTGTTCATAACGAGGAGGTCGTTAAGGATCTTCAGGAAAAGGGCGTACAGGTTATCGAAAATAAGGAGGAACTGCTAAAGCTTTCATCGGGCAGCGTTATTATCAGGGCACATGGTGTTCCCAGAGAAATTTATGAAATTCTGGAGAAAAAAAAGCTGGAGTGTATAGATGCCACCTGTCCCTTTGTAAAACGCATTCACAAAATAGTGGATAAAGAGAGCGGCGAGGGAAAGCATATTGTTATTATCGGCAATCCCGGACATCCCGAAGTGGAGGGTATTATGGGCTGGTGCAGGACGCCTGCCACCGTGCTGGAAACTCCCGAAGAGGCATTAGAATTTAATCCGCCGGAGAATAAGGAACTATGCATTGTCTCTCAAACGACATATAACTACAATAAATTTCAATATATAGTTGAAATTTTTCAGAGAAAAGGTTACAATGATAGTGTTGTGAATACTATCTGTAATGCAACGGAAGAACGTCAGAGTTCGGCGCAGAGCCTTGCGGCGGAGGCTGACGTTATGATAGTGGTAGGAGGTAAGCATAGCTCCAATACGAGAAAGCTGTTTGAGATTTGCAGCAGGGAGTGCGCCAACACCTATTTTATACAGACACTGGATGACTTGCATTTAGAGCTACCTAAAGCTGTTCGCCTGGTGGGTATTACTGCTGGGGCTTCCACCCCAAATAAATTAATCGAGGAGGTTCAAAATTATGTCAGAATTAACTTTTGAACAAATGTTGGAAGAATCATTAAAGACAATACATGCAGGAGAGGTAGTCGAAGGTACAGTTATCGATGTAAAACCGGATGAGATCATCCTTAACATCGGATACAAGTCGGACGGTATTCTTACCAAGAATGAATACACCAATGATTCCAGCGTAGACCTTACTGCTGTAGTAAAGGTCGGCGATACCATGGAAGTAAAGATACTGAAAGTAAACGACGGTGAAGGACAGGTTCTCCTGACCTATAAACGTCTTGCCGCCGACAGAGGCAACAAGAGGATTGAAGAAGCATTCAACAACAGGGAGGTTTTGAAAGCCACTGTTGCTCAGGTGCTTGACGGCGGGCTCAGCGTGATCGTGAACGAGGTAAGAATCTTTATACCTGCAAGCCTTGTCTCCGATACCTATGAGAAGGATTTAAATAAATATGCAGGTCAGGAGATAGAATTCGTTATCAGTGAATATAATCCTAAGAGAAGAAGATATATCGGCGACCGCAGACAGCTTATTTCCGCAAAGAAGGCGGAGCTTCAGAAGGAACTGTTCGCCAAGATTAAAGAGGGAGATATTGTTGAGGGTACAGTTAAGAATGTGACCGATTTCGGCGCGTTTATTGATTTGGGCGGCGCAGACGGACTGCTTCATATTTCCGAGATGTCATGGGGCAGAGTAGAGCATCCCAAGAAAGTGTTTAAGGTTGGGGATGTCATCAAGGTTTTGATTAAGGAGATTAACGGTAGCAAAATTGCGCTTTCTCTGAAATTTGACGATGCAAATCCATGGAAGGATGCAGCAACCAAATATGCAGTAGGCAATATAGTAACCGGTAAGGTTGCAAGAATGACTGACTTTGGCGCTTTTGTAGAGTTGGAGCCGGGGGTTGACGCATTACTCCATGTTTCCCAAATTGCTAAGGAGCATGTTGAGAAGCCCACGGACGTACTCAGTGTCGGTGAGGAAATAACGGCTAAGGTAGTTGATTTTAACGAGGAAGAGAAGAAGATTTCCTTGAGCATTAAGGCAACTATGGAACCTGACCCTGCGGAGGAACAGGAAGAAGCTGATGCAGATGTTGTCTCTGTTGATATTGATGCGGTGATAGCAGCAGAAGGGGATGTTGAAGAATAATCAGTAGAGCGAGGTACATTTTATGATGTACGATTATGAATATTTTAAAAAGGAAATTTTGTCGCTGACTACCATTGATTTGAACAGCTATAAAGAAAAGCAGATGAAGCGCCGCATTGATACATTGATTGCCAAGCACAAGATTGAAGGCTATGATAAGTATGTGAACGCCATCAAGGCGGATAATCATCTGTTTGAAGAGTTTGTCAATTACATTACCATAAATGTCTCCGAGTTTTATAGGAATCCGGAGCAATGGAAGATTATGGACGAAAAAATTATACCCGAGTTGATTTCTAAATTCGGCAAGAATTTAAAAGTATGGAGTGCGGCGTGTTCTACCGGCGATGAGCCTTATTCGCTGGTGATGGCGTTGTCGAGGCATCTGCCGCTTAAGCAGATAAAGATATTTGCTACGGATTTGGATAAGCAGGTGATTGCTAAGGCGAAGGTTGGACTTTATGCGGATAAGAGTATTGCTTCCGTGCCTGACGACTTAAAAAAGAAATATTTTACACAGGTAGGTCCTTCCTTTAAAATTTCTGATGAAATCAAAGAGAGAGTGGAGTTTAGGGAACATAACCTGTTAAAGGATAACTATCCCACAGACTGCCATTTGATTGTCTGCCGTAATGTATTGATTTATTTTACGGAGGAAGCAAAGGATGAAGTCTTCAGAAAGTATTATAAAGCTTTGGCGAAGGGCGGTTTTCTGTTTGTCGGAAGTACGGAACAGATTATGGGCTTCAAGGAGATGGGTTATGAAAGAAAATCCTCTTTCTTCTATCTTAAGCCTGATGAAAAAAAGTAAACATATTATTAAAAAGGAACCGGAAATGAAAAGCTTTCGGTTCCTTTTTGCATCGATATTTCTTATCCCTTTAATAAGTTGTGGCAATCATAGAGAGTATATGTGCCGCATATGCAGTAAATCCGGCGCGATTTTTCTTCATTTCATCGGTGAGTTCAAAAAACAATTCTTTACTCTTATAGTCACGCTTGAAGAAGGGTTCAAAGAGAATCTCCCATTGAGGCAGGTAGTTGGAAAATTTGCGGGTGTAACAGGTGGCGGCGGTTGCCTGCAGGCGATAATCCTTGTCCACAAAGGTGGCAACGGATTTGTGCAATGCCACATCCTCGTCGGGGAGGTAATAATAGTCTTTATAATTGGAATAAAAATATTTCAGTTCTTCCTCGTATATGGGAACCTTTAATGTGGCTTCCATGCCCTCGCCCCGGAAGTAACAGCCGTTGGCGGAGGAGGATATCAGTTTGGGAAGGGGGGTGGGAAGCGTCAGAGTGATTAACAGCTCCTTGTGCCGATTGCCTTGCAAATCACGGTAGTAATTAGCCTGAACCTTTCTTGCTTTTATAGGCTCGTTGAAAAGGTCATAATAAGAGAGCATGGGGAGAATCTGCAGCATTCCCTTTAAATCCTCTACATTATGCAGGAATAGCGCATTTTCCGAAAAGCTGGAAGGAGATTTTACATAATCATGATAAATGCCGATAAGCTCTCCGCCGGAAAAAACATCCTTGCGCTCCACTTTTAAAAATTGTTCCAATGTTCTCTGCTTGCAATTAGGCAGCTTCAAAAAAAACTTGTAGGGAGCGATTCTCTTGTACAAGTCAATGCCGATGAGAGTGTCAAAGGAAAAGGGAAGGGAGAGTTGGGCGCATTTTTGGGAAATAAATGGCAGGTCAAAATTATTTCCGTTGAAATGCACCAAGCATTGATATAACTTGGCGAATTCAAAGAAAGCCGTTAAAATATCTGCTTCTTGATTGTAATTTTCAGAAAGCCATTGAATAGTGCGCCATTTATCCGCCTGATAGTATGCGCAGCCTATCATATATATCCGGCTGGACTGAGCGGTAAAGCCGGTGGTCTCGATATCAAGAAATAATATACGTTCCAAGGGAGCGAGTTTTTCCAAGGGATAAGAAATGGAAAAACCCTCCAGAGTTTCTTCGGAAGTTTTCATAGGAGCCTCCTTTATGGTTTCAATGTGTTTGGTACAGAAAATGTGCTGAGTTTGTTTATGTGGGCAAGCCGGTGACGTGAGTCATGTAAGCCACGCAGTCATGTAAGCCATGGCAGTCACGTAAGCCACGCAGTCATGTAAACCATGGCAGTCACGTAAGCCATGGCATTCATAAATTGGCGTAAAGAGCATACGCCAATTTATTCATGACGGGCGTGCGCCCTATGAAAAATGAACTATAATATGTGCTTAGTGAGCAAGCTCCCACGCGCATATTATAGTTCATTTTTCGNATGGCTTACTGTAATAATCATAACATAAATTTTAAATTTACAGTAGTATTTTGCAAAAAAAAATAGTATATTTAAATAGTACATAGAATATTGCAGATTTCGATATTTTTACAGTGTATTCAACAAAATATATTTACGGTTGAGAAAATTTAACATAACAGTTCAGACAGGCCCCTGAACTGTTACGCTGATGCACATTAAATGAGTTTTTAACTCATTTTGGCGCTTGCAAGTCTTGCAAAATCGCATACAGACGCGATTTTGACTTCGCGGTAGGGGGCTGTCTGAAAAGTTATGATTAACTGATAAGAAAGGATATGAGCAGTATGGCAAAGTTGACATTTGTGGGCGGTATCCATCCCTATGATGGAAAGGAGTTGTCCAAGGATAAGCCTATTAAAGAGATTCTTCCTAAGGGCGATTTGGTGTATCCTTTGTCACAGCACATAGGGGCGCCGGCGCAGCCTATTGTGGCAAAGGGAGACAGAGTGCTGGTTGGACAGAAGATTGCGGAGAGCGGCGGCTTTGTATCGGCGCCTATTTATGCATCGGTATCGGGAACGGTGAAAGCTGTTGAGCCGCGCCGGGTAGTGACGGGTGACAATGTTATGAGTATCATAGTGGAGAATGACGGTCTCTATGAGGATGTGGGCTTTTATCCTGTTGCCCCTATAGAAAAGCTGGGCAGGGAAGAGATTCTTGATGCGGTGAAAGAAGCCGGAATTGTAGGAATGGGTGGTGCGGGTTTTCCCACTCATGTGAAGCTGTCGCCAAAGGAGCCGGAGAAAATAGAGTATGTGATTGCCAACTGTGCCGAGTGTGAACCGTATCTGACCTCGGATTACCGTCGAATGCTTGAGGAACCTGAGAAAGTAATCGGCGGACTGAAGNTTATTCTGNAGCTGNTNGAAAATGCTNNGGGCATCTTGGCTATTGAGGATAATAAGCCTGATTGTGTGGCGCTGTTTAAGCAGCTCACCAAAGATGAAAAAAGAATCAGCGTCAGGTCGCTTAAGACAAAATATCCTCAGGGAGGAGAGCGTACCCTTATTTATGCCGTCACGGGAAGAAAAATAAATTCCTCCATGCTACCGGCAGATGTGGGCTGTGTTGTAAATAATGTGGATACTATTGTAGCCGTATATCGAGCAGTGGCGGAGGGTAGACCGCTTATGGAGCGGATTGTTACCGTGACAGGCGATGCCATTGCACATCCCCGCAACTTCAAGGTGCGTATCGGTACCAATTATAATGAGCTGATAGAAGAGGCTGGCGGCTTCAAGGGAAAGCCGGAAAAAATTATCTGCGGAGGTCCTATGATGGGCTTTAGCATGTTTGAGCTTAACGTACCCATAACCAAAACATCCACGGCGCTGCTTGCGCTTTCCAAGGATGAGGTGTCTGCAATGGAACCGGGTCCATGCATTAACTGCGGAAGGTGCGTGGAGGTGTGTCCGGGCAGGGTAATCCCCAGCAGGCTTGCGGATTATGCAGAGCATTTTGACGAGGAAGCGTTTGTGGAAAACAACGGGATGGAGTGCTGTGAATGTGGCTGCTGTAGTTTTATCTGTCCGGCAAAGAGACCTTTGACTCAGGAGATTAAGTCTATGCGCAAAATACAGCTGGCAAAAAGGAAAAAGAACTAGGGAGGAAAAAAGAGTGAGCGATTTATTAAAAGTATTGTCCAATGCGCATATCAGTTCTAAGTCTACTACCGGCTGAATCATGGCTGCAGTGATTGTTGCACTGCTTCCAGCTACTGGATTTGGAATTTCTAATTTTTGATGTAGAGCGCTGTTAGGGATATTGGTAACTATTGCCTCCACGGTGCTCACGGAGTTTTTATTTGGTTTATATAGGAAAAGGCTTACCGTTACCGATTTGTCGGCAGTGGTGACAGGACTTCTTCTTGCATTAAATCTGCCGGTGAATATCCCGCTGTGGATAGCGGCACTTGGAGGTGTG
>WFLY01000221.1 GCA_009177215.1 Bacillota bacterium
CTTACACCAACCATACCATATTGGCGGAGGCATTGGAAAAATGGCCGCTTGCCTATCTGGAAAAGGTAGTGCCAAAGCTGGTTCCCATTATCAAAGCGCTTGATAAGTATGTATCGGAAAAATATAAGGACGAAAAGGTTCAGATTATCGACAAGGATGGCAAGGTGCATATGGCGCACATTGATATTCACTGCGGTTTCAGCGTAAACGGAGTGGCGGCTATCCATACGGAAATTTTAAAGCAGAGCGAGCTGAATCACTTTTATAAAATTTATCCTGAGAAATTTAACAATAAGACAAATGGAATAACTTTCCGAAGATGGCTGCTTTCCTGTAACAGCGAGCTTGCGGATTTCCTTACAGAGACAATTGGCTCAGGTTATCAGAAGAATGCGGGAGAGCTGGAAAGACTGTTGGAAAAAAAGGATGACAGTCAGGTGCTTGCAGGGCTTTATGAAATCAAGCAAAAAAAGAAGCGTGATTTAATTGCGTATTTACAGGAAAACGAAGGTGTGACGCTGCCTGAGAATGCTATTTTTGATATCCAAATCAAGCGTCTTCATGAGTATAAACGACAGCAGCTGAACGCTCTTTATATTATTCACAAATATTTGGAAATCAAGGGCGGTAAAAAGCCGGAAACGCCTCTTGTTTTCATATTTGGGGCTAAGGCGGCGCCTGCCTATGTGATTGCCAAGGATATTATCCATTTGATTCTGGTATTGTCGGAGCTTGTGAGTCGTGATGTTGAGGTAAGTCCTTATATGAGGGTGGTCATGGTGGAGAATTATAATGTCACCTACGCGGAAAAGCTGATTCCCGCCTGTGATATTTCAGAGCAGATTTCCCTTGCCTCCAAGGAGGCGTCCGGTACCGGCAACATGAAATTTATGCTAAACGGCGCGGTTACGCTGGGAACCCGCGACGGTGCGAATGTGGAAATCAGGGAGCTGGTGGGAGACGATAATATTTATATTTTCGGGCAGGACAGCAAGGCGGTAATAGGGCACTATGAAAAAAGAGATTACGACCCTAAGAAGTATTATAAGAAAAGCCCTGGTATCAAGCGTGTCGTGGATTTTATTATCGGCAGGGAAATGCTTGCCATTGGGCAAAAGGAAAATCTGGAACGTCTTTATCAGGAGCTGTTAAATAAGGATTGGTTTATGACGCTGCTGGATTTTGAGGACTATATTAGGGTGAAGGAGCTTGCCTTTGCGGATTATCGCAATCAGGAAAAGTGGAGGAGGATGATGTTAACCAATATTGCTAAAGCAGGTTATTTCTCCTCGGACAGGACTATCGAAGAATATAACAACGATATCTGGAAGCTAAAGCATTAGGTAGTCATATGGAAAAAGATGAAAGGAAGGGAAAATCAAATTATGAAAAAGCGAATGATTGGCGCAATATTGTGCGCAATTATGACAATGAGCCTGTTTACGGGCTGCGGCAGAAAGACGGAGGAGGGACAGACTCCGCAAAATACGGCACAAAATACGGAAAATCAGGAAGGGAACAATAATCAAACAAATAATCAGAATACGGCAAAGGGTCAGGTATNTTATTTGAGCTTTAAGCCGGAGGTCGACAGTGTCTGGCAGGGATTGGCCCAGCAATATACTCAGGAAACGGGAGTGCCGGTAAAGGTAGTGACAGCGGCAAGCGGAACCTATGAACAAACCTTGATGGCGGAAATTTCCAATGCGGAGGCTCCCACTCTTTTCCAGATTAACGGTCTTGTGGGATATCAAAGCTGGAAGGATTATTGCGCTGATTTGAAGGATACACAGCTTTACAGCTGGCTTTTGGNTAAGAGCATTGCCNTTACGGGAGAGGACGGAGGCGTATACGGTATTCCTTATGTAGTGGAGGGCTACGGCATTATCTACAATAATGCTATTATGGATAAATACTTTGCTTTGGAGGGTGCCAAGGCTTCCTCCATGGAGGAGATAAAAAATTTTGAGACTTTGAAGGCTGTTGTGGAGGATATGCAGGCTAAGAAGGATGATTTAGGGATTGACGGCGTTTTTGCCTCTACTTCTTTGACTCCCGGAGAGGATTGGAGATGGCAGACTCATCTTGCCAATATTCCCGTAGCATATGAATATAAGGATAAGGGNGTGACGGATGCAGATACTCTTGATTTTACCTACGCCNAGNATTTTAAGAATGTGTTTGATTTGTATATCCGGAATTCCTGTACGGCGCCGGGGTTACTTGGCAATAAATCNGTTAATGATTCCATGGCTGAGTTCGCGTTAGGACAAGTGGCAATGGTCCAGAACGGTAACTGGGCTTGGAGCCAGATTGCCGNTGTAGGAGGTAATACCGTGCAGGCGGAGGATGTAAAATTTTTACCAATCTATTCGGGAATAGAGGGGGAGGAGAGTCAGGGTCTGTGTGTGGGTACGGAAAACTTCTTCTGTATTAACAGTCAGGCTTCGGCAGAGGATCAGGCGGCATCCATTGCCTTTGTAGAATGGCTTTTCTCTTCAGAGAAAGGAAAAGCTGCAGTGACAAATGATTTGGGACTGATTGCTCCCTTTAACACTTTTTCCGAGGAGGAGAAACCGGAGGACCCTTTGGCAAAGGAGGTGCTGCGTGACATGGCTGACGAGACGACTACTTCAATACCATGGCAATTTACTACTTTCCCCAGTACCAGGTTCAAGGATAATCTCGGCGCGGCTCTTCTGGAGTATGCTTCCGGCAGTATGACTTGGGAGCAGGTAAAGGAGCAGGTAATTTCGGATTGGGCGGCTGAAAAGGCGGCGGTGAAACAATAATGCAGAAAACTTTGAAAAGATATTTCCCGATTTTTGTACTGCCCACGTTGATTGCCTTTGCCTTTGCGTTTATTTTACCCTTTGTAATGGGTGTGTATCTTTCCTTTTGTAAATTTAAGACAATCACAAACGCGCAGTTTATCGGTATTGACAATTATGTAAAAATATTTGCTGACAGGGATTTTTTAAATGCCTTTTGGTTTACGGTGAAGTTTTCGGTTCTGTCTATTATAACAGTGAATGTATTCGCTTTTATGCTGGCACTTGCTTTGACACGTAAAATTAAGGGAACCAATCTGTTTCGTACCGTGTTTTTTATGCCTAACCTGATAGGCGGAATTATATTGGGCTATATCTGGCAGCAGATGATTAACGCGGTGCTTCTTCAGTATGAGACAACGCTGGTGGCAAACGCTACTTACGGATTTTGGGGCTTAATCATTTTGATGAACTGGCAGATGATAGGTTATATGATGATAATCTATATCGCAGGTCTTCAGAATGTGCCCACGGATTTGCTGGAGGCGGCACAGATTGACGGCGCTACCGGCTGGCAGGCGCTTACCAAAGTGAAAATCCCTTTGGTAATGCCCTCCATTACAATTTGTCTCTTTTTGACGGTGTCCAACAGTTTTAAACTTTTTGACCAAAATCTTGCCCTGACGGCAGGGGCGCCCAGCAAGCGGACCGCAATGTTGGCATTAGATATTTACAACACCTTTTATGGGCGTATGGGCTACGAGGGTGTAGGTCAGGCAAAGGCAGTATTGTTCTTTATTGTAGTGGCGGCAATTGCTTTGACGCAGCTGGCAATGACAAGAAGAAAAGAGGTTGAAGCGTAATGAATAAAAAAACAGCTTGGAACGGAATTTTATTTTTCATATTGTGTATATTGGTGGCAGCATTTTTANCGCCAANTCTCTTTGTGTTTATGAACTCCTTGAAGGGTAAGNTATATATCAGCAATACGCCTTT
>WFLY01000014.1 GCA_009177215.1 Bacillota bacterium
AAAATTATAGAGCCGTTCAAAATCCTCCTGACTCTCTCCGGGAAAACCGCTAATCAGGGTAGTCCTCAGGCAGATATCGGGAATCCTCTCCCGCAGCCTTTCAATCATACTGCGAAGCTCAGCCTCCGTTGTCCGCCTTCCCATACGTTTCAAAACAGTATCCGAGGCATGCTGAATGGGAATGTCCAGATAATGGCACACCTTAGGCTCTGAGGCTATCGCATCAATCAACTCGTCGGTAATCTCCTCGGGATAACAGTATAAAATACGAATCCAGCAAATACCGCTTATCTTCGCCAGTCTATGCAAAAGCTCCGGCAGACTCTTTTTCCCATATAAATCCACTCCATAAAGAGTAGTCTCCTGCGCCACCAAAATCAATTCCTTCACACCGCTTTTTGCAAGATATGAAGCTTCCTCAAGCAGGCTTTCCATTGGTACGCTGCGGAAGCTTCCCCGCACCTTGGGGATAATACAATAAGTGCAATGCTTGTCACAGCCCTCGGCTATTTTCAAATAGGCAAAATGTCCGCCTGTAGTCACCACCCGCTTTTGTCCTGTGGCAGGCGCCGCATTGATATCCCGATAGTGATTACTGCTCTTCCCCGTAAGCACTTCGTCCAGCGCCGCCGCAATCTCCGTGACTGCCGTGGTTCCGATAATGGCATCCACCTGAGGAATCTCAGTCTGGATTTCCTCTCTGTAACGCTGCGCCAGACAGCCTGCCGCAATCAGTGCCTTCAGCTGCCCGCTATCCTTTAACTGTGCCATCTCTAAAAGGGTATTAATACTCTCCTCCTTGGCATCGCCGATAAAACAGCAGGTATTCACCACCGCCGCCTCCGCCTCAGTCTCATCATCCGTAAAAATATAGCCCTTTTCTTCCAGTATTCCCAGCATCGTCTCGGAATCTACCAAATTTTTATCACAGCCCAAAGATATCATTAATATTTTCATAGAAACCTTTCTAAAACCAAAGAATAGCTGGGCAAAAAGCGCCAGCTATCACTTATCCTTATTCCTCGTCGCCCAAAATCTTAATCTTGCCCTGATTCAATTCTTCCACGGCAACAGACAGCGGTTTTTTGTCCTTTCCCTCTACCAATGGCTCGTCACCGCCGATAATCTGTCTTGCTCTTTTGGAGGTAGCCATAACTATGGAATAACGGCTGTTTACTACAGGCGCTTCTCCCGGCTCTACCTCGCTGTTTACTACCTTCATCAAATCTGAATAAGACGGATGTAACATTATTTTGCTCCTTCCTGAAACTCCTTGAGTTCTTCCCTGATTTCTTTTATAAATGTTTTCCTGCGAACAGGCGCCCTTCGTGCTGCATCCACCAACCGGTGAAGCTCCTCCACGCAAACGTCCAGATTGTCGTTTACCACTATATAATCATAGGCTTCAATGCCTTCTGATTCCTCACTTGCGCGAGCCAGACGCTTTTTAATCACCTCTGCGCTCTCCGTTCCTCTGCCCACAAGCCTGCGCTCCAGTTCTTTGGCATCAGGCGGCGTTACAAACAAAAGCAGGCTCTCGGGAAATTTCTTCTTAACCTGCAAAGCGCCCTGTATCTCAATCTCCAAAATGACGTCCTTACCCGCCTCTAGCTGGTGCTCCACATAAGCTCTGGGAGTTCCGTAATAATTATCGCAGTAGGTGGCGTATTCGATAAAGCCATCCTCTTTAATCCTCTCCTCAAACTGCTGCTTACTTGCAAAAAAGTATTCCACGCCGTCGCGTTCTCCCTCTCTGGGGCTTCTGGTGGTCATGGATATGGACAGGGCATAATTATCGTAATTCTGTAACAGTCTCCTCATTAAAGTACCCTTTCCGGCTCCTGAAAAACCGGATATTACAATTAAGATTCCCTTTTCCTTCATTTTCTGCGATTCACCTTCCAAAATATGATTCATCCTGCGTCCTGTACGCCGTCATTCTCCCCTGCTTCCTCCAGACCTGCCTGCGCACGCCCTGCAATGGTCTCGGGAAGCAGTGCGGAAAGCACCACCTGACTGTTTTCCATCACTAAAACCGACTTGGTCTTCCTCCCTTGGGTAGCGTCGATTGCCATACCTGTCTCCTTTGCTTTCTGTACCAGACGCTTGATAGGCGCTGCATCGGGACTGACAATGGCAATAATTTTTTCTGTATTCACTATATTTCCAAAACCGATATGAATTAGTTTATTCATTGATATCCTACTCAATATTCTGAATCTGCTCTCTGACCTTCTCAATCTCCGTTTTCAACTCAATGGCACAATTGGAAATCTCAAGATCATTTGCCTTGGAGAGAATCGTATTTGCTTCTCTGTTCATCTCCTGCGCAATAAAGTCAAGCTTCCGTCCGATACTTCCGCCCTCTAATAAAGTCTTCCTTGTAGTCTCAATGTGGCTGCGCAAACGTACAAGCTCTTCATCCACACAAGCTTTATCCGCAAAAATAGTGACCTCTGTCAAAAGCCGTTCCTCGTCCACAGCGGTATCTCCTAAAAGCTCCCGCACTTTCTCCTCAAGCTTCTGCCTGTATTCACTGACAATCTGAGGCGAACGCGCCTCCACAAAATCAACAANCTTTAACATTCCGTCCAATTTCTCGATTAAATCATCTCTTAAATGCTCACCNTCNATAATACGGCTCTGCACAANCATCTCNGCGGCTCCCGCCACCGTCCTTTGAAGCTCCTTCCAAAGCTCCTCCTCATCCGGATTCTGCTCCTCCATGGTAAAGACCTCGGGATACTTGGACAGAGTAGACACACGGATATCATCCTCTAAACCAAAATCNTCNGCAATCCTTCGCAGATGTTGTNAATATTCCCCCGCCAGCTCTCTNTTATAACGCACGCTGGAATGATTCTCTGTAAAATCCTCATAAGTAATGAAAACATCAATCTTGCCACGGGAAATATAATTTTTCAGTTCCCCCCGGATCGCTGACTCAAAAAAATTCAGCTTCTTCGGCATCTTAATATTCACATCCAAATAACGGTGATTGACAGATTTCATTTCCACTGCGAATTTTCTGTTACTCTCGGCAGTCTCAAACCTGCCAAAGCCTGTCATGCTCTTTATCATGGGTGCTCCAATCTGTTTAATCAAGTTACACTTCCACATACTCCAATTTATTATAGAATAAGTTTTTAAGCACGTCAAGGCTTAAACAGTGTTTTTTCATTACACTAAAAGATTATTACTACCTGCTGCTAAGGGTTCCATTTTACAAAAAAATCTGCTACAATCTATAGCAGTAATCTATCGGGTGTATGGAAAACCTTCAGCAATCCCCAACCACCCGTATATTTTANATTAAGCGANGAATTTATNATGGCTNTTGACGCCGTTACCATAGCAAATATAGTTTACGAACTAAATAAAGAGCTCACAGGCGGACGGNTCTATAAAANCGCNNANCCGGAAAACNNCGNGNTTTTNCTTNCANNANANNCTCCNNAANGNNAAAAACGGCTTTTTNTTNCCGCAGANGCTTCTCTCCCGTTAATTTATCTGACAGAAAGCAACAAACAAAGCCCTATGACGGCTCCGAATTTCTGTATGCTCNTNCGCAAGCATCTTCAAAACGGGCGTATCACAAAAATTACCCAGCCGGGCCTTGAGCGTATCATCCGTATTGAAATCGAGCATTTGGATGAAATGGGCGACCTTTGCCGCAAGACTCTGATTGTGGAAATTATGGGAAAACACAGCAATATTATTTTCTGTAATGAAGAAAATATGATTATCGACAGCATAAAGCATATCTCGGCTGCTGTCAGCAGTGTCCGGGAGGTCTTGCCCGGCAAGCCCTATTTTGTGGCAAACACTCAGGACAAACTGGATGCTCTGACTGCTGATTACAATACCTTCTATCATGCGGTCAGCGGGAAGCCTCAGCCTCTGTTTAAAGCCGTTTACGGCAGCTTCACGGGCATTTCCCCCGTTCTGGCACAAGAACTTTGCCATCAGGCGCATTTGGATGGCGAACAGCCCACTGCCGCTTTTGACGAGGACGCTTACCGTACCCTCTATCAGGCATTTGAACGTATGGTCTATGCCATCAAGGAGGGTAAATTTGCTCCCAACATCGCATACACAAAAACGCAGCCCGTAGAATTTGCCGCAGTTCCCCTTACCATGTATACCTCCGGCATCGACAGAACTGCCCACTATTCCTCCATGTCCTCTCTCTTGGAGGCTTATTATGCGGAAAAAAATGCAATCACCCGCATCCGCCAAAAATCCGCCGACTTAAGAAGGATTGTCCAGACCGCTTTGGAAAGAAATATTAAAAAATACGATTTACAGCTGCGCCAGATGAAGGATACCGAAAAGCGTGAAACCTACCGCATTTACGGGGAATTGTTAAACACCTACGGTTATAGCGCCTCCCCCGGCGCCAAATCCTTGGAGGCGTTAAATTATTATACCGACGAAACCGTTACCATTCCCTTGGACCCCACTCTTTCCGCCACGGAAAATGCCAAAAAATATTTTGATAAATACGGCAAATTAAAACGTACTTACGAAGCTCTGTCACAGCTAACGGAAGAAGTAAAATCCGAAATTGACCATCTGGAATCCGTCAGCGCTTCACTGGACATTGCCCTGAAGGAAGAAGATTTGGTGGAAATCAAGGAGGAGCTTACGGAAAGCGGCTACATCCGCAGAAAGGGCGGCAGCAAGAAAGCAAAGATTACCAGTAAGCCTTTCCATTACCTGAGCAGCGACGGCTTCCACATGTATGTGGGGAAAAATAACTATCAAAACGATGAGCTTACCTTTAAGCTTGCCACAGGCAACGACTGGTGGTTCCATGCCAAAAACATGCCCGGCTCCCATGTCATCGTAAAGGCCGAGGGCACCGAAGAGCTTCCCGACCGGACCTTCGAGGAAGCAGGCCGCCTTGCCGCCTACTACTCCAAGGGCCGCGGGCAGGAAAAAGTGGAAATCGACTATATCCAGAAAAAACACGTTAAAAAGCCCGCCGGCGCAAAACCCGGCTTCGTAGTCTACTATACCAACTACTCCCTAATGATCGACTGCGACATTTCAGGTATCGAAAAACTAAGTGAATAGCTAAATGTTCCACAATCCCAAAACGAAACAATTTCGCCTTACCAAGGCGCACGTAGGGCGGCGGCGGGCAGGTGCGGCCTCCTCCGCCGAAGAAAGGCTTCTATTGCCTCATCAAACGGCACTTCTTTGCCACCTTCACCAGTAAATATCCCTTAGGGAATCCCTTAAGCTCCTGCTCGCTCAACCCTCTCATCAGAATCATCATCACAAAATACACGCAAATACCGATAAGCATTGCGGGAATCAGGGATATTCTCATAGACGCGGTAAGCATATAACCCCCCTCATATACTGCCCAAGCAGCAGCTCCCATAAAGCCGGACGCCAAAAGAGGTATCAGAAAAGTTTTTACTGTTTCCTGTCTGTAGCCTATTGCCCTGCGCACTGCTATCTGATTCAGAAGGCACATAATGCCGGAATAAAGGGTATTGGCAATCGCCATGCTGTACAAATCCAAGTCTGTGTACAGCAATAATACTAACGCCACTACTGTCTGCAGCACTAATGCTATGCCCGCGTTGATAATCGGCGCATTCACCCTGCCAAGCCCCTGTAATATAGAGCCGTTTAAAGTGGACAGCGCATAGAATACTACCGACACCGACAGCGTCATTAAAAGCCTTGCCGCAAGGCTGACCACTTCTTCAGATCTGGGAAACAGAAAATACATTACCGGCTTTGCCAGCACAAACAAGCCCACTGCAGAGGGGATAGAAATTACCATGGTACTCTTGACCGCCAATGCGATTTTGTCTCTGGTGCCCTGCGCATCCTTAGCAGCCATTAATTGAGCCACCGAAGGAATCATTGCCGAAGCCATCGCCGTGGCAAAAGCAATGGGAATATTGGAAACCGTCAACGACTGACCCGAGAAAATTCCCCAGTTAGTATAGCGCTCCACACTGTCCAAGCTTTTCATTGCAGGTAGAATTTTGGTATAAATTGCATTGTTCACTGCACCGCTTAAATTGTAAACTGCCGTACTCAGGATAAACGGCGTCACTACCATAGTGATCGTCTTCAAAATAGTACCGTAGGAATCCTGTTTCGTATGTCTGTCATTGCTGATTCTTCGATGAATCACCCTACGATTTAAGGCATACATTCCTAACATAAACAAAAGCCCGGCAAGCACTCCCGCCCCGGTGCCAAGTGCGCTGCCGATAGCGCCGTAAGTGGCACGCGCCACCTGCCCCTCCGTGTCTGCAGGTACCTCCATGGTTCCCATAAAACCGTTTATCAACAAATACGCCGCACCGATACTCACCGCCGCATTTATTATCTGCTCCAATATTTGAGAAACCGAGGTCTGCGTCATACTTTTATGGGCTTGAAAATATCCTCTCAGCACCCCTAAAATACCGTAAAGAAAAATCGTGGGCGCAAAGGCACGAAGCACCGGCACTGC
>WFLY01000048.1 GCA_009177215.1 Bacillota bacterium
ATTTGGTTTATATAGGAAAAGGCTTACCGTTACCGATTTGTCGGCAGTGGTGACAGGACTTCTTCTTGCATTAAATCTGCCGGTGAATATCCCGCTGTGGATAGCGGCACTTGGAGGTGTGTTCGCCATTTTGGTGGTTAAAATGCTCTTTGGCGGACTGGGGCAGAATTTTATGAATCCTGCGTTGGCGGCAAGGTGTTTTCTTTTGATTTCGTTTCCCTTACAGATGACGGATTTTGCCTGTGACGCTTACACGGGCGCGACACCGCTTGCGGCTTTGAAGGCAGGAGAGAGTGTCAACATCATGGATATGATTATCGGAAATACTGCGGGAACCATAGGCGAGACCTCCATGATTGCATTGGTGATTGGAGCCTGTTTCTTAATTTTGACAGGTGTGATTGACTTGAGGATTCCCGGCAGCTACATAGTAACATTTGTAGTGTTTACCGTACTTTTCGGAGGACACGGTTTTTATCCTGCATATATTTCCTCACAGCTTGCAGTCGGCTGGCTGATGATGGGAGCATTCTTTATGGCGACGGATTATGTCACAAGACCTATCACTATTAAGGGACAGTATTTGTTTGGTATCTTTTTAGGTCTGATGACCGGAATTTTCCGTATTTTCGGACCGGGGGCAGAGGGCGTTTCCTATGCAATTATCTTGGGCAATCTGCTTGTGCCTTTGATTGAGAAGGTGACAAGGCCTGTTGCTTTCGGAAAAGGAGGCAGAAGGTATGAAAAATAATTCGGACATGAAAGTAATGTTGAAAGAAGCAGGTATCTTATTTGCAATTACGCTGATTGCCGGTCTGGTGCTGGGATTTGTATATGAGCTTACTAAAGAACCTATTGAGGTGCAGAGACAAAAGGCGGTACAGAGGGCATGTGCGGCAGTTTTTGCGGAGGCTTCGGAATTTAGGGAGATTCCGTATGTAATGGAGGCGGAGCTTGCTGCCGAGTTGTCCGATAATGGTGTGTCAGTGGGAACTGTGTATGAGGCAGTTGATGCTGATAAGACGCTGCTTGGATATGTATTGCAGACTACTTCTTCCGAGGGCTATGGAGGCAGGATTGTGCTGTACATGGGTGTTACGCTGGATGGGGTTTTAAAGGATATATCCATATTAGAAATTTCGGAGACTCCGGGTCTTGGTATGCAGGCGGAGAAGGTATTGGCACCGCAGTTCCATGAGAAAAAGGCGGGAAGCTTTAGCTTTACCAAGACGGGAAGCCGGTCGGACAGCGAGATTGATGCCATAAGTGGAGCGACCATTACCACAAAAGCAGTGACCAATGCGGTAAACGGCGGACTTAAGGTGACAGCGCAGCTTATGCAGGGAGGTGGAGCAAATGAGTAAGAAATCGTCATTTTCTGCGGCAGGAGAGAGGCTTGCCAACGGGCTTTTAAAGGAAAATCCTACTTTTGTGCTGATGCTTGGCATGTGTCCTACGCTGGCGGTGACTACGTCTGCAATAAACGGCTTGGGAATGGGGCTTACCACCACGGTGGTGCTTATGTTGAGTAACCTGATTATTTCCCTGCTTCGTAACATTATTCCAAACAGGGTGAGGATTCCCGCTTTTATTGTAATTATTGCCTCCTTTGTAACAGCGGTGCAGCTTCTTTTGGAAGCCTACATTCCTTCTTTGAACGAGGCCCTGGGAATGTACATACCGTTAATTGTTGTAAACTGTATTATTTTAGGGAGAGCGGAGAGCTATGCCTATTCCAATCCGCCGATTCCTTCCTTGTTTGACGGTATCGGAATGGGGCTTGGTTTTTCCTTTGCCTTAACCTGCATCGGCGCTGTACGTGAACTTTTGGGCGCGGGAACCGTTTTTGATTATCCGATTATGCCGGATTCCTACACACCCATCAATATTTTCATACTGGCTCCGGGTGCTTTCTTTGTGCTGGCGGTGCTTACGGCTTTCCAAAATTATTTAAAGATAACAAGAGAGAAGGTCGGAAAGGATGTAAGGCATATCGGCTCAGGATGCAGTGAGGATTGTATGAATTGTACCGACAGCGGCTGCTCTAAGAGATTTTATGATACCGCTTCGGGAAAAGAGGAAAAAAGCGGTATGATAAGAAAAACGGCAAAAAAAGAAAGGATAGTTGAAAGAGCGGCTTCGACGAAAAAACAAAATGAACTGGAATTTATAGACATGGAGAAGGAGGATAAGTAAATGGACAGTATAAAGGATTTATTGATTATTTTAATCAGCTCCTCCTTGGTAAGTAATGTTGTGTTAAGCCAGTTTCTAGGTCTGTGTCCTTTTTTGGGAGTATCCAAGAAAATTAAAACTGCGGCGGGAATGGGAAC
Organism: Bacillota bacterium; assembly: GCA_009177215.1. Lineage (GTDB taxonomy): Bacteria > Bacillota > Clostridia > Lachnospirales > Lachnospiraceae > Acetatifactor. Next base: position 2,334 of record WFLY01000048.1, read on the forward strand.
GGCAGTTATTTTCGTTATTACCTTGGCAAGCGCTGTGGCGGGAGTGATTTATCAATTTGTATTGCAGCCCTTCCACATTGAGTATTTGCAGACCATTGTGTTTATTTTGGTAATTGCTGCACTGGTGCAGTTTGTGGAAATGTTTTTGCGTAAGGCGATGCCCTCTCTATATGAGGCGCTGGGTGTGTATCTTCCGCTGATTACAACCAACTGCGCCGTGCTGGGCGTGGCACTTACCAATGTACAGAGGGAATACGGCATTCTGACAGGTATTGTAAACGGCTTTGCGACGGCTGTGGGCTTTACCGTTGCCATTGTGATTTTAGCAGGGCTTCGTGAAAAAATGGAGTATAATGATATTCCCGGAGCCTTCAAGGGGATGCCTACGGTACTTTTGACGGCAGGACTTATGGCGATTGCCTTCTGCGGATTTTCAGGATTATTATAGAAGGGAGAACGACACATGAGTATAACAGGAATTGTGACGGCAACGGTGGTGGTTAGTGCGGTAGGTATTTTTGTGGGTCTCTTTTTGGGNGTGGCAGGACTTAAATTTAAGGNAGAGGTAGANGAAAAAGAAGAGGCGGTTTTGGCGGCGCTTCCCGGTANTAACTGTGGAGGCTGNGGGTTNGCAGGATGTTCCGGCCTTGCCGCNGNAATTGCCAAGGGAGNGGCGCCNGTAAACGCCTGNCCGGTANGCNGGGAAGCNGTAGGAAANNAAATTNCGGAAATCATAGGCGTNGNCGCNGGNAGCAGTGTAAGACAGGTGGCTTATGTACACTGTCAGGGAGATTGTGAGAAAGCGGGAACGGATTATGATTATTGCGGCGCCGAAGATTGCCGTATGCTGAGCTTCGTGCCTAACGGCGGACCGAAGGCTTGTAACAGTGGTTGTCTGGGTTATGGCACCTGCGTGAAAGCGTGCCCCTTTGATGCCATTCATGTGGTGAAGGGCGTTGCCGTGGTGGATAAGGAAAAGTGTAAGGCATGTGGTAAGTGTATTGCCGTATGTCCCAAGCATTTAATTTCCCTGATACCTTACAATACAAAGCTGATTGTAGCGTGCAGCTCCACGGATAAAGGACCTGTAACCATGAAAGCGTGTCAAGTGGGTTGCATTGGTTGCGGTATCTGTGCTAAAATATGTCCGAAGGGTGCTGTGACGGTGGAGAATTTCCATGCCGTTATAGACCCGGCTAAGTGCGTGGGCTGTGGGGCATGTGAACAGAAATGCCCCAAGAAGGCAATTGTGCGTGCTTAAATCGTAACGCTGCTTAAGATGTACTTATTGTAACAAGTTGTTGTTGTGGATTTTATAAAAAATACGAAGGGGGAAGAGCGGATGCGTTTGCCGGAGGATTATGATGAACATTCCAAACTGACTCCGACTGTGGTGTCAGCGATTGTTGCAGTGACATTGTTTGTTGCCGTTATTCTGGTTGTAGTGCTTCTTATGAACAATCAGAGCAGGCTCAATGCGGCAAGTGGCAGTCAGGTACAGGAACAGGCGGCTAAAGTATCCGCAGCTTCTGATAACAAATATCCTGATACGAAGGATTTGATTTCGGGCAGTACCTTGTCGCCGGATGATTTTGATTTTTGGGATATGTATCCGGAGGAAAGTGTAGAAGAGAGCAAGTCTTTAGAGGAGGAGCCGGAAGAGACTGGGGATAATGACCCGGCCACTGACGGCAGGCATACCTTGATACAATATGCGGACGGCTCGGAGGAGTGGGTGTTGATAAGCCCTTATCTTCCGAAGCATGAGTATGATTTCACCAAACTGGTATGCCAGTCCGATTTGATGAAATATTATGTGGATGGTAAACAGGTGTCTTTTGTGGGTGCTGACATTTCCAAGTTTCAGGATTATGTGGACTTTGTGAAGCTTAAAAAGGCGGGTGTTGATTATGTGATGCTGCGGGTGGGCTTTCGCGGCTACAGCAGCGGGCAGCTGGTATTGGACGATTATTTTCTGGATAATGTGAAGCGTGCCGGTGATGCCGGCTTAAAAATCGGCGTTTACTTTTTTTCACAGGCGGTCACTGAGGCGGAAGCAGTCGAGGAGGCAAACATGGTCTTGGAGTATATAAAGGATTATGAGATTACTTATCCGGTTGCATTTGACATGGAAGGCATTAGTAATGATACGGCAAGAATAGACAGTTTATCTAAGACCGATAAAACAAAAATTGCCAAGGCATTTTTGGACACCATTAAAAATGCAGGCTATAAGCCTATGATTTACGGTAATAAGGAGTGGCTGTTGAAGCAGATAGATTTGTCTAAACTGACGGCATATGATGTGTGGCTGTCTCAGATGACGGATGTGCCAGATTATCCTTATAAATTTTCCATGTGGCAATACAGCAACGACACTACTATTGACGGTATAGCGGGTTATGCGGATTTGAATATTAGCTTTATAGATTATACGGAGAAATAAACCTTGAGGTTCCATAAAAAGGAACCTCAAAGTATGTCAGGCTCAAGGCTTGTAATGAAGGATATTGGGGGAAATATCCAGTTCGGAATAGATCTCGGCATATCTTCGGGGAGATAAACCGTCAATATAATTGGGCGCGTAATTTTTAGTAACGCCGTTTCTTTTTAATATATCAATAGCCTTATTGTAGGCGATTGCAGCTTCCAGCTCAGTGGCATATTTTCCCACCAGATAATTGCCTTTGATGTGAATGCGGACAGTATAAATATGCTGTCCGTTTTTTTGTATGCAGCGAACGCCATGGTAGGAGTTCCAAATTTCCAGATTTTCCCGGCGAAAGTCAGTAGGGTCACCGTTGCGGAAACAAAAATCAACGCCGCAGATTGCATAATTTTTGATACCGTAACGACTGGCAATATTCACCTGCATACCGTAATCCGCCACGAAGTAATGCTTTCCGCGCCGCATGATTTTGTGAGAGGAGTAATAAAATANATCGTCCAAATCAAATTTTAGGATATGGNTGGGCGACATGTAATAATAGAAAAGACTTTGTCCCATATAGATAGGATTGCCGAAATAAATACCGTTGTCACGGAAATTCAATAGACAAATCCACTTTTCAAAGGAGAGGGGAGAGGTATCTTGATATTGCCTGAAGGTAATTTTATTATTCGATAATATGCTTATCCC
>WFLY01000182.1 GCA_009177215.1 Bacillota bacterium
GGAGATGGTCGGCAACCAGAAGATTGTGAAGACCTTTTCCAGAGAAAGAGCTGTGAAGGAGCAGTTTGAGGAAATTAACGGGCGGCTGCAGAAATGCTCCCTGAAGGCTATCTTTTTTTCGTCCATTACCAATCCTGCCACCCGTTTTGTAAACAGTCTGGTTTATGCGGGAGTAGGCATTTTCGGAGCGTTTATCGCAATACAGGATGGAGGCGGGATTACTGTGGGAATGCTTTCCTGCTTTTTGAGCTATGCAAACCAGTATACTAAGCCTTTCAATGAAATATCCGGCGTGGTTACGGAGCTGCAGAATGCGTTTGTGTGTGCGGCGCGTATTTTTGAACTGATAGAAGAGCAGCCACAGGTACCGGATGCGGAGGATGCGAAGGCACTTGTAAATCCTGAGGGCAATGTGACATTGGATAATGTATTTTTCAGCTATGTTCCGGAGAAAAAGCTGATTGAAAATTTTAATCTGCGGGTGAAATCCGGGCAGAGAGTGGCAATTGTAGGACCTACCGGCTGCGGCAAGACTACGGTGATTAATCTTTTGATGCGCTTTTATGATGTAAATGCCGGCAGTATCAAGGTGGACGGAACGGATATACGAAAGCTTACCAGAGGAAGTCTGCGTACCAATTATGGTATGGTGCTTCAGGAGACGTGGCTGCGGGCCGGTACTATCAGAGATAATATTCGTATGGGGAAGCCGGAAGCATCGGACGAAGAGGTTATTGCGGCGGCAAAGGCTTCCCACGCCCACAGCTTTATCAAGCGTCTGCCCGAGGGGTATGACACAGTGATAAACGAGGACGGCGGAAGTCTTTCACAAGGGCAGAAACAGCTGCTGTGTATAGCCAGAGTCATGCTTTGCCTGCCGCCTATGCTGATTTTGGATGAGGCAACCTCCTCCATTGACACACGTACGGAGCTAAAGATTCAGAATGCATTTGCAAAAATGATGGAGGGAAGGACCAGCTTTATTGTTGCCCACAGGCTTTCTACTATCAAGGAGGCCGATACCATTCTGGTAATGAAGGACGGTAATATTATCGAACAGGGTAATCATGAGAAGTTGTTGTCACAGGGTGGATTCTATGCGGAGCTGTATAACAGCCAGTTTGCGGGCTAGCACATATAAAAATGTAAAATTCCGCTTCTTGAAACGGAAGAATAACAAAGGTTCGACTAAATATATTAAATAGTTATAATAAGTACATTATTCGACAGATTATGCAATATATTTGTGNATAATATAGACAANTTATGCAAAAAGTGCTATAATAACTCAATCAAATTATTNTTGATAGTGTGGTGAAAGAGGTGGNAAAATGANGAGAAAAAAAAGGGGTACAATAATACAATCCATTAAGGGCAAGATTGTAATAATGGGAGTTTTCGCGGTAGCGGCTTCTCTCATTATCGGTAATGTAGGGATTACTTCCATTANCCGAAATGCTAAGNACAGNCANGTTGAGTCTACCGTAAACAATATCAGTGTTTTACNNTCGCAGAATCAGGCGTATGAAGCACTATATCAGTATTATGTAGATCGGAACTATCTGGATAGTATTTTGGCAAATCTACAGCAGATGCAGGACGATGCCACAGAGCTGAAGTCTATTGCAGGCGCTTCCTATCAGGAGGCTATTCAGTCTATATTAGACGGTGTGGCAAAGAGCAAGGAGAATTATAGCAACATTATTAATCTACATAATGCGAGAGGTTTTGATGAGGGAACGGGCGCCTATAGTGAATTTTTAAATTCCAGCACGGACTTGACAGACAGCTTTAAGAATCTGGTAAATAATAATGACTGGGTTGAGATTAAGTGGATTGATGCAACCATGGGTAGAGACGGAGAACGGGTAACCATTGATGAGCAAGACTATATTAAGGTGGTTTACAATCGAGAACTTCCCGTGGTAGGAAAGCGTAATAATATGGGGTTCCGTGTAGGTGGAACGCTTACATATGACAAGAATTATTATATCACAAATATTAAACTGATTAATGAAGACCAAACACAGGATATTGATTTGACCAAAGTGGAGAAACTGACCAATTCGGGAGACGGTCTGGCTGCCGCTGAGATTACGACCTTTAACGGTATTCCTGCAATTTGCGTGACCGGTAAATTTAATGCGGAAAATCAGGCATGGGAAGAAGTGGCTGCACAGATNCCCGTAGATGANTATGATATACAGNANTTTGNTATTTTAGAATATGAGANGTATTTTGAACCTGCCAATGAAATTTTTGCATATAAGTATGGCGGTTCTGTTTCGGGTGTATATGGCTTTTCTGGTAAAGTTAGTGAGTTGGACAATATGGTTAGGAGCTACAGTAAGCTGGNGGTGGAAGGTAAGGACGTCAGCGGGAATATTGTCGGAATTGAAGCTTTATTGTCGGAAATCGAGGAGAATATCCCTAAGTATACTACCGATAAGGGTTTGGCGGAGACTTCCTCCGGTAAGCTGGCAACAAAAAAGAAAGCTTTTGCTACACTGAAGGATTTTGATACGCAGATGCTTGACTTGAAGGCGGCAAATGCAGAAATTACCGCTCAGCTTTCAGTGCTTTGCGAAGATATCAGAACAAAAACATCCGCAGAAATGGAAGAGGTAAGGCAGAGTGCAACTACATTCATTATTGTTGTGTTAGTTGTAAGTGCGTTACTGCTGTTGATAATTACCATTATTATTAGCATCAGTATTGATGGAAATGTAAAATCGTTCAAAAAGTCTTTGGATCAGATTGCGCAGGGTAGAATCGGAGTCAGGGTAAAGCAGAACAGGCGTGATGAATTTTCACAGTTTGGCGAATGCATCAATAGCTTTTTAGACAATTTACAGGAAACCATTCAGAAGCTGCAGGAAATTTCCAAGGTGTTGGCGGAATCCGGTAATACGCTGGAGGAAAAGGCGAACAAAACAAAGGGAGCCGCCGATGTTATCAGCGAGGCTTTAAATGAAATTTCCAAAGGAGCCGGCGAACAGGCTGTTGATGTGGAAGATTCTTCACAGCAGGTTGTCAACATGCGCAGTGATATTGATGAAATTATCAGCAGTGTTGATAAACTGTCGGTAACTTCTGATAACATGAATACCAAGGGACAGGAAGCAACGGCTATTATGCTTGAGTTGAGTAAATCCAGCGATATGACTACGGAAGCATTTGATAAGATTGCGGAACAGATTAGGAAGACAAATGAATCCGTAATGAAGATTCAGGAGGCAATTAATTTGATTGCTTCTATTGCCAGTCAGACCAATCTTCTGTCACTGAACGCCAGTATTGAGGCCGCAAGAGCGGGGGAGGCAGGAAGAGGATTTGCGGTTGTCGCGAGTGAGATTCAGAAGCTTGCGGAGCAGACTAATTCTTCCGCAAGTATTATTGATGAGATTATTGTAATGCTGTCTGAAGAATCTAAGCAGACGGTACAATCNATCAATGAAGTAACTACNANGATTGATGACCAGAAGGNAAAGANGGACGAGACAAAGCTGAGATTTAACTCTGTACGAGAGGGNATTGAATCTACGGAGACAGAGATGAAGGGAGTATTGCAGCAGGCTGCTACCTGTAGTAAGGNGGGAGAGCGCGTGGTTGATTTAATGACGAACCTTTCTGCTATAGCTGAGGAGAACGNTGCGTCTACGGAGCAGACGAACGCNTCCATGAANGAGCTGAATGACGCGACGGTATCTCTTGCAGAGACTGCACAGGAACTGAAACGGCTGTCGGATGCTTTGAACGCGGATTTGAACTATTTCCGTATGGAAGAATTTTAAAATAAAAGTATTATCCAATGCCTCACCGCATATAATGTAGCAAATATGCGGGAGGCATTTTTTATGGCTTTGGTAGTATTGGATGCCGGGCATGGTGGAGCAAACCCGGGCGCCGTATATTCTAACAGGCCGGAGACGGATGGCGCGCTTGGGCTAACACTTGCTGCGGGCAGAATTTTGGA
>WFLY01000213.1 GCA_009177215.1 Bacillota bacterium
CTTCTTAAAATCTTCTGTGTACTGTGTAGCCATGTCCATTCCTCCATCTGTTATTTATTATACTTTTATATTAGGAATTTTCCATGTCTAACTTGTACTATTTATATTCTAGCACCAGAGGGGCTGTGCGGAATATGTGGAGTGGCTTGGGCAGAAAGAGAACCCGGATGGGAAAGGATGGGCGGCAGGCGCCGGCTATGGGGAGAAAATCCTCACGATCCTGAAAGGCATCCTCGGAACGGCTGGAGGGGCAGCTCCTTCCGCACCTGCAGAAACCGATTCCTGGTACCGCGTCCGGAAGACCTGGGCAGATGCCAAGTCGCAGAAAGGGGCGTTCAAGTCGCTGGAGAACGCACAGAAATGTGCGGATGAGAACCCCGGCTATTCCGTGTTTGATGAATCCGGGAAGGCGGTGTACACCAGGGCGGCAGCGTTCAAGCCGTATCTGGTGCGGGTATCCATCCCCGACCTGAACATCCGGAAAGGCCCTGGCACAAACTACGGCAAGACCGGGAAATATACGGGAGCCGGCACCTTCACGATTGTGGAGGAAGCGGACGGCGAAGGCGCGTCCAAGTGGGGGCTGCTGAAATCCTACCAGGAAAAGAGAGACGGATGGATTTCGCTGGATTACGCAAAGAAGGTATAAATGGTTTGACGCCTGCAGGAGTTCTTTTTGGGATTCCTGCAGGCGTTATTTTTTTCTCCGTTTTCAGAAAAGAGTTCCTATTAACCATTCTACAAACTGGAAGTTGTTACTTAATTAGTTTTATCAAAATCATAATCTGTTATTTCTATGCGACAACCACATTCAGGACAATTGGTAATTACTAATTTTCGAGACTTATCATATTCTTTCACATTTTTTGATATTAAGTCTTTGCCGCATATGAATGTATTTTTTTCGGCATCAACAATTTGCNATTCAAAGTNTCCATGTTTTTTACAANTTGCTTTTCCTTTATNCAGCATATATTTAACACCCCCATATCAATTTTTGCTCCATTGTATTATACAAAACCNAGTTTGCTNACNCTATTATAGCNTATTTTTTANGGNTANACAATTCCTGCANGCGTTATTTTTTTTGGCAAAACACCCCGCCGGACTGCGGCCCAAATCTCCGTATAGTGAGGAGGCGTTTTTATGACTGACAGGCAAAAAGACCGGATACGGGAGATGAAAGCCAGTGGCCTTGGATACATAAAGATTGCGCGGGAACTTGGGCTTTCGGAGAACACAGTAAAATCATTCTGCCGCAGGAACGGGCTGTACAGGGCAGCGGAAGAAAATACGGCGGTTCCGCCTGCAGAAGGGGATAAGGGCGTCTGCCCATGCTGCGGGGCTGAGGTAAGGCAGAATCCGGGACGCAAGGCAAAAAAGTTCTGCTCGGATAAATGCCGCAATAAATGGTGGAACGGCCATTTAGACCAGGTGGAACGCAGGGCACATTATGAATTTATGTGTACTTACTGCAAAAAGCCGTTCACGGCCTACGGCAATGCGGGCAGGAAATATTGTTCCCATGAGTGTTATATCAAAGACAGATTCGGAGGTGGGCGGAATGCAGAATAAAAAAAGTGAAGCAAAAAATATGGTGACTGAAAAGGGTGGCCTTGTGCCGGTATGCGAGAAATATACACTTACAATCAAGGAGGCAGCAGCCTATTTTAACATCGGGATTAAAAAAATGCGGAGGATGGCAGAGGAAAACACGGGAAGGTTTTCTGTGTTCTGCGGAAACAAGTATCTGATTATCCGTNCCAAATNCGAAAAATTCATTGATGATTCCTCGGAGATATAAATAGTTTTAATCTGCCAAANGTAGTTGCTATTTATNGNCTTTAGAGTGATATATGTTATGANCCTGGAAAGGGCAGAAATACTGATTGGAGGTTGGGGAAATGAAACCACAGTTGAAAGACAAGGATGTACTGACCGTTCAGGAAGCAGTGGAATATTTTGAACTGAGCCGCAGAAAATTCTATGCACTGCTGAAGGAGCAGAGGCTGCCATTTGTCGCCTTTTACTATAATAAGCGCAGGCTGATCCTCCGCACGGAATTCGTAAAGTATCTGGAAGAACATCCGGAAATAAGAAGGAGGGAACCGAAATGGCAGGAAAGCCGGGGATGAGACGTGACTCAAAGCACAGGGTTCTCCGCAGGGGGGAATCCATCCGTGCAAATGGGAAATACCAGTTCAAATACCATGTTAACGGGAAACCACATTTTGTGTATAGCTGGCGGTTGGAGCCNACCGANNCNCAGCCGGTAGGGACAAAGCCGGATCTTTCTNTGAGGGAAAAGGAAAAACTNATCGGGTATGACCTGGATAACCAACTGGACCCATTAGGAAAAAACATTACAGTGAATGAGCTTGTGGAGAGGTATATTTCTACTAAGACAGGAGCAAAAAATAACACAAAGAACAATTACGGGTTTGTGAAAAACCTGCTGAAGAAGCAGGCGTTTGGCGATCTTAAGATTTCCAAAATAAAGACATCCGATGCAAAACTGTTCCTGATTAAGCTGCAGCAGGAGGATAAAAAAGGCTACAGTACCATCAAAACGGTTCGGGGAGTGCTGCGCCCGGCTTTCCAGATGGCGGTGGATGATGATGTGCTGAATAAAAACCCATTCGGGTTTGAGCTTGCCGGAGTGGTGGTAAACGACAGTGTAACGCGCGAAGCAGTCACAAAAGACCAGATGAGGAAATTCCTGAAATTTGTCCATGATGATGTAGTGTACTGCAAGTATTATGAGGTGGTGTACATCCTTTTCCATACAGGCATGAGGATTTCGGAATTCTGCGGTCTGACGCTTTCAGACATCGACCTGGAAAACAGGATCATCAATATCAACCACCAATTGCAGCGCTCCTCAAGAATGGAGTACATCATTGAAAGCACCAAGACCAATGCGGGAACCAGGAAGCTGCCGATGACGGATGATGTGGCGCAGTGCTTTCGGGCAATCATAGAGGACAGGGAGCCGCCGGAACATGAGCGTATCATAGACGGATATGGCGGATTCCTTTTTACGGACAAGAAAGGGTATCCGGAAGTGGCGATGCATTGGGAACACCGTTTCAAACATATGCTGAACCGCTACAATGAGATTTACCGGGTGCAGATGCCGAGGATCACGCCCCATGTCTGCAGGCATACTTATTGCAGCAATATGGCCAAGGCGGGGATGAACCCCAAGACCCTGCAGTACCTGATGGGGCATAGCGATATAGGGGTTACGCTGAATACCTATACGCATATTGGCTTGGAGGATGCGGAAGGCGAACTGAAGCGGATGGAAGGGCTGGAGAATGCAAGGAAAGAATTGGATAAGGCCAAAGGGGAAAAACCGGTATCTCAGAAAATGTTCCGGGCAATTTAATAGGAAAAAGCAAGGCGCTCTGTTTCGGCAGGGCGTTTTTCTGTAACTGCTGTAATTTGTATGTNATATTTTANGNCNGATATGGTANANTCNGTNCTTAATAATGGTATATCAGTCAGAAAAANAATTTNNGAAAAAANNGTAAAAAATATTNGNGTGCTGAATGTGACTGATTACAAAAGGAAATTATTAAGGAGTAGATTATTTTTATGAAAAAAATAGCAGATAATTTTTGTGGTTATCTAAAAGTAGGGGATGACAAATATACATACTATGTATCGGATAATATAGTTACTTTGCTTCCGGCTCAAAGTGATAATAAAAAGATATATGAGTCTTTTGATCGAATACGCAATCGTGATATAGAGCGGCCAGAGTATCTGTTTGGTAAAGATAATGGTAGCATGATTGCAATATTGCGCAATGGGAAATTTAGTACCAGTGGTATGGGGTTTAGTCCTGTTATTAAGTTCGCAACTCCTATCATAATAAAGGCAAGCGGTAATGCGGAAGGCTTTTTTAGTATGATGACGGAACCTTGGGAGAAATTTCATGCCATTACATTTTATGGTGGGAACATAAATGCCCTATGCGATCCCGGATTGGCAATCCAGCCGCC
>WFLY01000288.1 GCA_009177215.1 Bacillota bacterium
GGCATACAATACACCCGTCACCATTGCCGCCCATTTACAGCCCGTACTCTCTTTTGCCAAAAAATACATACCGATATAGCCACACAGACTGCCTATGATTTGCATGCTCACAAGAGCGGTAAAATAATGCCCTGTGAGAAACAACAGCACAAAGGCAGGCGCCGGCATTGTAAGAGCTGTTTTGGAAGCTCCTCCCATAAACTCAGGCAGAAAGGTGCCCTGAAACAAATGCTTTGCCTGTAAAATATAGGCTATCATTTCTCCGTCCAACTGATCATGATAGGTTACAACGGAATTTTCACCTAAAATCAAATAAGGCACCAGCATGATAAGCACTGCTGCCACCCCTGCAAAGAAGTATGCCCTATTTATTTTCGCCTTTATCCGAGTACGCATACATTTTCCCTTTTTCTGTCATTAAAATCATCCACGCTGTCCAAAGACAGGTCACAGGCACACTGTTTTTATAATCCATAATTCCCGCGCCCTGCATGGTATACCAGACCACGATTCCCACTCCCAAAATCAAGCAGCAAAAAACGCACAGTATACTCCACGCTTTTATCCTTCTCTTTCGGATAAAAGCAAGCAGTCCGTAAATCATCTGCCCCACTGCTGCAAGTATCAGGCCCACTACAAAAAACCAGCCGTTATAGTTTAAATAACATTTCGTCAATTCAGGATGCCTTTCCCTCATAATCTCATAATTTCTTGCCGAGTATGACTCATATGCACGTCCTTTAAGCTGTAGCTGTAATGCAGCAGGAGATACCGAATATGAGACGGCGTCCAGTATTATTTCTCGTTTTACCTTCTGACGGTACACCTGCCATGCCGCCCCGGCAACTTCTCTATACAGTTCCTCGGCACGCTCCATACCCACGCTCTTCTCTACGGTAGGTCCAAACACCCTTATCATATTGTCTGCATAAGTGATGCATGCCGTTATTTCCTCGCTGTCCATACAAGCCTTCAAGTCCTCCGGCCAATAGGCATACGTTTCTCCCAGACATGTCCACGCCATTCTGCACACCATTGCCGAGGGAACACTCCTATGCATTTTCCCGTAACAGCCCTCCACCTGCGAAAGGCTGTCAACTCCTAAAATCACCCCCGAAAAGGCGCATACCAATATCAAATTATATAGAATGCTGATTTTTTTATCTCTCCACAGCCTCACAACACTGTAAAACAGCAAAAATACCACCGGCAGGGCACCAAGATACAGATACTCCGGCATAAGCAGCGCTGCAGGCAGCCAAAAGGCGGCAGCTTTCAAAAGCTGCCGCGCCTTAGGCGCTGCCTCCCCCATTGCCTCAAATGTAAAAGCAAGCTCCATAAGAATGCAGGAGCCTGTCAGGGAATGAGGCAGAATTGCCATGTGGCACTGCATTGCCATAGGCACAGTCAGCAATGCCAGACTACTCCAAATATCCCAAAAACGTCCTGTCCTATGTATGCTCTGCAAAAATCTATGGGCAGCACAGCCTGCAAAAGCAAGCTGTAATACATACATAACCCCAAAAAAGGGAATACGAAATAGTTCCTCTACAAGTCGGGCAAATAACAGCAGCACAGGATATAAAATCCCCGTATATTCATCACACAAAAGAGTCTTACTGACTTCCACATAAAAATCGCTCTCCCCAAACCGAGGAACATCAGTGAAAGAACCGCACATCCAGAGAATTCCCAATGCAATCTGAATACTGAGACCTATGAAAATGACCCTGCTCACAATAGCAAGGATATGTGTAGCTGCTTTTTGCATATCTAACCTCTATAAAAATTCTGAATCATTTTACATATTTCGTCCACCTGCCCTAAGGTCAGGCCATAGTACATAGGCAGGCGCGCCAAACGTTCACTCTCCTTGGTGGTATACTTATCCTCCCCATGAAATCGCCCGAATTTCTTTCCCGCAGGCGCAGTATGAAGGGGGATATAATGAAATACCGATAAAATTCCATGCTCCTTCAGATAAGCAATCAGTGCTGTTCTCTCTACAATGTCCTTCGCCTTAATATAAAACATATGCGCATTATGCACACATCCCTCCGGTACAACAGGAAGCTCCAGCTTTCCTTTCTCCGCAAGAGGAGTTAAATTTTCATAGTAGCGGTTCCAGCAGGCAATTCTTGCATCATTAATCTTGTCCGCTATCTCCAGCTGTGCATAAAGATAGGCTGCATTCATATCACTTGGCAAATAGGAGGAACCATAATTTACCCAAGTGTATTTATCTATCTGACCTCTATAATATTTGCTGCGATTAGTACCCTTCTCCCTGATAATCTCTGCCGCTTCAATATCCTTGTCATTTTTAATCAGTAACGCTCCACCCTCTCCCATACTGTAATTCTTCGTCTCATGAAAGCTAAAGCAGCCAAAATCACCAAAGGTTCCCAACGCTTTGCCCTTATAGGTTGACATAATTCCTTGGGCGGCATCCTCAATAACAATCAGTTTATGCCTATTTGCAATGTCCATAATGGTATCCATCTCACATGCCACTCCCGCATAATGTACTGGCACAATGGCTTTCGTCTTGTCTGTAATTGCCGCCTCTATCAAAGCCTCATCAATATTCATGGTATCCCGGCGGATATCCACAAACACGGGAACTGCTCCCCTTAACACAAAGGCATCCGCAGTGGACACAAATGTGTAAGCGGGCATAATGACTTCATCTCCCTCTTTCACTTCCGCAAGCAGCGCCGCCATCTCCGTAGCGTGAGTACAGGAAGTTGTCAGAAGACATTTCGCAGTTCCCGTTTTCTTTTCAATCCACTCATTGCATTTATGAGTATAAGAGCCGTCTCCGCAAATCTTCTGTTTTTCCACGCACTCCTTAATATAATCTATTGCCTTGTCCGCACAGGGCGGTACATTAAAATTTATCATACTTGCTCCCATCCGTCCGCTGTAACGGACACTTAAAAATGTTACTTTTTCGCTTTCCATGCTCCTGTGGCATTACCCTGTACATTATCTGTCACCTTGCTGATAATATATTTAGGTCTTCCCTTTACCTCCTCATATATCCTTGCAATATAATGTCCTATTACTCCCAGACTCAGCATAATAAAGCCCCCAATGATCAATATCAGCAAAATAACCGTTGTAAAGCCTTCTACCGCTGTTCCCATCAAATACTTCACCATTGTCTGGATTGCCAGCGCCACACTGAATAAAATGGAAATCACTCCCATAACCGTCACCAGCTGCAACGGAAGAGTGCTAAAAGATGTGGCATTTGCTATGGCATATTTCATCAGACTTAAAAAGGACCACTTACTGGTGCCGAATTGCCGCTCCTGAACCTCATACTCAATGCTCACCGTCTTAAAACCCGCCCAAAAGCTAAGCGCCCGAAAAAAGGTATTGCGCTCCGGCAGTTCCAAAAGTACATTCACTACCTTACGATCCAAAAGCTTAAAATCAGAAGAGNCATTCATANCCNTCTNNATCAGCCTNCNCATAATCTTNTAAAATAANCCTGCAGAGAGCTTATAAAGCAANCTCTCCCTGCCTCTGGCGGATTTAATTCCCTCTACAATTTCCGCTCCTTCCTGCCAAAGCTTCCACATCCTCGGAATCACCTGAGGCGGATGCTGTAAATCACAATCCATAACAATCACCGCGTCACCGCTTGTCAACTCAAGACCTGCAAAAATCCCTGCCTCCTTACCAAAGTTCCTGCTAAATTCCGCTCCTTTAATACGAGGATTTCCCGTTGCTGCCTTCCTGATTTCCCGAAAGGTCTCATCCTTTGAGCCATCGCTGATAAACACAAGCTCATAGTCTATCTCATTCTCCGAAAGAAGCTCCGAAAGCACCTTCGATGTGTTTGCTATATTTTGCTCTTCATTGTATGCCGGTAATACAATCGATAGTAACGCCATCCATCTTCCTCCTAATCACGGTTTACATTTTCTGTCTTCACATACAGAATTCCGTCCACCACCTTGGTGGAATTTCTTCCCGGAAAGCTGTCAAGCATCACATATTCCTCAGAATAATAAATTTCGGACATTACCTCCGGCTCCAGAAAATTCAGCGTTGCCCCCAGATAATGCTTCATAAATGCCTGATAATTGAACCCTGTATACAAAAGGCTGTCCCCATTCATACCTATCATGTTAGATGTCACCTTCCATGTGATATCCGTAGTTGGGAACTGCTCGTCTCCCACCACACCTATCATTGCAATAGGGATACCCTGATAATACCCATCCGTCTGCTCAATCCTATCCAACAACCTCACACAATAAGCATAAGTTTTCTCATACCTCTTTTGCAAATTAGAATAAGCAATGTTATCCGTAACCGCATAATTGAATATCAGAACTGCCGCTGCCAGCAAAACCCCCCATTCCATCCAAACCACAGCTTTTCCCTTGTGGCTTTTACCCGCTGCGGCTTCTTCCTCGTAAACATCATTCCTATGAGCACTTCCTTTATCCGTGTTTATCATCTGCCTTGTCGGAACGGTGTCTGTATATCTACTAATAAAATCTACCATCAATATCAGATATAGCACCCATTGGTATCTCATCAACAAATGGTAAGTCACCTCCGGTGAAACAATAAGAATGATATTGGTAGCTACAGGAAGCCCCACTGCCAACAACACTATTATAGCGAAAAAGCCCATATTCTTCCACCATTTTCTCTTGATGAATAGAATAGCGATGACAGTCATTGTAAATCCGGCTAAAAGAACAAAGCCCATTAAGGAAAAAACATTATTAAACAATACATTGCCCTTCACGGTGAAGGAAACAAAATCGTCATACAAATTTTTTAGATTTGACAAAAAACTGTTTCCCACAGCGCTTCCCATGCTGTTGATTCCCTGATAGGACGCCAATTCTTTCCCCTGTATTTTTAATAGCACCTGTAATATAACAAAATACAGGACTACCCCCAAGCCGCCCATATACAAATATCGCACACTAAATTGAAACTTATCCTTCAAAGCTCCCTCTTCCATTAATAAGAGAAGAATCATATAAATAGAGAGCAGCACCGCAAAGGAAAGATACGCCTGATATATCCCCATGCTAAACGCCAGACAGATTGCTCCCCCCACAAATCCGCACCGGTATTTTTTAGTGAGCAGTACGGAAAGTACCGCCAAAAAAAGCGCTAACATATATCCATCCAACGTAAACACATAGGCAAAGGTGGATGCTAATGCCGGAAATACTGCCAAAAGCCCGCCAGTTATCATAATGCTCACCTTATCACGAAGCTCCAAAAGCTCTGTCAGGGCAACTGCCGCACATGCCAAAAAGAAAAGCCCCAAAATACCAATCACCCACGGAATTGTAAAATAGGAAGAAAAGCCGCATGCAACCGCCAAAAACCACCGGCCGGAGGTAATCATATTCTGACTGAAATACATACTGTCCAGACCGTCATGATTGGGAATATCCGATAGCAATATAGGCATATGAACCAACAATCCGATTATAAATGTAGTAAAGAAAGCTATCTTCCATTCTAATTTTATATTCTTTTTTAAATTTTGAAATGTCTGCGTAGGCGTAATCATTTTTACCCNCNTTTCTNCGCTGCTNTCAGCNCNNTNCANTCCNAAGCTTTTCCGTAAGCTTTTCCGCAATCATCGTTCTCCCCATATCATTGGGGTGAACACCATCCTTTGTGTATTTCTGCCAATCCTCCCACTCTTCATTGGAGTAGAAGTCATGATATAAATCAATTATTTCCACATCAAGCTCCTGTGCTATCGCAAGCTCGGTTTCTACATATTTTTCCAGAAATCCTCCTCCGGTATCATATTCTTCGCAGGTAAGTTCCCTCACCGTATACCATGTATAGGTAGGCGTNACCAAAATAATACGCATATGAGGATACTGCCTGCGAAGCCCTTCAATAATATTTCTAAACGCTCCTGTAAGGGTATATTCATCATAGGGATCAGCATCGTCTGAAAGTATAGTACCGCTATGATAGTCGTTGAGGCAATGACCGATAATCAAAATCTCTACTTTATCAAAATCCAGCTTCTCCAGTTCATCGATAATCTCCGGGAAATATTCTGTGGCAGGCTCTTTGACCCGCAGTGCCTGCTGCACCCCGAAATCTTCAGCGATAATGGATTTTGCCAGCGCTGCCATAGAAAAAGAATCCTTTCCATATGCCAGTCTCTTTTCCTTGTCCTGACGGCTTAAGCAGGTACCCCCCAATGCGCCGTTAAAGACCGGCTCCCTCAAACGTTCGGACATTTGCGCCGGAATGCTTGTCTCATCCCGACATTCTCCCAAAATACTGTCACCAAGCACAACAATTCGGGGAGTTTGCTGTTCATTCTTAACCGCCCTGCCTTTATAAGTCAACAAAAACAAAAGTACAAACATAAGCACCGACAAAACACTATATATCATTGTTTTTATGTTTTCCTTTTTCTTCATGCCTCTTTCCAAATATTCTCTGCCAGACGCTGTGCACCCAAACCGTCTATCAATGTTCTTTCTTTTTCATAACACATGTTTCTTAATTCCCGCCGTGTACAATAATCAGCAAACAATTGCTTTATCCGGCTTAATGTTCCCAAAGCCTCCCTGTGGTACGCCCCAGCAAAGCCTGCAATATGCTGCCTGCCAATATACTCAGTCAGTGGCTCCTGATTTTCTGCATAAGAAAAGCAAATAAAAGGTACTCCTATGGCGGCAAGCTCATAAATTGTGGTTCCTCCGGCAGTAATCGCCAGATCACAGCCGGACATGAATGCCGCCATATCTTTGACATCATAATGGATATGTAGTTTCGGTTCAGAAGCCTCCAACCGCTTAAGCTCCTGAAAATGCGGATTATATCTTCCTGTTATCAAATGATAATTTACCTCTTGCAGGTGGTTAATTTCAAAAATTTGCTGCAAAATCCTTCCTGCTATGTTATCCCTGTCGCCGCCTCCCGTGGTAATCAGTATATTTTTCACGATATCCGACACCTGATAATGCTTGTACAGAAACTGCTCTCTGATTGGAACATATCTACTGCCCACCAGCCGCCTTGTGTTTGTTCCCTGATACAGCTTTTCATAAACGGCTGCATCTGCAAACGCATTGTAATTGATAACTACATCCACAGGATATGCGTTTTGCTGCATGTCGTCCAAAAGAACCGTACGCCCAAATTCTCTCAATGACTTCAAATAAGTGTCTGTCACATAATAGCTGTCTACCAGTATAATTCTCTGAGCGTCCTTGTGGTGAAACAAATCCCGTGTCAATGGAAGCTCCGCTTCCAAATTTCTATAGTCCGTGTACAACACTGTCGCATCAAAACCATGTTCTCTTACAAGCTCTGCCGACTGTTCCTCCGCACACAAAAAGAGTATCCTATCCTCTTCCGCCTGCATCTTTCGCATAGCCTCGGCAATTGTCATACAGCGCATCAGATGTCCTGCACCTATAGCCGCATTTCCGTCTGCACGAATTATACATTCCTTCATAATTGAACACCACAATCCTTTTCACTTAAATCACGCTCCGCGCAACTACGAAAAATCCACTAAATCCCATCTCATCGGGGTGCCTAATTTGGCATCTCGGGTAATCCTCCTGCCCAGTAATTCTTCATAATATTTAGTATGAAGCCCACATGAGGGTCTTACGGAACGAAGGTTGTCCGGCGTAAAGACATCCCCTGCTCTCATATCAGCTGCCACAAACAGCGACCTGGAATGTTCCCTGCTCCTTTTTTGCTTATCCGTTAAATCATAAGTAACCTTGCCCATGGCTTTCTCAATGAGACGAATATGATCCACCATCTCCTTAAATTCTGCGGGTTCCATGGAAAAAGCGGCATCTGCACCTCCGTCCGCTCTGGATAGGGTCAAATGCTTTTCCACCACTCTTGCGCCAAGAGCCACACCTGCTCCTGCCACCGCACTTCCCATGGTGTGGTCGGAAAGACCTGTCAAACAGTCAAAAGTCTCTTTCATAGAGGGAATCGTCTTTAAATTAATGTCCTCGTAGGGCGCCGGATAAGCAGAGGTACATTTCAATAAGATAACATTTTCATTTTTCGCTTCCCTGCAAGTTCTTAACGCTAAGTCAATATCCGAAAGATGGGCAATTCCTGTTGACATAATAATAGGTTTACCTGTCTCCGCAATCTTCCTGATAAAAGGAATGTCATTAATTTCAAAGGAAGCCACCTTGTAAACAGGCACATTCATTTCTTCCAGAAAATCAACGCTTGTCAAGTCAAAGGGGGAAGAAAAGAAAAGAAGACCCATATCCTCCGCAAGCTTTTTTAGCTTCGGCTGCCACTCCCAAGGCGTATAAGCCGTCTGATACAGCTTGTGCAGAGTAGTACCGTCCCAAATAGTACCCTGTGTTATCTGAAAACAGGGGTCATCGCAATCCAGAGTAATGGTGTCCGGTGTGTAAGTCTGAATCTTAATGGCATCCGCCCCCGCATCCTTTGCCGCCTGCATAATTGCCACCGCCCTGTCAAAATCCATCAAATGATTTGCAGACATTTCCGCTATAATAAATGTAGGTGAAGCTTCACTAATGATTCTATTCCCGATTGTAATTTCTTTATTCACATTTTGCACCAAGCCTCAAGCGAAAATGCCAGCATTTTCATTTGAGGCGCAAACACANANGATGAAAGATATNTTTGCATAATTTTCCCTTTCTTTATTTTATTTTTCNCCCTTTTACCGCCGATTCTCTCCCATCCTGAAACGCTTGGGCAGCCGAACGATGTTCCTATACATTAAAATTGATCTTTTCATATTTTTTACTATCCCGAATACTCTTCCAACGCTCTGCCGTCATTTTCATGAATGTTACGTCATAATAAATCCCTTCCTTACAAATATGGTTCTTTTTCTCTTCCACGATCTCGCAGCCGCAAAGTTTATGAAGCTGAATCACACCCTGATTCAAGGTAAATATATCGCCATAAACTGCTTTTTTGTCCAGACAGTCAAACACATAATCATACATACTCATCTCTAGCGCAATCGCTGTCTGAATACTGCGAAGCTTCTTCTCCCCCACATAATATGCCCATCCTAAATTCCCATCGGGCTTGGTAAGCCCTGTCAGGTTGATAACTCCTGCAGGCACTCCGTCCACCTGTATCATCCAATACCTTACATCCCCATTCATGCGAATAGAAGCCAGCCATTTTTTTTGCCCTTCCAAAGTGAGTTTGGGATTGGTATTCATGTATTTCGTGATTTCCTCATCCATGCGCCAGCGCATAATATTTTCCAAATCATCCTCTTCTATAGCACGCAGTGTTACGCTCATTCCTCTAAACCTGCCTTCTGTAAAAGCTCTCTCATGGATGTGATTTCAATGGCTTCGTCCAAAGGAATCAACACACCAAGCTTCTCCTCCAACTCACCTATAATCATCACATGCGCCAACGAATCCCATTGTTCCACATCTGAAATCATGGTATCAACCGTGATAGTGCCTTCAGGTACCTTTAGCAATCCTTCAATTAAGGTAATAATCTTTTCTTCCATCTTAATCCACTCCTTCTCTTTCCATAGTCACATAGTATACCCTCTTGGGAATCTCCGAAAGAGAAATTTCATAAATTACTCCTGTTGTTTTATTATCTGTTAAATCTCTATTTAACTTGTAATATCCCAGCTGTTCATAGAGCTTCTCAACCGGCTTATTCTTTGTCGTAGGCAGATACACTCCCTGTAAACGGGAAAAACCTCTTGCCTGCAAATTCTTTTCCACATCCGTGATAATGGCATACTCAATATTTCGCCCCATAACACGGCAGCTCATAACAAATTCCTCGATTACCGGCACGTCCGTAACATCCACCACCACAGCCGCCACCACGCCATTATCTCCAAAACAATCAGCAACCTGATATAAGTACACAGATTTACTCCCGTTTTCAAGCAAAGCCTGTATCTCGCCCTGCTCCATTCGTCTGGTGGTCAGATTAAATTGATTTGTCTTATTCACAAGCTGGGTCAATCTATCCACATGCTCTCCCGGATTCACTTTGGTAACTACTATTGCAAGCTGCTTCAAATAATCCTCAAAGCTTGATGCTGCCTTTTGTATACCACTTCTCTTGGCATTTGCAACATACTGAGCCGTCTTATCCAAATCCTCTGTTGTCAGCGAAGGCTTCTCAAAATATCTTTTGTAAATTTCCACCATAGCATATGCCAAATCCTCCGCCCTTTCAGGAAAGTCCGGCACCTCAACCTCCGGCAGCATTTCCCTCACCAGACTTCTCTCCGCAGGACTGTCATCCCAAAACACAAAAGAATCNNTACCCAGATTCAGTNCTTCGGCAATTTCCATANTATTCTCATGCTTAGGCTTCCAGTTGATTTTCTTTGACACAAAGCATTCGCTGCGAAGCAGCATATGAGGATGTCTATCCAAAACCGCCATGGCATCCTCCTCATTATTCTTAGAGACTATTCCCAGAAGCACTCCCTGCCTTTGCATCTGCAAAATCACCCGCTGAAGATTCTTATAAGCAAGCCCGTTATGCTCCTCAGATAAAATAACAGGCATATTTTCTGTTTCCCCGGCAAGTCCTCCCCACAGAGTATTGTCCAAATCCAAGAGAAGTACCTTTTTTGCAGTTCGACTCTCCAATCTCACTTTAGAAAGCACTNGCNNACATAGCCGCTTCTGTNCCTCGTTNCTCAGCAGTATTTTGCCCATATACCACATTNTCAGGGAGAAAGCATTCNCCTCTCCAANCTGCCGTAGCANCTCCCTGTAAGGCAAAATCCTTACATTCGCACATTCCTTACAAAGCTGTTCCAGACGTCTCTGCCAAAGCTGCTCCAGACATTGCTTCCTGCCGCTGTCGGCAGCCACAGACAACTCCACACCCCACAGACAGGCATCCGATATATAATAAATGCATTGTGAATCCAGCTCCCCCGCAAGGCTGCAAAACCACTCATCCACACGCTTTCCGGCTGTCTCCGGATCCAAATCATGACAGATAAGCTCCATTAAATCCATAACAAGAAAGGTAATCTTGGGTGCAAAGGCATGATAATCAGACTGGGGATTTATCAAAATACCCAGCTCATTTCCATAGCCTTGCGTCTCATATATCTCCACTTCCTTTTGCAGCATACGAATAACAAAATTCATATTCACATTGGAAAGCAAGGCAATTTTCTGCCTCTTAAGCCTCTCTTCTGCCATCTACAGCTTACCTCTTCCTATTCATTTTCTATATTTACAAGCCTTCCTGCACCCTTCCCTTACCGTTAAGCAAACGGTACTTCATCTCAGCCAGTTCCCAGTCAGTCTGATTATCAATGTCCTGAACCTCAAGCTCAGGCACGATTAAGGGCAGGATATTTCCCACCATAAGCTTCTTATTTTTTTGAAATGCCTCCGTGCGGAATACATAAAACTGCCCTACATCATGGTAATGCGGCAGCAAATCCTNAGAACGGCTGNNCAAATACTGGGGATATTCAAACACCAGACGCTCATTCTCTACTATCATAGCACGCTGGGGCGGATAAGAAAATGCCACCACCGGAATTAACGTATCGGCATCGCTCATTTTCAGCTGTTCCATCGCACTTTTCAGCTTTTGCGCCGTTACAAAAGGGGCCGTAGGATATATACAGCATACCATGTCAAAATGCTCTCCCCGCTTCTCGTATTCGGAAAGCACCTCCAAAAGTACATCATTAGTGGTAGCATAATCATTTGCTGTCCTTTCACTGCGAAAAAAAGGCACCTGCGCTCCATAGCTTTTTGCCACCTCCGCAATTTCCTTATCATCTGTGGACACCATCACCGTATCAAAAATTCCCGAAGCGACAGCCGCTTCAATAGAATAGGATAAAATGGGCTTTCCGCAAAATTCTTTTATATTTTTACGTGGGATTCTCTTACTTCCACCCCTTGCTGTAATGATTGCTATTGTTTTCAACTTTTTTTCACCTCATNCTTCGCCCGCAGAGCCTTTATCTCCTTGCGCACCACATATTTAAATCGATAATACCAATAAAAAACCACAACCGAACGCCCCAACAGCGCAATCCACTGCTTCTCCTCCCCGCCGGTATTCCTCTGATAATAATCATTCGCTTNNAACCGGGGGAAACGCTCAANGNGCCCTGNCCTAAGNTCCTTCACAAAACCCATACGGGGGTGAGACATCCCCTGCATATAAGAAAACAGCGTATTTACATAATAAAGCTCCGTAAAACGATACTCTATCTCCTTGTAATACGGCTCCAAAAGCTGTCTTTTATTACATTCCTCATAAAAAAGAGTCGCTGCCGTCATACGGTCACGGCACTTTTGTTCCGAAATATAATGCACCGTGGAGCTAACATGTTGATAATAATAATATAAAGGCTCTTCCAGCTTTTCAAAATGCGTAAAGTACATAGACCACAAGGGGCCCGCGCAATTGTCTTCATAGAAAATACCTTCCGGAAAATCAAGATTATTTTCTTTGATTACATCGTGGCGGTATATTTTAATCACCATACTGCCGGAGCGCATAATAAGTTTCTTATGCTTCTCCTTATCAAGCACGCCTGTTTGCTCCAAAGAATTATTCTGCACAATTCTTCCTACCTGCATAGTGTGCTCCGTCACCAAATTATAGTCACAGCCCACCATATCGGCGCCTGTTTCTTCCGCTTTTTGCAGGAGCTTTTCATAGAAATCCGCCGTTACCCAGTCGTCACTGTCAATGAAACCGATCCACTCGCCTCCAGCCGCCTTTAAGCCCTCATTTTTGGCACCGCCCTGACGTTTATTGACATCATAGTGAATAATTCTCACCCTGTCCGGGTATTTCTCTTCATATTTTCTCAATACTTGTAAGGAATTGTCCGTAGATGCATCATCCACCGCAATAATCTCATAGGGAACTCCTCGTTCCACAAGAGTCTGCGCTACCAAAGAATTCATACAATATTCCAATTTTCCATCCGCTGCCATATTGTATACCGGCACAATAACGCTCAGCTTCATTCCCATACTCATAGTCCTTCCAACCTGTTATTACCCAAGCCATACTCAAAAACTGTATAAAATGCTTTTCGCAAAACTCAGCCGCCTGAAATCTTCCCTCTCTCAATGTGTGCCTTACCGTTTTCCACACGATAGACAATATCACACTTTTCAATGGTTTGTAATCTATGTGCAATGATAAGAAGCGTCTTTTTGCCGTGGAGTCTGTTGATGGAATCCATAATAGCCGCTTCCGTATCATTGTCAAGCGCCGAAGTGGCTTCATCTAAAATTAATACCTCCGGATCATTATAGAGC
This sequence comes from Bacillota bacterium, assembly GCA_009177215.1. GTDB lineage: Bacteria > Bacillota > Clostridia > Lachnospirales > Lachnospiraceae > Acetatifactor. The sequence continues at coordinate 13,305 of WFLY01000288.1, forward strand.
GCACGGGCAATGCCGATACGTTGTCTCTGTCCACCCGAAAGCCTGATTCCCCTTTCTCCGATACCGGTGTCAAGTCCTTCAGGCAGGCTCTTTATAAATTCATCCAGCTGCGCCTCTCTCAAAACCTCCCAAACCCGCTTCTCGTCTATTTCCTCTTCCGGCACACCAAATGCCACATTTTTTCTGATAGTATCGTCAAGCATAAAAATCATCTGAGGAATATAGCCGACATTCTTAAGCCACCCCCTATAATGCTCTGTCACATTGACACCGTCCGCATAAATGCTACCTGTTTTCGGCGTCAGCAGACCTAACAGAATATCCACAACCGTAGACTTTCCGGCGCCTGACGTACCAACCACCCCCACAGCTGCGCCAATGGGAATTTCCAAATCCGCATGATTAAAAATCAGCTTATCCGTTCCCGGATAGGAATAGGTAATATCCTCCATTCGGACCATCTTACGGATTGGCAGCTTCTCTTCCTCTGCCGCAAAGGACATATCCGTATTAGCATTGTCTATATCGTCCTGCAGAGTATCATTTACTCCCATTAAGAATGGCTCAAAATAGGATATATTATTGATTTGATTGTTAATACGGTTCACACAAGGCAAAAGACGAAGCGCCACAGCAGCTAACGCCGTCAGCGAATCACCCATGTCTTTCGGCTGTACCGCTTGTACCAAAA
>WFLY01000214.1 GCA_009177215.1 Bacillota bacterium
CCTTTGATGGAAAGATGCAGATGCTTTGCAATACATATCTAAAAGTATTAAGGCAGGAAAAAAAGCTGCTACAGTTTAACATTATATCTTTTGTTGTCAGTTTGGTTTTATGTTCAATTAGCGCATATATATTTCGGAGTATCAATTTTGTAGTAGTTGCGAAGTCTTTTTCCGTGGCATTAAGAAGTGTTTTAACTGAGTTATATCTGTCAACATTAATGGAAATAAGTATAGCTAAAATACTTGTGCAGGAGATTTTTATAGCTGTTATTTTTATGGGTACTGCTTGGTGCATTGAAGATAGAATAGCGTTTATATTGATTGTATGTTCATATTTTGTTTATATTTTCATTAATAGGAGGTCAGTTAATTTTAAATATCTTGTTAATATAATTAGAAGGGTGGGAAAAAGTGATAAATAATATGTTGAGAGCAATTTGAATCAAATGACAAAAATGATAGTGCAGACATTTTTAGGCGAAAATTGGGGTAACTCAAAAGAGGAGAGAAAACATTGGCATTTAGCTACTATGATGATATAATATACAAAGTAAATAAGGATGTTATATTAAAGGTGGCAGTTGATATTTGTTTAGATAATATGAAGTGACCTCACATTTGTAGCAACGTGAATTTACCTGTATACTAAAGTTTGATAAGAACAATGGTAACAGGGATTACCGCATACAAAAGGAGGTCACCTATATAAAAAAATACTACGAATCGGAATGGATGTCCATAGCACCAACTATACTTTATGCGCAATGGAACCGGTCATAGGCGACCAAGACAGGATTTTTGCCAATATCCAGATCGCACCGGATTATAAGAATATCCTGATGTTTATTGAAAACCTTAAAATGAAACTCGGACTGGATAATGAGTACGACATTCAGTGCGGTTATGAGGCCGGATGTCTTGGATATTCCCTATACAACCAGTTAACAGCGGTCGACGTAAAGTGTGTAATTCTGGCACCGACAACCATGCTGCCATCACAGGGTCAGAGGGGCAAGACGGACGCAAGGGATGCACTTGAGGTCAAGGCAGAATGGAAACAAGGCTGCGGAGTCGCTGTTACAAGCTGATACGGCATGAAAGTCCATCATGTCCAGCTGTCAGTCAAGGGTGCAATGCATGCAAAGCCTGCATAGCACCGCTGGTGCGGCAGACCCTTTACGGCCGTCCGTCCATGATGGAAAGTGTAATTAAGCAGAGATCAGCAGCAGACTGCAGAGTTCTGCCACAAAACAAAGTAAACAGCTGACAGTATCCGGAAAGGGCTGTGATCATTTGAAGGTTCGGGCTATCTGCGTATCTTCTATGTGCGCACGTAAAATAGTGATCCACGCTTTTAGCTCGCGGAGCCCTCGGCGATCACTAGCCTGCAGGTAACCAATCCACGAATAGCAGAGTGGCCAAATGCCGGTAACTGTTAAATCAGGGCTCTTGCCTGATGCTGTCAGTCAAAAATTTGAGTGTTGTCAAAGAGGAAAAGGAAAAGTTTGTTGTTTTTTAAATTTACCTCTTGATAAAAGTCACTTTATAACAGGAGGAACATATGTTAAATAATAAAGCAATTCTCATAACAGGAGGAACAGGTTCTTTTGGCAAGGCATTTACAAAATATGTATTGGATAACTATAATCCAAAAAAAATAATTGTCTATTCCAGAGACGAGTTTAAGCAATTTATCATGCAAAATGAATTCAAGGAATATGCAGATAAGCTTAGATTTTTTATTGGTGATGTGAGAGATAAGGAGAGGTTAACGCGAGCTTTTGAGGGTGTGGATTATGTGGTTCATGCGGCGGCATTAAAGCAAGTGCCTGCTTGTGAATACAATCCTGCGGAGGCTATCAAGACCAATATTCATGGTGCCCAGAATGTAATCGATGCAGCACTGGATACCGGAGTCAAAAAAGTAGTTGCTTTATCTACGGATAAAGCAGTGAATCCTGTGAATCTATATGGTGGAACTAAATTAGTGTCAGACAAGCTCTTTATTGCTGCGAATGCGTATGCGGGAAGCAAGGATATTTGCTTTTCTATCGTGCGTTATGGAAATGTCGCAGGTAGTCGTGGTTCAGTTATTCCTTTTTTCTACAATATTATTAAAAATGGTGGAACAGAATTGCCAATAACTGATTATCGGATGACGCGCTTTTGGATTAGTCTGCGTCAGGGAGTGGAGCTTGTGATTAAGGCGTTGGAGGAGGCAAAGGGTGGAGAAACGTTTATCTCTAAGATTCCTTCCTTTAAAATTACGGATTTAGCTGAGGCAATGCTGCCCGGATGCAAGATGCCTGAAGTTGGTATCCGTGAGGGCGAGAAGCTTCATGAAATTATGGTGACGGTAGAGGATTCCATGACGACTTATGAGTATGATAAGCATTTTATTGTATATCCACAGACGGTATGGAGTGAGAATAAAAAGGCACAGCCTACAGGAAAGCATGTGCCGGAAGGCTTTTCCTACAGTTCGGACAATAATACTGAGTGGTTGACTGTGGAAGAAATTCACCAGTTATTAAAGACTGTGGAGTTGGAAAAGTAGTAGTGGGAGCAAAACGGTTTGGAGGAAGTGTTGATGCAAGAAAGAGAAATTAACTTAGTAGATTTGCTGGTAGAAGTGCTGCTGCGTTGGAGGGCTCTTGTGGTATGGATGCTTATAGGAGGAATTCTCATGGGGGCATTTAGCTACATGCGTTCTTATAAGATTGCGGAGGCTCAGAAGTTACAGATTGCAGAGGCTGAGGAGAAGATTCAGGAGAAGAAAGAGCAGTTTGCGGATAGTGAACTGGGGGAAGAAGGCATAGCCAGTATTTCGGCTGAAAAAGAGTATTTAGAGGAGCAGCTTACGGAGATACAGGAGAGCAATGTAAATACTGTGTTGAATTATGAAAGATTTAGTGGAAAAAAGCAGGAATATTATAATAGTTCTATATTGATGCAGATTGATGCTCTAAATATTCCGCAGGTAAAGCTTTCTTTTTTAATTACTTCTGATAATGAGGAGAAAAGTAACAGTATAGAGAGAATTTATGAGGATAAGATTTTGGGCGGATTGTTTCAGTGGGTTGTCGATAATAGTTTGGAGGACATATCTACCACTGTTTTAAGTGAATTGATAACCATAAACAGAAGCTCACAGGAACTCTTTAATGGCAGTGATTCATTTTGTGTTACTGTTGTACATGCAACTGAAGCTAAATGCAAAGAATTGGCTAAGTCGATTATTAGTTATATGAATCAAGAGCATGAACAGGTGGAAAAAGAGATGGGCGCTCATGATATCATATTGGTAAATGAAGCTTATTCGCTGGTAGCCGATACCTCACTTTTGGATCGTCAAAGAAATACTAAAACTGATATTATTACAATGAATACCAATGCTGCAAAGTTAAAAGAAGCATTCACCGAGGAAGAGTGGAAATATTATAATTTTGTCACAATAGACAAGACACAAGGAACACTTAAGGAGTATGAGAAAGAAGAGGAAGGTTCTGATGAACAGAAGACGACACAATCTTTGGCACTGGATATGCAAGTGGTAACATCTCCTTCTGTCAGTATTAAATTTGTTATTCTCGGTATGATTTTATTGACAATTTCGTATATATTTTACGCTTATATTGTATATATAATGAATATTAGGCTTCGTATTAGTGATAATATGAATCAAATTTACGGTATACCACAATTGGGAAAAATTCCTCAGATTCATGTGAAGAAAAAGGTGTTTTCTTTTGTGGATGATTGGATTTTACGGATTCGAGACAGGGGTAAACGCAGATTCTCAGAGGAAGAGGCAACTGGCTTGGCTGCAGTGGCTATAAAGATTTCTGCCAGAAGAGAAGAACTCAAGTCTGTTTACTGTATCGGCTGCAATATAAAGGAAAGAACGGCGGAAGTGGCTGGTAAGATACAGAATATTTTGAAGGAGGAGAGTATTGATGTGGAAGTGCTCAATAATGTTCTGTATAATCAGGAGGCTATGGAACAGCTTCAAGATGCAAAGGGAGCTTTCCTTTTAGAAAAAGCAGGAGAGACCTTTTATAATGAAGTTGCANAGGAACTGGAGCTNCTTCATAGACAGGNCGTTAAGGTATTGGGTCTTGTAATAATAGAATAGAGTATGAATATGCATNGCATAAGGATATATGTGTTCACAAAGTGAGGACAGTATGTTAGACAATAAATTAATTTTAATCATTGGGGAAACAGGAANCTGGTGCCGTACTTAAAGGTATCAATGAACTNCAGAGTGTTTGTCATGGTTGCGAACTACACAGGAAACGGCTGAACTTACAGAAGAACAGAATCATCATCTGCTGCTTGGATTAAGCCCTTTAGCCCTGAAGATCAAGGATGAAAAATTTGCTTCTTGAAAACTCTATTTTTCCAAGAAGCTCATTGGCTGTGTAACGTACACCCTATGGCAAATGATGAATTCGTTTCTTTGACGATTGGATTGCTNTGCNCATATCTGCTTTNATCANCCTAANAGGAAAGGNGGCTTTTATGNGTCGGNAATTTACATTAGANNAACGGNATAGNNTNAATCGTTATNCCAAGNATGATATTGTCTACCANATGCAGGATCGTCTTGANAAGTTGNAGTATNATTANGACAAGNTTTATTATTACATTAATACTTGCTGACAGAGTTAACTTAACTCATGGACGAAAACGGAAATATAGAATAATTCATGTTGTGGACGAGATCTATGAATTGTTGAAGAGTATTGACATGACAGTGCTAAATAATGTTTATATAATCAGGAGTCTATGGAGCAACGGGAAGGCGCTGGGGGAGCATTTTTGTTAAAAAAGGCATGTGAAACTCTGTATGATGAAATTACTAAGGAGTTAGAGATGATTAATAGGCAAGGCGTGAGGGTTTTAGAAATTATAACTATAGAATAGAAAGAGGACGGATATGTACTGTATAAAAAGGCACCTGAGTAAATTCAATCTTCAAAGCTTTGTGGCTATGCTGTGTATTTTTGTGGTTTGTGTAGGTACACAGCAAATGCAGACGGTTGCATGGGATAGTGGAAGAATAGAATGTTCGAGAGACTTGCTGGGTGTTTTGATGGCAGTGATTTTAATGACACATTACAAATGGAGTGATTTTGTAAAGTACAAAATACCTTATATTATTTGGAGTATATTGGGAATTATACTGGGCGGAATTTTGACTGCTGTGATGATTGGCAAAAGAGCTTCATATTTAAAGGCAGACACAATAATTATTGTATTGGGTATATTTTTGATGGGTTATTGTGTTATCCATACAGTAATTAGTTTTTATATTGAAAAATATTGTTCCAAATTTTATAAACCTCTATTTATGATTTGGGTGATAATGCTTGTTTTGATGATTATTTCTAAAAGTGAGTATTTATGGCCTGAATGTTATCTCGTCTTATTCTTATGCTATTATATGACAAAGCAGACACCATCTCAGCGTGCTAATGTTATTAGCGGTTTGGTAAATGGAATTATTATGGCGTTTTTTGTAATTCAGGGTCATGCGCTTTTGTGCAGACCTTATGACAGAGTTCGATATTATGGTAATTTCTGTAATCCGAATCACAATTGTATGTTTTTATGCCTGTGCTTAGCTGCAATCTTGGCAAAGATATTATTTATTACAAGGGAGAGCAGAAAAGTAATTATTAGAGTATTTTATTTCCTGCTAGCAGGAATGTGTTATTCCCTTATATGCATGACAATGACCCGTTCAGGGTACATAGCAGCTTTTGTTGTTACCGTATTTTTTCTGATAACATATTGTCAAGTTAAGGGAAAGAAAATTTTTATTAGAACGGGATTACTTTTGGTTCTGATTTTTGTAGTTTCAATGCCGTTAACTTATGTGGCAGTTCGCTATATACCCACTATTCATCCCCATGTTTTATTTTATTTTCAAGAGGGCTATTCCGAAGCGCGTGTGCATTCGTGGGATGAAAG
>WFLY01000019.1 GCA_009177215.1 Bacillota bacterium
AAAGCAGCAGCATGGGACCCCTTATTTTTAAAAAGATAGCGCCCAGCACAATTCCATATAAAAGAATAAATCCGACAGATGCTACAAAGTACACGGCATTAAAATAGCGATATTCTATTTGAATTGTCAAACCCAACAGACAGAGACACTCCCCGATACAGACAATCCCGATTACATACAAGGCTTTATGCAGCAGCTTATTTATGACGTACCTTCGACTTCCCTTCAGTAAACGCATTCCGTATATTATAACAATCAGAAAAGCTGCGACGCAGCCCCCAAATACGCCATCCCTGCAAGCATAATATTTGTCTATTACACATTCCAATATATTTATCATCCCCTGCATAATCTCTTTCCCCTTTTACATCTGATGTAACACGCTAATGGCGGCAAGGCAGCTCCCGCTGACTTGAATTCTGCGTTAGCAGAATCATTATACCATAATTTCGTGCGCTTTAGCGCAATTGGAATCAGAAGTTGAAACAATGCTTTTTGTTTCAACATTATACCATATTTTTACAAAATATTCCCGTCTTTTTGACGAATATTGGCAAGGCCCAAAGATATTNCTNATCCANGATCTCTTTTTTNTATTGATTTTATAGANGAAAATCAACAANAATTGTTAAGACAAAATGACNTTGTNTTGTTATATTTANGTCGTAGCAGCTACAAAATCAGCGAAAGGAAGTGAAACGTTGACAAGCNTTTCTCAAATAAATGNNGCTTTANAATATATCGACGAACATTTGGATGANNCAATAANCCTCGAAATGCTGTCAAAGAAATTTTTTCTTTCCCCTTTTTATTTCCATAAACTGTTTTCCATAATTGTCGGAAAATCATTAGCGGCTTATATACGGGATAGGCGAGTTCTTTATGCATGCAAACAGCTTTGTAATACCGAAAAGACCATTTTAGATATTGCTTTAGATTGTGGTTTTAATTCGCCGCAATCTTTTTCAAGGACGTTTAAGAATGTACAGGGAGTGTCTCCGAATGAATACAGAACGCAAGGATATCATCCAGTAATAGTAACTGTAGATGAATTAATCATGAAATTTACCAACAGATTGAGAGGAGGAATTTTCTTGAATCCAAATATTATTAAGCGCGGCACAATGATAATTGCCGGAACTCATGGTGATGGTAACAGAACATGGGATGTGTGGAATGCCTTTGAAAAATTATGTAGTGAAAAGCCACTCAATGACGCTTTATCCACGAATGGATATGAAATAAGAGTATATGAAAGCGATAAATGCACCGTGTATGTGGGCTATTCTGTTTCAAGTAAGGACAATATAGACTCCGCATATTCTGTATTTGAATTGCCTGCATCAAAATATGCTTCTTTTGATGTATATGTATCCAATGGATATGAGAGCGAAAATAGTGCTATGGATGAATGGCTAAAAACGAATAGCGAAGGTTATTCCGAAAGGCTCATAAATGGAAATGCACATTATTGCGTTGAGTACTATGATGAACGTTTTAACGGAAATGAAGCGAACTCAATAGTTGAAATTTGGATTCCTATTGAAAAGGTTTAATGACATTTAATAGTCAGGAGGGTGAAAGCAACGAGTTCTTTCGCCCTCTTTGAATAATGGGGATTGTTACGCGGCAGAAGGCTATTGCCAATCACCTTTTTTGTGGTTGGCAGTATTCCTATGCTTACGGTCATTATTCGCCTTTCAAAGCAGCAGGCTTTCGACTTAAATAAGCGCAATATATGATTGCTATCACAATTGTTGCGATTACATATACAAAATCCGAATTATTTTTAAAGGCTGCAAATTTTGAAAAAACATCAACCAATCCATGAACAATAATACAAATCCATAGACTGCCGGACTTATAAAATACATATGTAAATATAAAGCCCCATGCGATGGCAAAGAATACTTGAATCACTGTTTCAACATCAGCCTGTCCTGCGAAAAGATTCACAATATGTCCTATACCAAATGTTACCGCCGAAATTGTAATTGCCACAGGAGCAGGGTCTTTTTTTAGAAGAATCCTGAATAAAAATCCACGGAATATCATCTCTTCGATAAATCCAACAAGCAGCATAGCGATAACTGCAAACAGCTGCGCCATACCGTCATATGACATCTGAAACCCGCCCCACAAATTTCCGGTCATCAAAAGCAGCATTGGTATAAAAAATAAATAGTCTCCTGCCTTTCCCTTCCATTTCACAAGCCCGTATTTTTCTTCCAAATGATATTTTATTACAAAAGCAAAGATTCCCATTGCAATCACGGCAAGTCCAACAAGCATCCCGATACTTTCATCGCCTAAAGAACCCCTGATGGGAATACTCACCACACAATATACAATAATCCATAATATAACAAACCACAATTCATTCTTCTCGTATAATTTTTTCATATTTCCTCTCATTCCGCCGTTTCAACGACTCTTTGACCAAAGGCAACCTTGTGCGTGGCACAAATTCCGGGTTTCTTATCCCCCTGTTATTTTTTCGTTACATCAATAAACACATAACTAAGGTCATTACTACAAGCATCTTCATCATATTCCAAGGCATTATTGGCAAATAAACTTGCATACCCATGTGCCATAATAAACATTTTCCGAAAAAGCTCTTTCACCAATGACGAATCGCCTTTCATAGAGCCAGCAACCATATCCAGCAATCCTGCCAATGCCGGGTCAGAGAATAAAGCATTTAAATTCATTCCGGAAAACTGATTTGTTTGAAATAAAAACCGAAACAGATTCTTCTCTTCATATCCAAAACGAATATAATTAAGTCCAATTGCCAAAAGCGGCATAACCTTTTTTCCCTCAAAGGACATAATATAATTCGTATGATATTCATCTGCTATTATGTATACTTCCTGCTTCAGTTCCTCAATTGTCTTGAAATTGTACATAATTGGCTGTGTAGAGCAATTCAAACATTCTGCTATCCTTCTCGCATTTATGGCTTCGTCGCCTTCCTCTCTGGCTATCTTNNATGCTGTNTCTAAANTCATTTCCTTGGACANCTTTCGTTTTGGGCGGCATTATAATCTCCTTTCTCAATTTTTATATAATTCATGTTATATAACATAAATTATACTTATGTGCGTATAATCTGTCAATACATTTCTTTTGTTCTTAATCAAAAAGCTGCAATTGAAGCGTTCATTTGCCGATTGCAAAACGGGCAAACAAAATGCGGAGCATTCTCTTGCTCCGCATATAAGCTCCTTCATATTATTTATCATTCCAATCATAATTATTATCCTCACAATCAATTCACGATTACATATTTCCTCTCCAAATATATTTTGTTATTTTTCTTTCCCGCATTAGGTATCATAATGACAAGAGAGACGATATAACATTATGTATTGAAGCAGGATAGGAAGACTACTCCCCGTCCAAGAGGCACTTCCGGTAGGAGTCCTTCAAAAACTCATAATCAAACCCAGTTCGCGCCTGCGCAAATTTCCTGCCGTACTCGTCCGCCTTTTTCTCCATATAGGCGCTGACCGCCAATGCAGAAGCCTTCCCTTCCTCGTCCGTATCAAGCCCCGGAAGCCGGATTTCGACTTCGTGAACGCCACTTTTGTGCAGCAGGATAAAGTAGCACCACCAGTCTATGGCGCACTTCATGATATCCACTGTGGTGTTGGTCTTTTCATCGCTTCCATCATCCCTATCTCTTTCAGGTATCCGGTTCCGATAATGACCAAATTTACCGCAATATGTCTTCCCTGATATGCATTCCTGACCGTTGTACAGCCAATACTTCCAAAACCTAAGTATTCATCCTCAATGGTATCTCCTACCTGGAAGCCCNCTTTNGCAAAATGCCCCAACGACAATCTCATATCAAAGCAGTTACAGTTCCATACATGTACATATCCNCTTTTTGAGAAAAANTCACTTGCCGTCNCATCANGTCCTTGATACAACTCTTCGTTTTCCGAATCGANATANCGCTTGACCNTAGGAACCCCCGNCATAATATAATAGGAGTATATTGCCCACACCAACNCCNCTGTTTTATCCAAATCATTTCTATCGGAAATTCTCGNTTCAAATTCCATAATATCATTTTGTTCACTAACATGAAAAAGTCTCATATAAATGCCTCCTGTTTCTGCTCAAAAAATTGTTCTCACTGCTATTTTCCGGAATCCCACTAAATACTGATACATTTCTTAATTATTGGAAATTAACATATATGTATTTTTATATAATGGCATTTTAAGCATACAGGTGTTCCATAGCTTTTTAAATTCAGAATTTTCCACTGTTCTATTATAATATTTTTCGTTACAATTAACGAGTTCTTTTAAAGATTCGGCTATAAATATATTGTTTTCATCGTATCCGACTACCGGCACATAATGCAGCCAGCTTTTATCCGCATATGTCCTTATCATGACAATAACCGGATTTCCCTTGCTGATTTCGTTTTTTAGGGAATTCAGGTTTCCCCTGCAATATTTTATATGTAAACCATATTTAGGAAATAAATTAAGAATCCCTTTTGGATAAACACAACCGTCTTTCAATTTGCCAGTCATTATGTTATAAATTTCATTTCCGTCTGCCTCCAGTCCCAAATGCCGCATAACATAGGCGGATGAATATGCAGCGCACTCATTTCCTGATTGAAATGAAATTATATTGTCCTTCGTAATAATAAAATTGTTCATTTTACATTGTAATTGATATTTGGGGAAATAAATTCCCATTACAATCATATCTGCCACTGTGGTAATGAAAACGTAATTTATCACGGAAATAATAACATATAAAATGATTATTAACATTATTCCCTTTTCTAATCTACTCAAATTCAATTTTCTCCTCTGCTTTGTTATAAATATCGTATTGGTTATGATGACTGTAAACTAATATATGGGATTTTCTTTTCATCAAACCCAAAATATTGTTCATCTATTATTTTTTTCTCTGCTTTTCCAATAAAACAATCCTTAGAACTACCGTGTTCTCTTTTATCCTTCCACTTATCATAATAAAAATATTGCAAACTTATTTTAACAAATGCTGAAGGATATAATATTATATCTATAGGAATTCTTATGTCCTCTTCACACCCTACATGAACATGGGAT
>WFLY01000262.1 GCA_009177215.1 Bacillota bacterium
GTCACGGCGAAGGTCGTCGGTTCGAGTCCGATCTGGGTCGTTTTGGGGTCTTAGCTCAGCTGGGAGAGCATCTGCCTTACAAGCAGAGGGTCATAGGTTCGAGCCCTATAGGCCCCATTTAAATATTGTAACAGGCTTATAAGATATCTTTTTTAGAAATTCGTAGTAACATGGAGTATAGCGAAAAAGAAACGAATTTGTATATTCTAAGCAGGTATGGTGGAATAGGCAGACACAAGAGACTTAAAATCTCTCGGGGGCAACTCCGTGCCGGTTCAAGTCCGGCTACCTGCATTATTATGAAGGAACTCGCCCTTAGTTTTGTTTGGGCGGGTTTCTTGTTTTTAAAATTCTCTGTACTGCTTTTCATAGCTCGGCTTGTTGAGACAATGTTTAAAAATTGCTGATTAGTAATAGGGTTTTTACCTTTTGTATAAACAGACAAAAAAGACATTAATTTGGCAAATAAAATGANATGNAACAAAATTATGAACAATTTTGAGGAGATTGGNGGAATTTCGTTGNGAGGACACTTTGAAGAGGAAGANGTGGGANCTGTGACATTGACTATTATCCTGCTCAGAACGGNCATGGGTATGTCCTTGCCGGTAAAACAACAGAAGTGGAATGGTGAGGAAAGATATTTAAGGTTTTTTGACGATTTGGCCTCGGGGAATATTAATAAAGAAAGCTATCAAGAACATAGTTTAGTTTTTGATAGCTTTCTTTATTGATATGTATTTACTTTACTAAAACACTTTTTGATTATTTTGAGTCATTTGATCTACCTTGACACTGATAGCCTTCATCAAGTCTATGATTTGTGTTGAAAAGTTTTCAGCCTTTTGACAAAGAATTTCAGCCTTCTCTATGTTCCCAACCCTGACTGCCTCGATTACTTCGGCTCCGGTATCGTGCAAATCTTTGTGGAGAGGTGCGATTTGCTGCCATTGAGTATTAATCAGCGCATTGGATACGGGAAGGGCATAATAGAAATGACCAAAAGCGCACTTAGTGGAATGTGTTTGCAGGGGAAGTATGGTATTTTCTTCCACAATTTTCTTGAGGTTTTCCATCCAGCTTTGATGAGAAAGCTGTGCCTTGTTTAAGGATTCATTAAAATCTGCATTGGAGAGAGCGTGATTGCCTGTGGNTAAACCGGCGTAAGNTGTTGCGGTAATACCGGAGAGTTTGTCGTCAATTTCGGAANCTGNCTTGGTAAAGGTAACACTCTGAGCGGAATCATCATGGATATTCTTTGCCATTTTAGAAAGTGTCTTGGCATTTTCACTGGAGCTTTCCNTTGCTGCACTAATGNCTTGTGCTGCATTTTTAACGCCCTGAATGGAGACATTAATATTGTTTATATCAGATACTACCTTAGTAAGTTGAGATACATTACCTTCAATGGNGTCTGTCANCAATGCCATTTTACNGTTNATCTGNTNGGTGGATTCTATGGTACGCTGCATACTTTCGGTACCTTCCATTGCGGCAGCGCGAATANGCTGTACAAAGTTGCCCATACCGCTTAAGTTTTCNTTGGTATCATCGGCAAGCTTACGAACTTCTTCGGCTACAACGGCAAAACCACGTCCGTGTTCTCCGGCTCTTGCAGCCTCAATAGCGGCATTGAGCGCTAAAAGATTGGTTTGGCTTGCGATACCTTGTACACTTTCCACAATCTTGTCAATTTCTACCGCAAGTTCGGCAAGCTGATTGATTTTGACATTGGCGTCATTGGTGTCTGCAACAACCTCGTCCTTCAGTTTTATTACCTCTACAAGTAAATCCTGACCATTTTGATTTTTAGCCAAAAGAGCATTTGATTCCTCAGAAATTTCACTTAAAATGGTGTTTACGGAATCAATGGACTCATTTGCTTCATTCATGCTGGCAGTGGTTTCCTCAATAATAGCAAGATTGGAAGTGCTTAAATCGGCTAGATTGCCGGCATAATCCATCAAGTTCTGGGAAATGTGTGCAAGCTCTACGTCAAAAGAACTAAGAGAAGCAACGGTGTCCAAAAGCTCCTTTGCTGTGTCTGCCATTCTCTTTTCATTTTCATAGAGTCTTTGAAATTCTGCATTATTTGCAGTAGTTGTGTTATTTTNTTTTGATAATTTCATCGTTTGAAGCTCNCTTCTAAAGTGAGGAATAGTNTGCTTATATATTACCATTTTTCANACACTTTAGCAATGAATTCTTTTAATGTTCAACAATATTTTATTATAAATAGAGTATTTTATATAGAAAGGTGACCTAAAAAGCCAGAAATAAAGCAGTCGAATTGTGGTAATGCTCGTAGCAGCAAAGGCGAAATATTAATGATTAACATATAAACAGAGGTCGCTATAAAGCAGCCCCTGCATGTAACATATCTGTGATTTTTTTGTGTAAATCGGTAAGAGTCTCTTTAGTAGGGCGATAATTAATCTTTGCACCCTCCATGCAAATATGAAAACCGCATTCCTGCAATTCCTTTTCCACAAGACCGACGCTCTGTCCGCCCCAGCCGTAGGAACCGAAAGCAAAGGCTTCTCTATCCTTGGGTGAAAGCCCCTTCAAATAGCATAGAAAGGCGGCAACGGAAGGGAGCATTTGGTTGTTTAAGGTGGGTGAACCTACAGCAATATATTTACTGGTTAGTACCTCCGGTACAATATGGGAAGGGTGTGTACCCTTTAAATCATAAAGCTTGGAGGCAATACCGTTTTCACGGAAAGCATCAACAATTGTCTGTGCCATCATTTCAGTGGAATGCCACATGCTGTCAAAAATAACAATAGCATCTGACTTAGGAGCATTCTCGCTCCACTTATCATAAGCGTCCAAAATATCGGAAATGTGCTTTCTCCAGATGACGCCATGGCTGGGAGCTATGATGGCGGGAGATAAGCCGCATACTGTCTCCCATGCTTTGCGTGCCTGACGACCGTAGCACATGACAATATTAGCATAATAGCGCTTTGCCTCATAGAGAGCGAGGGAAAGATCTACCTCCTCATCAAAAAGAGCAGTTGTGGCAAGATGCTGACCAAAGGCATCGTTTGAAAAAAGTATTTTGTCCTCAGGGCAATAGGTAACCATATTGTCGGGCCAGTGCAGCATGGGCGTTGCCACAAACTGGAGGGTACGCCTGCCTAAGGATAAGCTTTCTCCGCTTTTTACAGTCTTTACGTTTAAATTGCCATAATAGGCAGTAAGCCCCTTCTCTCCGGAAATGGCGATAGTGTAAATTTCGGCGTTAGGACATAAGGCGCGCATAGCGGGCAGGCCGCCGGAGTGATCCGGTTCCACATGGTTGGATATAATAATATCTATTTTTTCGGGAGCAATAACGGCACTGATATGGTCGATAAGCTCTTGAGTAAAAGGCGCTTTGACCGTGTCGATCAGCGTTACCTTTTCATCTAATATCAGATAAGCGTTGTAGGAGGTGCCGGAGGGAGTTTCATAGCCGTGAAAATTGCGGATATTCCAGTCTACGGCCCCTACCTCATAAATATTTTCTGCAATCTCGTATGCTTTCATTTGTGTTCTCCTTATAGAAATTTTATAATAATTATATTATTACATTATA
>WFLY01000178.1 GCA_009177215.1 Bacillota bacterium
CGACCCGGCAAATGATATTTCAACGCAGGTTCAGCAGATAAGCGAAATGATAGCCAGAGGAATCGACGTGCTTATAGTAGACCCGATTGATTCCGAAGGTATCGAGCCCGCATTGGTAGAATGCGAACGCGCCGGCATCCCCGTAATCAACATAGATTCGCCCGTTACCAACAAAGATTTGGTTGCAAGCATTATCGTATCGGATAACGTAGACGCGGGAAGACAGGCGGGAAGAACGCTTTGCGAAGCCATAGGCGGAGAAGGGCAGCTCGCACATTTCCACAATGCGGCCGTCGGGGGATATTCCGGAGAGACGAAGACCGTGCCCGGTCAAGGCGGCACGATAATCATTATTCACCTCGTAGCGGTGGCGATGCCTTTCATAAATAGTCTCTTCGCCGTAAAGCTTAAATGCCTTAGAATTCTTATCAAGCACACAGGGATAGGCACCAAGCCTCAAGGTGCCGCCGATATTCTCCACTCCGTTCTGGTCAGGCAATAATGCGATAACGGGATGGGTGGTGCCGGGATTCAGTTCAATGCTGTGGGCGTCGTTATAGCCAAGTACATAGCGGGCATATTCCACTATGGTAAGCTGCATACCGAGACATAAACCAAGGAATGGCTTTTTGTGAGTGCGGGCATAATGAATGGCGAGTATTTTGCCCTCAATGCCCCGAGAACCGAAGCCGCCGGGTACCAGAACACCCTGACAGTCATCTAAAAGCTCCTCCACATTTTCAGGCGTTACGGTTTCGGAATCAATCCATTTAATGCTGACGGTGGCATGATTGGAAATTCCGCCATGCTTCAATGCTTCTACCACGCTGATGTAAGCGTCATGCAGGGAGACATATTTTCCAACAAGAGCTACTTTCACTTCATCTGTGGGATGCTTTAAATCGTTTACCATGCTTGTCCAATCTGTCAAATCCGGTTGAGGGCAATCCAGATGCAGACATTCACACGCTACTTGAGCAAGATGTTCCTTTTCCATGGCAAGGGGAGCTTCGTACAGATATTCCACGTCCAAATTCTGTAACACACGGTCGCTGGGCACATTACAAAACAGGGCAATTTTTTCCTTGATGCTCTGATCCAGCGGGTGTTCACTGCGGCACACGATAATATCGGGCCAGATTCCCATACCCTGTAAATCCTTGACGCTCGCCTGAGTGGGCTTAGTTTTCAGTTCGCCGGAAGCGCTCAGATAAGGAATCAGGGTTACATGAATTAAAATGGCATTATCGTGTCCTACCTCGTGCTGAAATTGGCGGATGGATTCCAAAAAAGGCTGACTTTCAATATCACCTACCGTGCCGCCCACTTCAATAATTGCAATATGGGTTTCGGAATCGGTAAGATTGCGATAAAAGCGGCTTTTGATTTCATTGGTAATGTGAGGAATAACCTGCACGGTACCGCCGCCGTAATCCCCCCGGCGTTCCTTCTGCAGGACGGACCAGTAAACCTTTCCGGTTGTTACATTAGAGTTTTTGTCAAGGCTCTCGTCGATAAAACGCTCATAGTGTCCTAAATCCAAATCTGTCTCAGCACCGTCGTCAGTGACAAAAACCTCGCCGTGCTGGATGGGATTCATGGTGCCGGGGTCAATATTGATATAGGGGTCAAATTTCTGCATGGTTACTTTGAAGCCCCGTGCCTTTAACAGTCTGCCTAAGGATGCGGCGGTAATTCCCTTACCGAGACCGGAGACGACACCGCCTGTTACAAATACATATTTTACTGCCATAATAATCCTCCTTGAGAATAATTTTTATAGAATATAAAAAGCAAAAAGCCCCCAAAAGGGAGCTTCTTTGCTCAAAGTTACCTATGATATAATTTTTGTGATTGATAATTAGGNTCACATGTTANATTTACACCAAGCCGGCGTAGCACNNTCATATCGACCTGAGATAAAATAANACTGGAATNTACTTCGGAGCCTCTCAGATTCTGTAATTGCTCCATGGCTCGTTTTGCCGTGTCGTCCGTCGCAGCGCAAATGGAAAGTGCAATCAGTACCTCGTCCGTATGTAAGCGCGGATTACTGTTTCCCAGATGTGTTACCTTCAAATTCTGGATAGGTCCGATGGTGGTGGGGGAAATCAGCTGTATCTCGTCCTCAATTCCCGCCAATGTCTTTAGTGCGTTTAAAAGCATTGCGGAGGAGGAACCTAAAAGCTCGCTTGTCTTGCCGGTGATGATGCTTCCGTCAGGAAGCTCCATAGCTGTTGCCGGTTCTCCCGTTGCCTCTGCCTTTACCTTAGCAGCGCTTATGACGGGTCTGTCATTTATTGTGATTTCCGCCTGTTTCATCAGAAGCTCTATTTTCAAAACCTGTTCATCGTCCGCATCGCCCTGCCGCTTTTGACAGAGGGTGTTGTAATATCTGCGGATAATTTCCTGCTTAGAAGCTTTTCTGGTATTCTCGTCATCAATGATTCCGAAGCCCGCCATATTTACGCCCATGTCGGTAGGCGACTTGTAAGGTGATTCGCCCATGATTTTCTCAAATATGGCACGCAGGACAGGGAAAATTTCCACATCCCGGTTATAGTTCACGGTAGTTTCACCATAAGCATCCAAATGGAAAGGGTCAATCATATTTACATCATTTAAATCTGCCGTTGCCGCCTCGTAGGCTAGATTGACGGGATGATTCAGAGGAAGATTCCAAATGGGAAAGGTTTCATATTTTGCATAACCTGCTTGAATGCCTCTTTTATATTCGTGATAGAGCTGGGAAAGACAGGTTGCCATTTTTCCGCTGCCCGGTCCGGGCGCTGTGATCACTACAAGGGAGCGGGAGGTTTCTATGTAGTCATTTTTGCCGTAACCCTCGTCGCTTACAATCAGAGGGATATTGGAGGGATAACCGATAATAGGGTAATGGCGGTAGACCTTCATTCCCAAGGATTCCAGCTTTTTCTGATAGGCTATGGCGCTGGGTTGTCCTGCAAATTGGGTCAGGCACACACTTCCCACATATAAGCCATATCCCCTGAATGCGTCAATGAGCCGCAGAACGTCCACGTCATAGGTTATGCCCAAATCGGAACGAACCTTATTTTTCTCTATGTCCGCGGCGTTAATAACAATGACAATTTCGGCATGTTCTTTCAGCTGAACCAGCATGTTAATCTTGCTGTCAGGCTTAAAGCCAGGCAATACTCTGGAGGCATGATAATCATCGAAAAGCTTGCCGCCGAATTCCAAATACAGCTTGCCGCCAAAGGTTGATATTCTTTCCTTGATTTTTTCAGACTGCATCTTTAGATATTTGTCGTTATCGAAGCCGATTGCACTCATTTTGTACTCCAATCCTTTTTAAAGCATTCCGTCATAAAACACATACACCTTGTATCATACAAAAAAAACGCTTTAAAATCAATGGGAAATGTTCCGTAATTTAAGAAAACTTTTATAGAAAACGCTTTTTTTTCACATTTATTCTATTGATTTATCATTCTGTAATCTCTATAATATAATAGACTTGTTCTCAGTTATGATGACATGTTACCTGCTGTAATGATTATTTCTCAGGCAGATTGTTTACACTATAATACAATGTGTAACGGTTCGGTCATGCAGAATGACTGCGCAGTATGAATGGCGCAGCCGAGTTGTTGCACAATGTTAAGAAAGAAATGGAGCTATTATGGACAATCAAATGAATCAACGTAACAATGGCAACGGTAATCAGCCGCCCAAAAAGCCAAGTCCGATGATGATGATTTTGGCAGTGCTGGGTACGATACTTTTGGCATTCATGTTTTATAATACGCTGTTTGGGATTTCCGGTGAAAAGGAGACTAAGGAATATACCACATTTTTGCAGGATTTGGAGGCGGACAGAGTGGAGTCCGTTGAAGTGAATCTCGAAAGTGTGGAAGTGAAGGTTACTCTAAAAAGTGAGAATAAGGAGGGAACCTCCACAGAGACGGTTGTAAATAACCCGTTTTGGGCACAGATCCAGCAATCTAACCGAACATATTATACCAAGCTAATGGAAAATCTGGATANACNTACGGCGNGTCTGGAGGAGCATCAGGTTGTAGGAAAGCGTGTAGTGTCCAATAANTCAAGCTTTTNGATTGAAATTCTGTTGACGGTGATATTGCCCGTGGTATTAATATNGGTATTGTTNGGCTTCTTTTTTCGCAAAATGNGCGGTGGCGGCGGTCCTATNGGCGNGGGCAAGAGCAACGCCAAGGTTTATGTNNANAANGNGACAGGAGTTACCTTTAAGGATGTNGCAGGNGAGGACNNGGNAAAGGAATCCTTGGTTGAGGTGGTTGATTTCCTTNNCAATCNNNGGAAATATTCCAGAANCGGGGCGANGCTGCCNAAGGGCGCTTTGCTTGTGGGTCCTCCCGGAACAGGTAAGACCCTTCTTGCCAGAGCTGTTGCGGGCGAAGCGCACGTGCCGTTCTTTTCTCTGACGGGTTCGGATTTTATTGAATTGTATGTTGGCGTGGGCGCCAGCCGTGTGCGCGACTTATTTAAGGAAGCTACCAAGAATGCACCGTGTATCATATTTATAGATGAGATTGACGCTATCGGCCGCAGCCGCGATTCCAAATACGGCGGCGGTAACGAGGAGCGTGAGCAGACCTTGAATCAGCTCCTTTCCGAGATGGACGGTTTTGACAGTTCTAAGGGTATTTTGATTCTGGCGGCAACCAACCGCCCTGAGATTTTGGATAAGGCGCTGTTGCGCCCGGGTCGTTTTGACAGGCGTATAATTGTGGATAAACCGGATTTAAAAGGGCGTGTGGAGATTCTTAGGGTACATTCCAAGGATGTAAAAATGGACGAAACCGTAGATTTGGATGCGATTGCACTTGCCACCAGCGGAGCGGTGGGTTCCGATTTGGCGAACATGATTAACGAGGCTGCCATCAATGCCGTAAAAGAGGGTAGGGAATATGTGTGCCAGCAGGATTTGTTTAATGCGGTGGAGCAGGTGCTTGTGGGTAAAGAGAAAAAGGACCGTATCATGAGCAAGGAGGAGCGCAAGATTGTCTCCTATCATGAGGTGGGTCATGCGCTGATCAGCGCACTGCAGAAAAATTCCGAGCCGGTCCAGAAGATTACCATTGTACCCCGTACCATGGGTGCGCTGGGCTATGTAATGCATGTGCCCGAGGAAGAGAAGTATTTAAATACGGAAGCAGAGCTTCGTGATATGCTGGTTAGTCTGGTAGGCGGACGCGCCGCAGAGGAAGTGGTTTTTGAAACGGTTACTACGGGAGCGGCAAATGATATAGAGAAAGCAACGGAGATTGCCCGTTCCATGGTCACCCGATATGGTATGAGTAAGAAGTTTGGACTGGTAGGTCTTGCCACAGTGGAAAGCCAGTATTTAGACGGCAGGGCTGCTCTCAACTGCAGTGATGAGACTGCTGCGGAAATTGATTCGGAGGTAGTAGCAATTATCAAGGAGAGCTATGAGAAAGCGCTTTCCCTGCTTCGTGAGAACCGTGAGCTTATGGATAAGCTTGCACAGTTTTTGATTGAGAAGGAGACTATCACCGGCAAGGAATTTATGGAGATATTCCGCAAGGAAAAGGGTTTGCCCGAGCCTGAGAAGAAGGACGAGGAAGATAAAAAGTCTGAGGGTGAGAAGAAGGAAGAAGAAAAGAAGCCCGTGGATGGAAAGGCAGAGGGAAAGCAGGATAATGAACAACCTGAGAGCGCCGATGCCGATTCAGCAGGAAGCGCCAATGATGGCATAGAATCAACCCCCTCGGGTGATGAAGAACAGGAGAAGCAGAAAGAGCTGCCCCCGTATCTTCGGTATCAGGAGCCTCCTAAGGATGATTCATCAAGAGGACGTTTCTCTAATGGGAAATTGGAATAAACAATATAATTATTGAGAAAAAAAGCGGTCGGTTCTGCGAGGAACATGACCGCTTATATTTTTTGCTGACTGTTCTTTTCCCTCAAAAAATGATATACTATCCTCAGACAATCGCCCATAGCATTTGTAAGCACATGAAACTACAAACTATACTGCTTGTGCGTAGAATCAAAGGAGTTGCCATGTTCAATTTTGAAGAAGAATTAAAAAAGCTTCCCAATAAGCCGGGAGTTTATATTATGAGAGATGACAAGGATGTCATTTTATATGTGGGTAAGGCGATTAATCTACACAATCGTGTGCGTTCTTATTTTCGAGAGAATATCGGTCGTGGCCCGGCAATAGACAAAATGGTGTCCTTGATCGCACGTTTTGAATATATTGTTACCGATTCGGAGCTGGAGGCTCTTGTGTTGGAGAATAATCTTATTAAGGAGCATTCCCCGAAATATAATACTCTGCTTAAGGATGACAAAACCTACCCCTATATCAAGGTGACGCTGGGGGAGGAGTATCCTCGCATTCTTTTTTCCCGCACTATGAAAAAGGATAAGTCCAAATATTTCGGACCCTACACGAGTGCGGCGGCAGTGAAGGATACCATAGAACTGTTAAATAAGCTCTATCAGCTTCGCACCTGTAACCGCAGCCTGCCCCGGGATATGGGTATTGAGCGCCCCTGCTTAAATTATCATATCAAGCAATGCCTTGCGCCCTGTCAGGGTTATGTGGATAAGGAGCAGTATCGGGGGCAAGTGGCGAATGCGCTGGAATTTTTGAACGGAAACTATAACATGATATTAAAAGATTTGGAGCAGCAAATGAATGTGGCGGCGGAGCAGCTGGAATTTGAGGAGGCTGCAAGAATCCGTGATTTGTATAATAGTGTAAAGCAGGTATCACAAAAGCAGAAGATTACGGACAGCGACCACGAGGACAAGGATGTGATTGGCCTGTATCAGGACGAGACTGAGGCAGTGGTGCAGGTGTTCTTTGTAAGAGACGGTAAGCTTATCGGCAGGGAGCATTACTATATGACAAATGTGTCGGAAAACAATAACCCCGGGATTTTACAGGATTTTGTAAAGCAGTTTTATGCGGGAACCCCCTTTATTCCCAGAGAGCTTATGCTGCAATATGAAATCGAGGACGGAGAGTTGATTGAGAAGTGGCTCAGCGAGAGGAGAGGCGGCAGGGTATATTTGCGTGTGCCCAAAATCGGCTCAAAGGAAAAGCTGGTGGAGCTTGCCGCACAGAATGCCAAGCTGATTTTAAGTCAGGACAGGGAGAAGTTAAAGAGAGAAGAGGGCAGGACTATCGGCGCAGTCAAGGAGATTGCCGGACTTTTGGGAATGGGTCACATCGACCGCATGGAGGCATTTGATATTTCCAATATTAACGGCTTTGAAAATGTGGGTTCTATGGTAGTTTACGAAAAGGGAAAGCCCAAGCGCAGCGATTACCGGAAATTCAGAATCAAGAGCGTGTCCGGTCCGGACGATTACGCCTGCATGAGAGAGGTTCTTACCAGACGCTTTCTGCATGGTATGGAGGAGAGTAAGGAGCTTAAGGAAAAGCAGATAGACGAGGAATATGGAAGTTTTACCAAATTTCCCGATTTGCTTTTGATGGACGGCGGACGAGGACAGGTGAATATTGCTCTGTCTGTGCTTGAGGAGCTGCATATTGATATTCCCGTATGCGGCATGGTAAAGGACGACAATCACAGANCNAGAGGACTTTATTTTCAAAATGTAGAGCTTCCCATTGACACTCNNTCCGAAGGTTTTAAACTGATTACCCGGANTCAGGACGAGGCGCACCGCTTTGCCATTNAGTATCATCGTTCCCTTAGAAGTAAATCTCAGGTAAAATCGGTGTTGGACGATATACCGGGCGTGGGTCCGGCGCGCAGAAAGGCATTAATGAGACATTTTAAATCATTGGAAGAAATTAAGAATGCGACGATAGAGCAGCTTTTGGAAATTCCCGAAATGAACGAACGCACTGCGCAGGAGATTGTGGCGTTTTTTTCAAGTCAATCTCTTCCCAACACGAAAAGCCTGTGATACAATCAAAGTCAAGGCATATTGCAGACGATGATACGGAAGGGCTTCAAAATGGCAGGTAAAAGCCAAGGCTTGCGTCTGTAGTGTATTTAAGACTTTTAAGCGCACATTCGGAAAAATCGAATGTAAAGCAGCGCAGAAACGAGGTAAATATGGCAAGTGTAAGTTTAACCCATGTGATTGAAAAGATGAAACTGGAAAATCTGACTCCGGAGATTGACGTGCGCAAAATCCGCGTTACACAGCCGGATATCAACCGTCCTGCTTTGCAGATAGCAGGTTATTTTGAACATTTTGACGCAACACGTTTACAAATCATTGGTTTTGTAGAATATACTTATATGGAGGGTCTGAATGACGACAGAAAGAGGGAGGTATTCGAGGAGCTTATGTCCTACGATATTCCCTGTATTGTATTTTGTCGTGAGTTAAAGCCGGACGCAATTTTTTTGGAAATTGCCGTCAAACATAATGTTCCGGTGCTGTCTACGAAGAAGTCAACCTCCGCGTTTATGGCTGAGATAATCCGCTGGCTGAATGTGAAACTGGCGCCTTGTATTTCCGTACATGGTGTATTGGTGGACGTATACGGCGAGGGTGTGCTGATTACGGGCGAGAGCGGAATCGGTAAATCCGAGGCGGCTTTGGAGCTGATAAAGCGCGGTCATCGTCTGGTAACGGACGATGTGGTGGAGCTTAGAAAGGTAAGCGATGATACCCTGATTGGTACGGCACCCGATATCACGAAGCACTTTATCGAGCTTCGAGGAATCGGCATCGTAGATGTAAAGGCATTGTTCNGCGCATCCTCCGTAANNGATACACAGAATATCGNCTTAGTAATCCGNTTGGNGGACTGGGATNANGATAAGGAATATGNCAGATTAGGTCTGGAGGAGAATTATACGGAATATTTGGGCAATAAAATAGTGTGTCATAATATTCCTATACGTCCGGGTCGGAATCTTGCGATTATCTGTGAGTCTGCGGCGGTAAACCACCGTCAGAAGAAAATGGGTTATAATGCGGCACAAGAGCTTTATACCCGTGTTCAGAATTCTTTAGCTAAGAGGAGAGAAGAAGAGGAAGAGGTTGAATAAAATATTCAACTTCCCTGATTTGAGTGTGCGCCATAGCGCGCAGAGGGGAGCAAAGATGAATAAATCTGATATGGGAAAATATGCATTTGGGGTGGATATAGGCGGCACAACGGTAAAGCTGGGGCTGTTTGATAAGGAAGCGCAGGTGTTGGATAAATGGGAAATCCCCACCGTAAAGGACAATAACGGTTCGGCAATCCTGCCTCACATTGCCGACAGTATCAGTGCCAAGATGCGAGAAAAGCGCATTTCACCGGAGGAGATACTGGGTGTAGGCGTGGGCGCGCCGGGCGCAGTGGACGATGAAGGCGTTATGGTAAACGGCGCCGTGAATTTGGGCTGGGGTGTATTTAATCTGTCAGAGACCCTGAAGGGTTATCTGAATCTGCCGGTAAAATCGGCAAATGACGCCAATGTGGCGGCTTATGGTGAGATGTGGCAGGGCGGCGGCAAGGGATATCAAAATATTGTGGCCGTGACTTTGGGAACCGGTGTAGGCGGCGGGANTATCNTAAACGGCAGGANACTGAACGGTGCCGNGGGCGGAGCCGGNGAAANCGGTCATATCCATATTGAGGATGACGAGCCGGAGCAGTGCGGCTGTGCAAACAGAGGCTGTCTGGAACAATATGCTTCCGCTACGGGGATAGTGCGGCTGGCAAAAAGACGATTGGAAAAGGATGCTTCTCCCAGTGTTTTGCGGGAGGGAGAGCTTACCGCAAAGACGGTATTTGACGCTGTGAAGGCGCAGGATGCCGTGGCAATTGAAATTGCAGAGCAGTTTGGGAACTATTTGGGAAAAGGTCTTGCCGCAGTGGCAGATGTGGTAAATCCCGAGGCTTTTGTAATCGGCGGCGGTGTGTCCAGAGCGGGCGAAATTCTACTGTCTTACATTGAACCGGCATTCCGGAAATATGTGTTTTCGGCATGCAGGGGGGCAAAGTTTACGCTTGCAACACTGGGAAATGACGCCGGAATTTACGGTGCGGCAGGTTTGATTCTGCGATAGCGTTTGTCATATTAGGGCAAGGCGGCTAATAAAATAGTAATAGTGAAGTTTTCGAGGCAGCTTTGCAGGGGATACCTTCAGAGTTCTTCGGTAGATTGTAAAATTAAGTAAAGGAAAAAATTGGCAGGTTGTTGTGAGAGCAATGGCTTCTAATTTTGCGGGAAGCTGTAGAGAATGATTAGTGGAGCAGTAATAAAAGCATTAAAGGGCTATGTGCCTGAGGGCAATATCCGTCTACAGGAGCCCATGTCTGCGCATACTACCTTTCGGGTCGGAGGACCGGCAGATTGTCTGGTAGAGCTGGAAAATACCGGACAGCTGCAAAAGGTACAGCGTTACCTTCAAATGGTGGAGGTTCCTTTTGTAGTTCTGGGGAACGGAAGCAATCTTTTGGTGAGTGATGCGGGGTATAAAGGCATAGTACTGCAAATAGGCAGCAGTATGAGTGATATTCGTGTGGAAGGCAGCCGTATTGTGGCGCAAGCGGGAGCGCAGCTGTCTTTGGTTGCGAGAGCCGCTTTGGAGCATAGCCTGACGGGCTTGGAGTTCGCATCGGGAATTCCCGGCACGGTAGGCGGCGGTGTAGTAATGAATGCAGGCGCTTACGGCGGTGAAATGAGTCAGGTGGTAAGCCGTGTGACGGTACTAAATAAGGAAGGTGAGCTTTTAGAGCTGGACAATGAGACCATGGAATTTGGTTATCGTTTCAGCACTATCAGGAATCAGCCCTTTATCGTGACGGAGGTTGTGTTTGAGCTTCGGCAGGGTAATGCCCCGGATATCAAGGCAAAGATGGAAGAGCTTGCGGCAAAGAGAAGGGAGAAACAGCCTTTGGAATATCCCAGTGCAGGCAGCACCTTTAAGCGCCCGGAGGGATATTTTGCGGGAGAGTTGATTATGAAGGCAGGGCTTAAGGGCTTACAAATCGGCGGAGCACAGGTGTCTGAGAAGCATTGCGGTTTTGTAGTAAATAAAGAGAATGCAACGGCATCGGACGTTATGCAGGTGATAGTTGAGGTTCAAGCCTGCGTTGAGGATAAATTTCATGTCAGGCTGGAGCCGGAGGTTGTATTTTTAGGACGTTTTTAGACAAATGAGGTGTTTATGAGATTTGTAGTAGTAACGGGTATGAGCGGAGGCGGAAAGAGAACTGCGCTTAAGCTGCTGGAGGATGCCGGATTTTATTGCGTAGATAATCTTCCGGTATCCCTTATAGAAAAATTTGTAGAGTTGATTGCAATGCCTAACAGCGAAATCAGCAAGGTGGCGCTGGGGCTTGATGTGCGCGCAGACCAGTCCTTTGAGGATGCTACGCGCATTTTGGAGAATTTAAAAAATAACGGTTATAAGTTTGAAATTCTGTTTATGGATTCGGACGAGCCTGCCTTGATCAAGCGTTATAAAGAGACAAGGCGTGTACATCCTCTGGAGTCNGGCGGAAGAGTGGAGGANGGGATTCGTAAGGAACGGAANATTTTGGAGAANATCCGAAGGAGTGCCGACTATATCATTGANACCTCTAATCTTCTGACAAGAGAATTAAAAGAGGAGCTACACCGCATTTTTGTAAAGAATGAAGCATATAACAGTCTTATGGTCACGGTGATGTCTTTTGGTTTTAAAAACGGGATTCCGGCGGATGCGGATTTGGTTTTTGACGTGCGCTTTTTGCCGAATCCGTTTTATATTGATGAGCTGAAAAGTAAGACTGGTAATGACAAAGAAGTGCAGGACTATGTCATGAAATTTGAAGAGGCAGAGTGCTTTTTGGATAAGCTGACGGATATGATACAATTTCTGATTCCTAATTATGTGAAGGAGGGAAAGTACCGTCTGGTAGTGGCTATCGGCTGTACCGGCGGCAAGCACAGAAGCGTAACATTGGCAAATGCTTTATATAATCGAATGAAGAATCAGGGAAATTATGGAATGAAGCTTTACCACAGAGATGTTTCCGCATAGGGGAGTTAGAAAGGTATGTCTTTTTCGAGTGAAGTAAAGGATGAGCTGGCAAAGAAAATCAGCCCCGCGAGGCATTGCCAGTTGGCAGAATTAGCTGCAATTATGAGCGGCTGCGGACAATATGGCAAGGATGAAGCCGGCAATTATACCATAGGATTTCAGACAGAAAATGAAGCTGTTGTGAGAAAAGGCTTTACATTATTAAAAAAAACATATAATATAGAGACTGATGTGTCAATAAGCAGGGAGCAAATGCAGGAGCTGTTATCCAAAATCGGCAACCCGGAAGAGCCTGTAAATCCATTGCTTATTAAAAATTCCTGCTGTCAGAGAGCATTCTTAAGAGGAACTTTTCTTGGCTGCGGCTCCATGAGTGACCCTAAGAAAGGGTATCATTTGGAATTTGTGTGTATTCACGAGGGTAAAGCAAAGCAGCTGCAAGGTATAATGCAGGAGTTTGATATAGAGGCTAAGATTGTACTTCGCAAAAAGTATTACGTTGTCTATTTAAAAGAGGGAGAGGGAATCGTAGACCTGCTGAATGTCTGCGAGGCTCCGGTATCTCTTATGAATCTGGAAAATCTTCGGATTCTGAAAGAAATGCGGAACTCCATCAATAGACGTGTAAACTGCGAAGCGGCTAACATAACCAAAACGGTGAATGCCGCAACCAGACAGATAGAGGATATCGAATATATTCGAGTTCACTATGGCTTTCATAATTTACCTGAGAATCTGCGCCAAATTGCGGAGGTACGTTTAGAAAATCCGGATGTACCGTTAAAGGAGCTGGGTGAATTTTTAAGCCCGCCTGTGGGAAAATCCGGCGTTAATCACAGATTACGCAAGCTCCGTGAGCTTGCAGAGAGAATTAGGAGCTAAGGCTGGAGCCTAAGAAAAGAGGAGGAAATACAATGACAAAGAAGAACATTCAAATTCAGCTGGAGAATGGGCTGGAGGCAAGACCTGTTGCACTGCTGGTGCAGGAGGCAAGCAAGTATGAAAGCACTATTTACATTCAGTCAGGAGAAAAGAAGGTTAATGCCAAGAGCATTATGGGAATGATGAGTCTTGGTTTGGATAACGGTGAGGAACTGCTTGTCACCGCAGATGGTGAGGATGAGCAGGTAGCTGTGGAAGGAATTGAGAAATTTTTAAGNGGTCAGGTANCTTAAAANCTGATAAACAATGAAGNCGATNNTTGANAGAANGCNGGAACAANAGAATTTTCTGTTGTACCAGCCTTTTTCNGCTATNGAAAAGCAATAACNGCGGGAGGTGTGACATATGCGTAAAAAAATGCTTTTTATATATAACCCCAAAGCAGGTAAAACTCAGATTCGCAATAAGCTGTCAGACATTCTTGATATTTTTACAAAAGCGGGATATGAAATTACCGTGCATCCCACCCAAAAACATCGGGATGCAATGGAGCTTGTAGCAAATCGTGAGCCGATATATGATTTGATTGTCTGCAGCGGCGGTGACGGTACTTTGGACGAAGTGGTTACGGGTATGATGCAAAGCAGCTTTCGTACGCCAATCGGTTATCTGCCCACGGGAAGCACCAATGATTTTGGCGGAAGCCTTGCCCTTCCGAAAAATATGCTGAAGGCAGCGGAAAAAGCAGTGAAAGGCAATGATTTTGCCTGTGATATCGGTTCCTTCAATCAGGATATTTTTGTATATATAGCTGCATTTGGACTTTTTACGGAGGTATCTTATGAGACGGGGCAGGATATGAAAAATATTTTAGGGCATATGGCATATCTGTTAGAGGGTGTAAAGCGTCTGTCGGCAATTCGTTCTTATCATATGCGAGTCACCTATGAAGATAAGGTGATAGAGGATGATTTTGTTTTTGGCATGATTACCAATTCCATGTCGGTAGGAGGATTTAAACGTATTGCAGGAAAATATGTGAAGCTGGATGACGGCGTTTTTGAGGTGATGCTCATAAAGCTTCCCGGAAATCCTTTGGAATTAAATAATTTGATAGTGGCGCTGCTTGACAGGAATATTGATACCAATGCCATGTATTGTTTTCGGACGGCGGAACTGACGTTGGAATCCGATGAGCCAATTGCGTGGACTTTGGATGGAGAGTACGGCGGCAGCCATAAACAGGTGAATATTAAAAATCTGCATAAGGCAATAGATATAAGAGTGTAGGATGTAAGATATGCGATAAAATTTTAACGATAATATTTCCTTTTTTATGGGAATGTGGTATATTTGAACAAGAGGGTAAAAAGTTATTACTGTTTACTACAAACTATCAATACAAAACGGAGGTATCAAAATGTTAGTATCTGCAACAGAAATGCTGAAAAAGGCAAAAGCGGGGCATTATGCCGTAGGTCAGTTCAATATCAATAATCTGGAGTGGACCAAGACGATTCTTTTGACTGCTAAGGAGTGTAAATCCCCGGTTATTTTAGGTGTATCTGAAGNCGCCGGCAAGTATATGGNCGGNTATCATGCANTAGTCGNCATGGTAAACGGTTTATTGANGGATTTGGATATTGATGTTCCCGTAGCATTACACTTGGATCACGGTAGCTTTGAAGGCTGCTACAAGTGTATTGAGGCAGGCTTCTCATCTATTATGTTTGACGGCTCTCACTATGCGATTGAAGAGAACGTAGAAAAGACAAAGGAGCTGGTTGCCGCAGCTCACGGTAAGGGAATGTCCATTGAGGCAGAGGTTGGCTCCATCGGCGGCGAGGAAGACGGCGTTGNAGGTATGGGTGAGNGCGCAGACCCTAAGGAGTGCAAGGCAATTGCCGATCTGGGTGTTGANTTCTTGGCAGCAGGCATTGGTAATATTCATGGC
Source organism: Bacillota bacterium (assembly GCA_009177215.1). Lineage (GTDB taxonomy): Bacteria > Bacillota > Clostridia > Lachnospirales > Lachnospiraceae > Acetatifactor. The sequence continues at coordinate 14,846 of WFLY01000178.1, forward strand.
AAATATCNTGAANACTGGCAGGGANNCAGCTTTGANACCTTGGNTGCTGTTCAGCAGCTTACAGGAGAGCTTCCTTTAGTGCTTCACGGCGGTACAGGCATTCCTGCTGATATGATTAAGAAGGCTATCAACCTTGGCGTTGCAAAGATTAATGTAAATACCGAGTGTCAGTTAGCTTTTGCCGAGGCTACCCGCAAGTACATCGAGGCAGGCAAGGATTTGGAAGGAAAGGGCTTCGACCCTCGTAAACTTCTTGCTCCCGGCGTAGAGGCAATCAAGGCAACCGTAAAGGAGAAGATGGAGCTTTTCGGTTCTGTTGGAAAGGCTTAAAAAAGTGTCCGTAGAAACGGACACGAATCATTCCCATAAAAGGGAGGATGCCAAGGAAATGATTCCTTGGCATTTATTATGAAAAAGTTATTTATTAAAACAATTAATTGTAGTTTGCTTATTTGTGGTTCAGTTACTTTACAATTATNGTATAGTGCAAAGAAATNTCTAAAACGTNATNTGAAATNNAAANAATTNTAAATGAATTNTAAACAAAATATGAACAGACAAGTACTAAGCTACTGTACTTGTCTGTTTAAAAAATTTATTCTGCTAATTTTTCCGGTTCGGGATAGCTTTCGCCAAAGGTTTCTACAGTCACGGATTCCATAACCTGATCCTCCAGAGGACGGTCGTTGTAGTCGGTTGAGATTTCTGCAATTTTATTTACCACATCCATGCCCTCAATGACCTTGCCAAAGGCGGCATAGCCTCCGTCAAGATGAGGCGCATTCTTATGCATAATGAAGAACTGTGAACCTGCGGAGTCGGGATGCATTGCCCTTGCCATTGAGATAACACCTTCCGTATGCTTTAAGGTATTCTCCACGCCATTCTGTGCAAACTCACCCTTGATGCTATAGCCGGGGCCACCCATGCCGGTACCGTCAGGACAGCCGCCCTGAATCATAAAGCCCCTGATGACTCGGTGGAAAATCAGACCGTCATAAAAATGCTTATTAATCAAACTGATAAAATTGTTTACGGAAATAGGGGCAACATCAGGATAAAGCTCCAGCTTTATAATATCGCCGCCCTTCATAGTAATGGTAACAATCGGATTTTTTGCCATAATAAATTCCTTTCTGCTATAAAATGTAATACAATGTATTTTAGCTTATTTTATTCAATTCGTAAAGAGGAGAAGTGTGAAGTATGTATTATTTAAAAAGGATAATGACGGTGCTTGAACACGAAACACAAAAAGGTAGCTGCTTTTTGTTGAAAAAACAGATGGAAAAATACAGCATGCCCCTGATATTTGTTAAAAAACAAAATTTGCCGCTGGGAAACTTTGTGGGAGCTAACGGAGGTGAAGGCGTACTNTGNATAACAGATAGCGCGCTATATGCACTACAGCTNGTCAGGAANGGGGAAGCAGTGCTTGTATTTCTGCATGAGGAANATNGAGGGGAGGANNTTTACNGNTTTCGNTATGCNTNGGAAAACCCGGAGAATGCGGAAAGAGAATATCTGGAACAAGTATATCGGCGTTTTTACGGAATTCCATGGAATATTTTAGAGACGGAGCGCTGCATGGTACGGGAAACGGTGCCGGATGATGTGGAAGCTTTTTACAAAATATACAGCGATACCCGAATGACAANGNACATGGAGGATTTGTATCCCGANATAGAGGAAGANAAGCAATATATTAGGGATTANATAGAAAAACAATATGGTTTNTACGGTTTTGGTGTCTNGACAATCATAAAGAAAGATACAGGTGAGGTGATTGGGCGTGCGGGTCTGTCTCCCCGTGAAGGTTTTGAGGAGCCGGAGCTGGGTTTTCTTATCGGTGTTCCATGGCAAGGGCAGGGTCTTGCCACAGAGGTTTGCAAGGCTGTGCTGGAATATGGACGGGAAAGTCTTGGATTTGAGAGGGTTCAGGCATTGGTGATACCGGAAAATAAGGCGTCCGTTGCCGTGTGCGGCAAGCTGGGATTTTACAGAGGAGAGAGTGTCGTATTAAATCATGTAAATTATTTACGTTTTCTCTGTGTTTTATAAGGCTATACCCTGCCAATTTCTAATATATTAAGCAGCTTTGAGGAATATAAATATATCGGCATATCGTTTGGTAGTAGATTGAGTGAGAACAGTAATTTTATACTCTCCGTTTGGCCCCGCGGGCATACAGACGCAGTCCCACTCAAAGCCGGAGTATTTCTTCACCCGCCAGGGGTAAGGCTGATAGGCCCTGTACTCGGAAAACAGGAAGGGCCGGAAGGCCACCC
>WFLY01000168.1 GCA_009177215.1 Bacillota bacterium
ATATAATAGTGTCATTGCAATATTTTGTAATATTTAAAGAAAGACAATTAGGAATTGTTCATAAATTAATTGCCGGTTTGCGCAGAATATTTCTTCAAGAGTGTATGTCAAAATGGTCATATAATTTGTGAACAGTTTCTTAGTGAGGATGAGGGATTGTATGGAAAGCAAATATCATATTTTAGTGGTAGAAGATGACAAGGATATCCGGGAGGGAATCGAAATTTATCTGAAAAATCAGGGTTATGAGGTTTTTCAGGCGGCAAACGGCAAAATAGGGCTTGAGGTATTGGAGCAGGAGGAGATTCATTTGGCGATTGTGGATATTATGATGCCGGTCATGGACGGTGTTACCATGCTGATGAAGCTACGCATGATGAACTATGACTTTCCGGTGATCATGCTCTCGGCAAAGTCCGAGGAGGTAGATAAAATCATGGGTTTAAATATGGGTGCAGATGACTATGTTACCAAGCCGTTTACGCCTCTTGAGCTGATTGCCAGAGTAAATTCTCACTTGCGCAGATATTCAAAGTATTTGTCTGCAATAAACGGTGAACTTAAAAGCGAACATGTTTATACTATCGGGGGGCTGGAGCTGAATGAGGATACTGTGGAGGTCAGTGTGGACGGTGAATCTGTAAAGCTGACGCCCATGGAATTCAAAATTGTCCAGCTTCTGATCAAGAATCCGGGCAGGGTGTTTTCTGCCGATGAGATTTATGAGCGGATTTGGAATGAAAAAGCAATTAACACGGATACCATTATGGTCCATGTGAGAAATATCAGAGAAAAAATTGAGATTGACCCTAAAAATCCTAAATATTTAAAGGTTGTATGGGGCGTTGGCTATAAGATTGACAGGCAGTGACAGAAAGCTTGAGTTTTGCGTGCAAATTCTGTCCGGGGCGGCTTTTGGGTACAAGGGAAGGCATGGTGGGAAGGTTGGATATGGAAAAGGGAAAAGAAGTTTTGGAACAAAATAGTTCTGAAAAGAAAAAAGGCTCCGTAAGTTATAGGTGGCTTATATGGGGGTTCTGCATCACATTATTCTTTTCATTGGCGTTCACGGCTTTATATGGGAATTTCCGCACTTATGTAGAGAACTACAACATCAGCCCTGTGGAGACAGAAAATAATCTGCTCTGGATTTATCAAAGCAATTACCTGCTTTATCGTGACTTGTATAATAAGGTAAATGAAACCGATGTGAGCTATCTGGAGTTGTATTTACAGCCAAAAGAGGGATATGAATGGATTTGGGATGAAAACCTTTCGGAAGAGGCGGAATATTTTTCAGACATGTTTACTGAAAGTGCAAATGATATTGATGAGAATGTTATGGCTTCCTTTATCCGCTATCAGAATGGGTTTAAGGAGTATTTNAGGGATTTGGAATCCTGTTTCGGAGGTTTNAATGCCAATTATGNNTATTATGTGGANGACTTGAAGACCGGNAAGATTATTTCAAACTTTGATTATACAGATTTTTCTCTGGATAAACAGTATTTTGCCATAAGCTTTATTTTCGATGAAGTCGGGAATGTTGCGATTGACAATGAAATAAACGGAAGCGACATTTCTCAGATTCGTAAAATAGCCAATGAGATTATCCGCAACAATGAGCTTGGCAATATGATTCAAAAGTATAATCCAGAAAATATTTCATATTTTTCTTTTTTTAATCTCATTAAGCCTAAAAATTGTAAAATTACTTATTGTGTCAGCTTAGACTCTTGGGAAAAGAGTATGAGCGAAGAGTATAGCCTTTTATATAACCAAAACGATATAGTTGTAACTTCGGTTTATTTTGACAGATTTGATTATTCCCTGTTTGTAGAGTCAGGCGCTGCCAATATAATAGCGATTATGATACTGATAATCGGCTTGCTTGCCCTGTTTGCGCCCTGTATCGGAGAAATGCCGGAGGAAAAGCTTCCATGGAATCATATCGCCTTGCCTTTTGAGGTGCTTGCCACTGTAGGGCTGTTAATTTTGTCATTAGTTTCCGAGGTCTTGTCAATGGCTGCTGATGTCTGCTTGGGGAATTATATGAGAAGCTTGACAGAAAACGGATTTATGATCTATGGCACAGCTTTGCTTTTAACATACTGCCTAAATATTATTGTACTCTGGATATACTTTTTTAGTATTTGGTATCTTGGCATTCAACTGCGAGCCCTGCGCATTTTGGGGTTAAAGAAATATATTAAGAGACGCTGCCTGCTATATCGGATTTTTCCCTTTATAAAGGGAAAATGTCTCAAAATGTATGATGCAATTGCTCATTTTGATGTGACGAAGAACGCTCATAAGCTGATTTTGAAGATTGTATTGGTAAATGCGGTGGTTTTATTTATTATCAGCAGTCTGTGGTTTGGCGGTTTTGCAATCACAGTAGTGTATTCTGTTTTGTTATATTTTGTNCTGCGGANGTATATCAGCGANNTACAGAAGAAATATAGTANTNTTNTTAAAGCTACNAACGAGNTGGCANAGGTGNAACCTGAATGTTGCCATTATAGAGGATTTAGGGGTCTTTGAACCTTTCAAGCCTCAGATATTCCGGATTCAGAGGGGATTCAGAAAGGCGGTGGAGAACGAAACCAAAAGCCAACGCATGAAGGNGNAGCTGATTACAAATGTTTNCCATGATTTAAAAACGCCTTTGACAGCCATTATCACTTATATAGGCCTGATGAAGGANGAAAATATCACGGAAGAACAGNGCCGTGAATATCTTGGNATTTTGGAGAGAAAATCTCACAGNTTNAAGGTNCTGATTGAGGATTTGTTTGAGGTAAGCANAGCAAATTCCCATAGTATTTCCCTGCATATTACNGATGNGGATATTATGAATCTGATAAAGCAGGTCGCCTTCGAGATGAGTGATAAGCTTACGGAGGCAAATCTGGACCTTAGAATGAATCTCACGGAGGAGAAGATTATTCTTTCGTTAGACAGCCAGAAAACCTACCGTGTTTATGAAAATTTGTTCGGCAATATTGCCAAGCATGGTCTTGGCGGTACGAGAGTCTATGTGAATGGTTTCCGCATTGATGATAGGGTGGTGATAACTCTGAAGAATATTACCGCCGAGGAGATTCAGGTAAAACCCGAAGAGCTGACGGACCGGTTTGTGAGAGGAGACGTCTCCAGAAATACAGAAGGGAGCGGTTTAGGGTTAGCCATTGCCAAGAGCTTTTTGGAACTGCAGGGTGGAAATATTACCATTGATCTGGACGGAGATTTATTTAAGGTGACAACCACGTTTACGCTGAAGAAGCAAGGATGAAATTTTTCATTCTTGCTTATTTTTTTATTGAATAGGAAATAACGAGTTTGCGAAGCAAATCTCGCAAGCGGGCTTGCCCGCTTTTTTACTTTATAGGAAATTTCTCCTTACAGAGAAATCTTGAATGAAAAAGGCCCGCCGGGAGACGGGCACAGCGAAGAGGATGGTTCCGGTCAGAAGATATAAAACCCTTCCGTACCA
>WFLY01000137.1 GCA_009177215.1 Bacillota bacterium
AGACGAATCTGCTGTCGCTGAATGCATCTATTGAGGCGGCAAGAGCAGGTGAAGCCGGCAGAGGCTTTGCAGTCGTGGCGGAAGAAATTCGTAAGCTTGCCGATAGTTCCGCAGAAGCGGCAGGAGAAATCCGTAACAATGTGGATCATATTACAGCCCAAACTCTTAACAGTGTGAAAAATGCCGGTCAGGCGCAATCCATGGTAGCCCTGCAGAGTGAGGCTGTTGAGGAGGTTGTGGAAGTATTCAGAAAAATGCAGACCGGAATGAGACAGCTTGTTGACGGGTTGAAGGAGATTGTAGAAAACACCGAGAGAGCTGACGGCGAGCGCAATAAGGCGGTAGAAGCGGTACAAAATATATCCGCAATTATTCAACAGACTGCAGCCAGTGCCGAAACGGTAAATGAGGTTGCGACTAAGCTTTTGAAGAATGTAGAGAATTTAAATAAAACGGCGGATACCTTAGGTGAGAATATGGATGAATTGAAATCAGAAGTGCAGGTATTTAAGATTTAAGAGTATTGGTTGCCGGATTAAAAAATAAAGCTGTTATGACATTATGTCATGGCAGCTTTGTGTCATGTGCCTATTGACAAATAGACATGCTGCTATTATAGTAGTTCTATACAATACTACTAAGGGGGCTGACGGATGGAGGAAGCGGCATTTATAGAAAGACTGTCGCTGTTCGGGCTTAGCCGACAGGAAGCGGTTATATATCTTTGTCTCTTGAGAAATCCGGAGTTGACAGGCTATGAGGTGGCAAAGCTTACCGGTATTTCCCGCTCCAATGTCTACAATGGTCTGGCGGCTTTGGTGGAGCATGGCGCGGCATATGTGCTGGAAGGGGTTTCCACGAAATATACACCTGTGTGTATTAAAGAATTCTGTGACAACAGGATACGCTATCTGAAAAAGGTAGAGGGATTTTTACTGTGCAACAGTCCTAAGAGACTCGACACGGCGGATGGTTACATTACCATTGAAGGATATGGGCATATTTGTGACAAAATACATCACATGCTTCTGAATGCCGGACAGAGAATATATTTTTCGGCATCAAAGGTATTTTTGGAGCAGTGGCAGGAGGAGCTTTTAGAGCTTGCAAAGAGACAGATTAAAATTGTGCTGATTGCCGACGAATTCCCTACGGCTCTTACACAAAACGAAGACCTGCGGGAGAAGATTATTTTTTATCAAAGCGGAGCAGGTGCAGAGAGGAAGGATATATCGGCGGAGAGAGAAAGGCAGCTTCGCTTGATTATTGACTCCACCTATGTGCTCACCGGAGAGGTGACGGGAGGAGGCGGAACCTGTTTGTACAGCGCCCAGAAAAATTTTGTAAATGTATTTAAGGAAGCAATGAGGAACGAGATTGAGCTTATAAAAATCAGAGAAAAGAGCGAACATTTAAGTTAAAGAGTAAAGCTCCTTTTGCTTACAGAGCCGATGAAGCGGCGGAATGGGAGGAAAAATGAAAATCAGAATCGGAATTTTGGGCTATGGAAATCTTGGCAGAGGAATTGAATGTGCAGTGGGGCAGAACGATGATATGGAGCTTGTTGCCGTATTTACCCGCAGAGCGCCGGAGACGGTAAAGACTGTGAGCAATGTGCCGGTTTATCATGTGGATAAACTTTCTGAGATGAAGGAGCAGATTGATGTATTGATGTTATGCGGCGGCTCTGCTACGGATTTGCCTAAGCAGACAGCGGAATACGCAAAGTATTTTAATGTAGTGGATAGCTTTGACACTCATGCAAAAATACCGGATCACTTTGCCAATGTAGATAAGGCGGCAAATGAGAGCGGAAGGATTGCCATGATTTCTGTGGGCTGGGACCCGGGAATGTTCTCTTTAAACAGACTGTATGCCAATGCCATTCTGCGGGAGGGCAGCGATTATACCTTCTGGGGGAAGGGGGTAAGTCAGGGGCATTCCGATGCTGTCAGGAGAATTGAAGGCGTGAAAAACGCAAAGCAGTATACCATTCCGATTGAAGCGGCATTGGAAGCAGTCAGAAAATGTGAGAATCCAGTGCTGTCCACAGGTGAAAAGCATTTGAGGGAGTGTTTTGTAGTGGCGGAGGAAGGTGCTGACAAGACAAGAATTGAGCAGGAAATCAAGTCAATGCCAAACTATTTTGCGGATTATGATACAACGGTGCATTTTATCTCCGAGGAGGAGCTTGCGCGCGACCATGCGGGGATTCCCCATGGAGGTTTTGTGCTTAGGACAGGTAAGACAGGAGTTGACGGAGAGCATAACCATGTGATTGAGTATAGCTTAAAGCTGGATTCCAATCCGGAATTTACTGCCTGTGTGTTGATCGCCTATGCCAGAGCCGCATACCGTATGAACCAAAGAGGCATGAAGGGCTGCAAGACGGTATTTGACGTGGCTCCTGCAGATTTAAGTCCGATGTCACCGGAGGAAATGAGAAGCACATTGTTGTAATTTTGACATATTATTACAGAGCTATCAGTACTAGACGAGAGAATACAGGAGAAAGACAGGTTTGAATGAATAGCAGTTTCAAGTCTTGAATTAATGTCCGCCCAGCGGACTAGGGAGGCATAAGTATGAGAAAAGTACCATTTGTAACAAAGGAAATGATTGAGGAGATTACGAAGACATATCCCACCCCCTTCCATATTTATGATGAGAAGGGAATCCGTGAGAATGCGAGGGCGCTGAAAGAAGCGTTTTCATGGAATAAGGGCTACAAGGAATTTTTTGCGGTCAAGGCAACCCCCAATCCATTTTTGATTAATATTTTAAGGGATTATGGCTGTGGCTGTGACTGTTCCTCCATGACGGAGCTGATGCTCAGCCATGCCATGGGAGTAAAGGGAGAGAATATTATGTTTTCTTCCAATGACACACCCGCCGAGGATTTTGTGTATGCGGCTAAAATCGGAGCAACCATTAATCTGGACGATATTACCCATATTGATTTTCTGGAGAAAACCATAGGCTATCTGCCCAAGACCCTGAGCTGCCGTTACAATCCGGGAGGATATTTCTCCATCAGTAATAATATTATGGATAATCCGGGAGACGCAAAATACGGCTTTACCACTGAGCAGCTTTTCGAGGGCTTTAAGATTTTGAAAGAAAAGGGTGTGGAGAATTTCGGTATTCATGCATTTCTGGCAAGCAATACCGTGACTAATGAATATTACCCCACGCTGGCAAAGACCTTGTTTGAGGTGGCTGTGAAGCTGAAGGAGGAGACCGGCGCTCATATTACTTTTATTAACCTTTCCGGCGGAATCGGTGTTCCCTATCGTTCCGATCAGGAACCTAACGATATCAGGGCAATCGGCGAGGGTGTAAAAAAGGTGTACGAGGAGGTTTTAGTGCCTGCGGGTATGGGGGATGTGGCTATTTACACCGAGCTTGGGCGTTTTATGATGGCACCCTACGGACATTTGGTAACCAAGGTGATTCATGAGAAGCATACCCACAAGGAATATATAGGTGTGGATGCCTGTGCGGTAAATCTTATGCGTCCTGCCATGTACGGAGCATACCATCATATTACTGTACTGGGCAAGGAAGATAAGCCCTGCGACCATAAGTATGACGTGACAGGTTCTCTGTGTGAGAACAATGATAAGTTCGCCATTGACAGAATGCTTCCCCAGATTGAAATGGGGGACTATATTGCCATTCATGACACGGGAGCGCATGGCTTTGCTATGGGATATAATTATAACGGTAAGCTCAAATCGGCGGAACTTCTTCTTAAGGAGGACGGCAGCGTGGAAATGATTCGCCGTGCGGAAACTCCTAAAGATTATTTTGCAACCTTTGACTGCTTTGATATTTATAAGCAGATGGATTTTTAATGAAACCAGCAATATAAGCGGTGTGACCAAAAACTTGCAGGCTGTGGTCAGATGGGGGGAACTATATGAGATATCCGGAGAATCTTCCGAAGGACGGAACCATAGGCTTTGTTGCACCTGCTTTCGGGTGTAACAAGGAGCCTTATAAAAGTGCCTTTGAGAATGCGAAAAGGAAGCTGGCAGGGTGTGGGTATCGGTTGGATTTAGGACCAAACTGTTATGAAGATAAGGGAGTAGGAATCAGCAATACTCCGGAGGAATGCGCAAGGGAACTTATGGAATATTACCAAAGCCCCGAAAATAATGCTTTGATTTCCTGCGGCGGTGGGGAGCTGATGTGTGAAATATTAGAATATATGGATTTTGACGCGCTGAAGAAGGCAGCACCCAAGTGGTTTATGGGTTACTCGGACAATACCAATATGACTTATCTGCTGGCGACTTACTGTGACACGGCTTCCATATACGGACCGAATGCACCGGCGTTTGGCATGGAGCCGTGGCATACCTCCTTGGAGGATGCGATGGGGCTTCTCACGGGAGAAAAAAATGCCGTTAGAGGATATGATAAATGGGAGCGGGAGTCTGAAAAGAGCGAGGAAAATCCGTTAGCGCCCTATCATGTCACCGAAAAGAGGGTATTAAAGAGTTTTATCGGGAAAAAACCGGTTGTGTGGGAGAGTCATACGGAGGGAACATGTCACAATACGGCAGCACGGGCAGATGTTGCCACAGCAGATGACATTTCTATGGCAGCAAGCTGTGAAATACATTTTGGCGGACGGCTGTTGGGCGGCTGCATGGATTGTCTTGTAAATCTTTTGGGTACGCGTTTTGACAAGACCCATGAGTTCTTGGGAAGATATAAGGAGGACGGTATTATTTGGTTTTTGGAGGTGTGTGATTTGAATGTGTTTGCCATCCGTCGTGCCATGTGGCAGATGGAGCAGGCGGGCTGGTTTCAGTACGTGAAGGGCTTTCTGATTGGGCGTCCTTTGTGCTTCGGGCAGGAGATGATGGGGCTTACAGCCTATGATGCGGTCCTTGAGGCTGCCGGAAGGAAAAATGTACCGGTCATTATGGACGTGGATTTAGGGCATTTGCCGCCTATGATGCCTCTTATAGTGGGCAGCAGGGCTAATGTGACCGTGCGGGGAAACGATATTTCCATCATTATGGATAATTATGGATAAGAATTAATTGCGGTTGGAGCAGCGCAGCCATACCATTCATAAACTGACAGAATGTAAAACTTCACAATTATTCATGTGTTTTGCCGCCTGTCGGACATCCTGTTACACTGTAATAAAATTGTACAAGAAAATATAAAAATTTACTTGCCAATCGATTCAGATTATGATAGAATAATTTTTGTTGTGAGACAGTTCACAAATGCCGGCGTGTCGGAATGGCAGACGAGGCAGACTCAAAATCTGTTGTGNGNANCCACGNGCGGGTTCANGTCCNGCTGCCGGCATTAGCAGTTATGAGAGGNATACGAAAAGTATTTNTCTTTTTTACTTTNTAGGAAATTTCTCCTTACANAGAAATCTTGAATGAAAAAGGCCCGCCGGGAGACGGGCACAGCGAAGAGGATGGTTCCGGTCAGAAGATATAAAACCCTTCCGTACCAAAAACATCCTCGT
>WFLY01000192.1 GCA_009177215.1 Bacillota bacterium
CTGCCGGAGGGCTTTCATTTTGTCAGACCGGAAGAATATGACATGGATAAGATAGGCAAGTGTTGCTGGAAAGGTTTTGATCATGAAGAAACTGAAGGAGCGTGGAATCATCAATATGAACAAAACAATTACCAGATACAGGTAGCTCCCCATGCAACAACGGAGCTTGACGTCATAATCGCGGATGAACAGGGGGAGTATGCATGCTATGCGGGAATGTGGTGGGTTCCCCAGAATAAATTGGCTTATATGGAACCCCTCTGCACGATTCCGGAGTATCGGAATAAAGGTCTGGCGGCTGCTGCATTATCGGAAATGTACCGCAAAACGAAAAAACTGGGTGCAACCCATATGACCGGCGGAAATAATGAGTTCTATAAAAAAATTGGCTATAAGTCCGCGGTGAAATGGACGTATTGGAAGAAAGGATAGCCGGATCGGCATGAACTTCTTCCTTCTTATACAATAACATAAGGGAATGTATAATTACATAAACAAAGAAAGATGGAGGATAGAGATAATGAATATAAAACATCCGCAGGAAAATATTATTAAAACTTATGACTTTAATGGCATAATGGTTGATTTGGTTGAATGGAGTGACACTGTCTGGTGTGGAAAAGTTGGTTATGCAGACAATAATACCGATGAACCGAATGTAGAAAAAATTATGGAAGATTTCATGTCTGTTTCCGCAATACCAAACAGCCGCGAGGATAATTGGGATATTTGCATGAGTGTGAATTATCTTTCATGCGAACGCCCCAGCGGCGTGATGTTTGGATTTCTTGTTGCAACGGATGTCCAGCCGGAATCGTATGATATTTACAAAATTTCCGCCGCAAAATTTTTACGGATAAGAATGTGTGATGAAACCGCAAGGGCACTTGGACAAGAACCGTGGATGGGCGGTATTCCGCCATATCATTGGATCGGAGAGCAAATTGCCCCCAAACTGGGCTATACTTATGGCAGTGATACACTTCCAATCATTGAATATTACGGTTTTTTTAAGCCTGAGGAGGGTACTCATGAGTATTGTTACCTGTATGTCCCGGTAAAGGAAAATAATGCTATGGCAAAATAAAACGGGAAGAAACTGATGTAACAAAGGTAAAAAGTAATACCCTAAAGGTTAAGAGGGGCAATTAAGCTTTTCACCTGTTACAGTCCTATGCACTGGGGAAAGGGGATGTACAGAGCGCTCATGAGATCGGGTAGCAGCTTGCTGACACTGTAACCAAAGGCAGCATGAATATGCATTGACAACGCACATTGATAAGGGATATATCCATAACGTGCATCATATTTAGTGCGGTCAACTTTGCAGATTATCACAAGGAGTAAAGTTTTTAAGGAGAAGAAATATGTTGGAATTTGCACGAGCATTGTTTGTTATGCATGGAGTGACGGATGAACCGCAGCGCCTATCCGGCGGATGGACAAATTGTGTATTTGAAGCAGGCGAATTAGTGTTACGCTGTACAACAGATATTGAAAGTGGCCGTTTGCGACGGGAAACAAGATTAGTACAGTCATTACCAGCAGAAGTCGGATATCCGGAAATTGTTGACAGCGGTAGCAGTGACGGGTGTGATTGGATGTTATGCAGAAGAATATTGGGCACAAATTTGGAGGATGCCTGGGAGAAGCTTTCTTGGGATGAACGTGCAGAGGCACTGGAGCAGCTTTGGATGTGTGCAAAGCATGTGCATGCGATTAACACAGATACAGTTCGAATGTTTGTAAATGAAAATCTCTGGTATATCACTACGATGGAAAATGCGTTGAAAGAGGCGGAAGTGTTAAAGGAAAGCAACATAATTAAGGCTGAACAGTACGAGGCGGTGAAGGGCTATATTTATCGTTTTGAAGCAGCAGTAAAACAAGTTAAATGTGTGCTTGTGCATGGTGACCTTACTCCGGCAAATGCAATGTGGCATGATGGAAAGATAACAGCATTGATGGATTTTGAGTGCGCTGCAATTACACCAAAAGAGGCTGATTTAATGATGTTATTGAATACTGCTTATGAACGTGGAGATTTGTCGGTGAATGAGTCTGATTTTAAGGCGAAACAGAGATTTAATGAACGCATGCGTGCGCTTGTGGAAAAGGAGACACCGGACTGGGAGATTCTGCAAGGCTATCGAGCAATTAAACTCATGCATCATGTGTATATGGATATGAACGATGAAGATTTTTCAGAGAATCATGAAGAACTTGTATGTTTACTTGCGCTTCTTAAGGATGGAAAAGGTAAGCTTTCGGACGTAATGCCGAAAATGGAAAATTAAATTCGGTATTTGTAAGGGAAAGGAAGGGTATCTTGTGTATTTATCCGTAGAGGTTATTTTTTATTCTGGGCACCGAAAACATTTGCCCGTAAAAGGATATCGCCCGGATGCGGTATTCAATAAATCCAGAGATTATTGGGGGATTACTTTTATAGAATTACCAGTTGAAAAGTTTGATGTTTCAACACCTGCAATTATAAAATTCACTTTTCATGATTCCCATTACCAAGAAGTGGCGCCAAACCAGTTATTTAAAATTATGGAAGGAGCTAATCAGGTTGGTGTAGGGAAAATTATTTCAATAGAATATGATTAGAGCAAACATCAATATTATTATACGAGGAGAACAGATATGCTCTTTGACAAGTTGGTATTTATCCCGTTTGATACGAACGGATACAAGCCGTGAGAAGGAGAGGTAATCCCATATGTTCACATTGTTATTTCAATATATTGAAGAAAATCTGGACCGGAAGCAGGTATCCGCAAGATTCCAATGGTGAAGGGAGTGCGTCAAGCACTGAAAGAAATTAAGCAGTATCAACACGATAATGGCATTTTTTGTACAACAGAAATCGACGGATATACAGATTTTGTGTTTCTGAACCGTTTTGGCCGGTTGTTTTTACGGCAGGATTTAGATATGGCATTAGAAAGAATCATTGATGCATATAATGATGCTGAAATCCACGAAGAGAAACAGAACCACAGAGAACCTTTCATTTTACCTCATTTTACTTGTCACAGTCTGCGGCATACATTTTGTGCAAGGTTCTGTGAAAACGAGAGTAACCTGAAAGTAATCCAGTCGGTTATGGGACACGTTGATATTGTAACTACAATGAATATCTATGCTGAGGTTTCTGAAGCAAAGAAAAAGGCTTCAATGGAAGNGTTNGCAGAAAAGATGGTTTTATTTNNAAAGAATAAGTATGGAANAAGTCCTTTAAGGCATTCATATCTTATTGCGAATAGAGTACATCAAATTTGGTGGAAGTACATCAAAAGTACAACAAATTTCGTTGGCATGGTACTGAATAATACCTTATAATAAGGTATAGTTAGGATTGTGTGTATCATTATGGAGGATAATGCAATAGCAATAAATGTTAACAAAATTACAGTCAGTTTTATGCGGGTACGGAGCAGTTAAAAAGCTATGGTTCTAATTCGGCGGCGAAAAAAGCAAGGAACGCTGCTTTCCAGAGTGAAATCAAGTATTATAATAAGTCTGCNAATTATCTTCTGGCGTATTCTGGAATGTATGGCGTAGACAAAGCGATTGCAACCGCAGTAGAAAATTGCAGTANGGAGGAACAGGCATTAGTATATGACATAATTCGGCAGAATTTTCTTGTTGGGAACAGTAGTTCCATGACGGAAGATTATTTTATGCGTATTGTTTCCAATAACAATTATGCTTATCTGCCTTATCGGAATATTGACGTTGGTGCCATATGAAATATATAATTTCAGGTGCATAAAAAAGAATCATTAAAGCAAAGTACGGTGGAATCATCAGGTATTTTACGGAGGCAGAACAAATGAAGGAAAAGCTGCTTATTGTGTTTTTATTATTGGTATGTGTGGGCAGTGTAAACGGCTGTGGAGAAAGTGGTGCTAGAATATAAATAGTACAAGTTAGACATGGAAAATTCCTAATATAAAAGTATAATAAATAACAGATGGAGGAATGGACATGGCTACACAGTACACAGAAGATTTTAAGAAGGA
>WFLY01000051.1 GCA_009177215.1 Bacillota bacterium
CACCATACGGAACTCAAACTTATTGCCTGTAAAAGCGAAGGGTGACGTTCTGTTACGGTCGGTAGCATCCTTATCGAGGTCTGGCAGTGTGGATACACCCGTGGCAAGCTTGCCGCCCTCTATCAGATGCGCCGCCTCACCCGTCTCAACAAGCTGCTTTACCACATCCTCAAGCTGCTCGCCGAGGAACATGGAAATAATTGCGGGGGGCGCCTCATTTGCGCCCAGTCTATGGTCATTACCCACATCGGATGCACTCTGGCGGAGCAAATCCGCATGAGTATCCACCCCCTTCATAATGCAGGCAAGCACCAAAAGGAACTGAACATTTTCATTAGGCGTATCACCGGGATCCAACAGGTTTACACCGTTGTCCGTGCCAAGAGACCAGTTATCATGCTTACCGGAACCGTTTACACCTGCAAAGGGCTTCTCGTGAAGCAGGCAGGTCAAACCATGGCGCCCTGCAACCTTCTTCATAGTCTCCATTACCAGCTGGTTATGGTCAACGGCAATATTTGCGGTCTCATAAATGGGAGCCAGCTCATGCTGTGCGGGAGCCACTTCATTATGCTGGGTCTTAGCGGTCACACCCAGCTTCCACAGCTCCACATTCAAGTCTTTCATATAGGAGCCGATTCTTTCACGGATAGTTCCGAAATAGTGGTCTTCAAGCTCCTGACCTTTAGGAGCGGGTGCTCCAAACAAGGTGCGTCCTGCAAAAATCAGGTCTTCTCGCTGTAAATATTTCTCTCTGTCTACCAAAAAATATTCCTGCTCGGGTCCCACACTTGCGACAACCTTGGTTGCCTCCATGTTGCCGAATAAACGCACAATACGAAGCGCCTGCTCGCTGATTGCCTCCATGGAGCGAAGTAGAGGAGTCTTCTTATCCAAAGCCTCACCCTTGTAGGAGCAGAATGCGGTAGGAATGCAAAGGATCACTCCGGTCGCATCCTCCTTCAAAANTGCAGGGGAGGTAATGTCCNATGCNGTATAACCTNTCGCCTCAAAGGTNGCGCGTNGACCACCGGNGGGGAATGAAGAAGCGTCAGGCTCGCCCTTGATCAATTCCTTGCCGGAAAATTCCATAATCATCTTGCCTTCCGCATCCGGATGAGTTACAAATGCGTCATGCTTCTCCGCAGTGATGCCGGTCAGAGGCTGAAACCAATGGGTATAATGGGTAGCTCCGTTTTCCACAGCCCAATCCTTCATAGCCTTTGCCACAACGTCAGCGGCTGCCAGCGACAGCTCGCCTCCCTGATCCATGATTTTCTTGACTTCCTTATATACATTCTTCGGCAGTCTTTCCTTCATCTTACCTAAAGTGAAAACCTTACTTGCAAAAATCTCTTCCACGTTTAAAACTTCACTCATATTCCAATCCTCCCTTGGTTTTCTTTTCGGAAACGCAAAAAAGGCGTTACACTCCCTGTGTAAACGCCTTCGTTTTCGTTGTTTCTTTATGATTTTTTACTATACAACAAAATAATTTAAAATGCAACCCCTAATTTAATTTTTTGAAAAGAGGAACAAACCGGCATGTTAATTTCAAAAAGGCAAAATCATCAGCTATCGATTGCTTAGATTTCGTTCATGCTGTTATCCAATATTACTGCAATATCCGTATAATGACAAATAACATATATGAGCTTTGAAATTAACCCAGCCGACAATATTAAATAATATTTTACACCTCAAACAATAAATCCGCATAGGTGGGGAAAGGCCAATATTCCTTATCCACCAGCTTCTCCAGCTCATCCGCAGGCTTTCTCAAGGCATTCATGGCAGTCACTACCTTGTCATGATAGAAAAATGCCTGTTCCTTTCCCTGAGGCATTGCAGATGCACGCTCTTCTGCTTCCAGCAAAGCCTCCACTGCTTTTTTGGCCTCTGTCAGCTTACCGGTAACTGTCTTTAACAGCTCCTTGGACACGAAATCGTCACCGCCTGCCTGNCCCACGGCTAAAGAGGTGTCGGCTAAGGATTTCGCAAATCTCATCACTGCGGGAATAATCTGTTTATTTGCCATATCTATCATAGTCAGCGCCTCAATATTGACGGTCTTGGCATAGGTCTCATACAAAACCTCCGCTCTGGAATGAAGCTCTGCTTCCGTGAAAATACCAAATTTCTCAAACAGCCGGATGGATTTGGGAGTAGTCAACGTATCCACTGCTTCCACCATAGAAGGAATGTCGGGCAATCCCCGTCTTGCCGCTTCCTCCTTCCACTCCTTAGCGTAGCCGTTTCCGTTAAAAATAATCCGCTGATGCTTTGTCATATATTCTTTAATCAAATCATGGACAGCCATTTCANAATCTTCCGNACCCTNCAGCCTGTCTGCCGNNTCGCAGAAAGCTTNCGCAACAATGGCGTTCAACGTAGTGTTGGGGCTTCCGATGGAATCTGCGCTGCCCACCATACGGAACTCAAACTTATTGCCGGTGAAAGCAAAGGGTGAAGTCCTGTTTCTATCCGTGGCATCCTTCACAAAATCCGGAAGGGTAGACACACCTGTGCGCAGCATACCGCCTTCTTTCAGGGAATCTGCTTTTNCCNTTTCTACCAGCTGCTCTNCCACNTCCTCCAGCTGTTCTCCCNNGNNAACAGAAATAATCGNCGGCGNTGCNTNATAGCNGCCNAGTCTTTNNNCATTTCCCACATTGGAAGCGCTCTGACGCAGCAAGTCCGCGTGAGTATCCACAGCCTTCATAATGCAGGCAAGCACCAACAGAAACTGAATATTTTCGTTTGGGGTCTGACCCGGCTCCAACAGGTTTACGCCGTTGTCGGTGGTAATGGACCAGTTATTGTGCTTGCCGGAACCGTTTACTCCCGCAAAGGGCTTCTCATGGAGCATACAGCGCAAGCCATGCTTCCCGGCCACCCGCTTTAAGGTCTCCATGACCAGCTGATTATGGTCTACCGCCACATTGGCAGATTCGTATACGGGCGCCACCTCGTGCTGTGCCGGCGCCGCTTCGTTGTGCTGGGTCTTTGAGGTTACGCCCAGCTTCCAAAGCTCTATGTTCACATCATGCATAAATCCGCCGATGCGTTCTCTGATCACACCGAAATAATGATCGTCCATCTCCTGACCCTTAGGTGCCGGAGCGCCGAAAAGAGTTCTTCCCGAGAAAATGATATCCTCCCTTCGGAGTGCCTTTTTCGCATCAACCAAAAAATATTCCTGCTCCGCACCCACGGAGGGCAGCACCTTTTTTGCCTCCGTATTGCCAAACAGTCTCACGATTCGGATAGCCTGCCTGCTCAATGCCTCCATGGAACGGAGCAGAGGCGTCTTTTTATCCAAAGCTTCACCGGTATAGGAGCAGAACGCCGTGGGGATACAAAGCGTAGGACCGGTTGCCGTCTCCTTGATAAAGGCGGGAGATGTAATATCCCATGTGGTATAGCCCCTCGCCTCAAAGGTGGCGCGCAAGCCTCCCGAAGGGAAAGAGGATGCATCAGGCTCACCCTTGATCAACTCTTTTCCGGAAAACTCCATAATCATCCGTCCGTCTTCGTCCGGATGGGTCACAAAAGCATCATGTTTCTCAGCCGTGATACCTGTCAGAGGCTGAAACCAGTGTGTGTAATGGGTGGCGCCATTCTCAACTGCCCAATCTTTCATTGCCTTTGCAACCACATCGGCAGTCGCCAGCGAAAGCTCCCCGCCCTGATCCATGACCTTTTTGACCTCTTTGTATACATTCTTGGGCAGTCTCTCCTTCATTCTGCCAAGAGTAAATACTTTGCTGGCAAAAATCTCTTCCACCTTTAATCCTTCACTCATGCTTTTATTTCCTTTCCTGCTTTTATTGCGGCTTTGTTTACTGTCAAATCCCTGAAAACAAACTGTTTTTCTACTTTACGCTGCTCACATTGTACAATATGTGCATAATATAGGTCAACCTATAAATTCTCATTTTCATTTCCCATAGCACGGTATCCTATGACTGAACCGTTACTTCCCTCACCCGCAGCAAATCATATTTCTCCGGCACATGAGAAAGCTTCAGCCAAAGAAGCTGCTTAGGATGGGGCGCACTTTCCACCGCCTCTCCCTCTTCATTGAAAATAGCCTCCACTCCTACAGTTATATTGCTGCCGTCAGGCTTCATAATTTCTATGGTATCCCCCGTGCAGAATTTGTTGCGCTGTTCAATGCGCGCCAAAAAGGCCTCGCCGCTTACACCCATAGGCTGCTCCTTCCCGGCAAAAGCAACAAGTTCCTCAGCCTGTTTCACTTCCTCCACAATCCCAAGATAAGTATATTCGTTCACATAGGTATTATTATCATAAATCTGTGTGTTTTCGTCGGGCTTCCCGAAATAAAAACCGGTGGTAAACTGGCGATAAGTACACTTGGAAATCTCAGCCCTGTACCAATCCATGCCTCCACGGTATTTTTCCTCCGATTCAAAATAATCATCTATTGCCTTGCGATAGGTGCGCGCCACCGTTGCCACATACAATGCGGTCTTCATGCGTCCCTCTATTTTCAGACTGTCAATTCCCGCCGACACAAGCTCGGGAATATATTCTATCATACATAAATCCTTGGAATTAAAAATATAGGTTCCCCGTTCGTTCTCGTACACCGGAAGATATTCTCCTGGTCTCTTTTCCTCCACCACGGCATACTTCCAGCGGCAGGGATGGGTGCAGGCGCCCTGATTGGCGTCGCGGCCTGTAAAATAGTTGCTCAGCAGGCAGCGGCCGGAATAGGAAATACACATGGCGCCATGAATAAAGCTCTCAATCTCCATTTCATCGGGAATATGCTCCCGGATAGCGCGTATTTCCGCAAGAGAAAGCTCTCTGGCCGATACCACGCGTTTGGCGCCCATTTTCCACCAAAAAAGATAGGTCTGATAATTGGTATTATTTGCCTGAGTGGAAATATGGATTTCAACATCCTGCCAGACCTCCCTCGCCAGCGTAAACATGCCCGGATCAGAAATAATCAGGGCATCCGCCCTCTCGGGTCTCATATCCCGCAGCTTGGCAAAATAGTCCTTTGCCTCCTCCAAATCCTCATTGTGCGCCAGAATATTCGCCGTCACATACACCTTCACTCCACGGGCATGGGCAAACACAATTCCCTCAGCCATTTCCTCCATGGAAAAATTCTTTGCCTTAGCACGCAGCCCAAACGCCTCTCCGCCGATATACACTGCATCCGCGCCAAAAATAACCGCAGTCTTCAATACCTCAAGACTGCTTGCCGGAATGAGAAGCTCAGGCTTTTTATTTGGTTTTCCGGATTTATCCTTATTTTGCATAGCAAACCCCATTTCTGCGCCGCTTTTAATAGCTCCGCTTTGCTGATATAATGCGCATTTGGCAGCTTCAGCCGCCCACCTTCGTGCTCAGTGTCACGCCGTCACCCACAGGCAGGATACAAGTCTCCAGCTGAGGATGATGCTTTAACTCATATAGATATTCCCTCATCCTTGCATGTATGGTGCGGTTGCGTCGGCAAACCGCAAAACGGGATTCTATGATATCTCCGCCCTGTAAAACATTATCGGATATAAGCAATCCTCCCGGTGCCAGCAGACGAAGAATATCCGGCAGGAAATGTATGTACTGCCCCTTTGCAGCATCCATAAAAATCATATCATAGGTGCCCTCAAGGGTCTGTAAAATATCCGTGGCATCACCTTCCAGCAAAGTAATTGTCTGTTCCTTACCGGCTCGTCTGAAGTTTTCTTTCGCAATAGGAATACGTTTTTCATATTTCTCAACGGTGGTGATATGACACCCCTCGGGCGCATATTCACTCATGAGCAAAGCAGAAAAGCCGATAGCAGTCCCGACCTCCAGGATGTTTTTCGGCTTTGCATAAGCTAATAAAAATTTTAACAGGCCCTGCATGGATTTACGGATAACAGGCACCTGTGTATCGTTAGCAAATTTTTCAATTTCATTTAAAAAAGGGGTGTTGCCTCTATCAAAGGAATTGATAAAAGCAGACATTCTCTCATCAATTATCATGAATTTTTGACCGCCCTTACTCCTGTGTATCGTCACTGCCCGCAGCCGAAGGCGCTGCCATAACCTCCATCATCTGCTCCACCGTCATTGCTGTGCTCAGTTCAAACACTCCCGGCTTAACTTCCTTCTGAAACTCGGACAGATAATACTGCAGCACGAATAACTTATCATCTCTGATTAATCCCTTAGACAAAAACAATGTTCCTATTTCCTGAGGTGTCATATCCTCTGTGACTGTCACTGTGACTGTTCTTCCCTCTCCGGTAGATATAGCAGGCTCAGCAAAAATACGATAACCATAATCATAGCAAATTACTGCACCCCGATATATCACAAATACCACCGCTATCACAACAATCACTTTCAACACAGCTCCGATTACCGCGGTTATTAAACTACTGGTTTTCATATGCCTCACCTTTCTTTACTCTACTCAAATCGCATTGCCTCTGTAATACGAAGGTTAATATTCTGCATCATTCTGCACAATGCCAGCTCTGCTGCCAAAAAATCCGAAACTAACGGGTTTTCTCTAAAATTCGCATACTCTCTCTCAAATGCATCAATCTTATCGAAGGCGTAATCTTCTCTGTTTTGGAGCTCATAATTGCGCTTTCTGTATTCGTCAATCTGTGCCTTTAATTCGGGATATTGATTGACCCTATTGCGCTGTATATCATATTGCTGATATTCCTCAGAACACAGAATTGCATCAATAACCTGCTCCACTGCATTATCTATGTTGCTCATATTGTATCTTCTCTCTAATATTATTGCAAGGATAAATTCACTTTACCACCCGCCAACCTTTATCTATACTTCCATGATGATTGGAAGAATCATGGGACGACGCTTAGTCTTTTTCCAGACATACTCACTTAAGACATCCTTTGTGGTAGACTTTAGCTTACCCCAATCGGTAATGCCTCTGTCCAGACAATTCTGCAATGCTTCGTCCACCGTACTTCGAGCTTCCTCTATCAGCTCGTCCGACTCACGGACATAGACAAAGCCCCTTGTCACAATGTCAGGACCTGCAACCAGCTGACCACTGAATTTCTCTAAACTCATCACCACAATCATGATACCGTCCTCAGCCAGATGCTGTCTGTCGCGCAGCACTACATTTCCTACGTCACCAACGCCCAGACCATCAACCAAAATAGCTCCCGTAGGAACCTTGCCCGTTACAATTGCCTGATTCTGGTCAAGCTCCAGCACATCGCCGGAGGATAAAATGAAAATGTCCTCCTTCTCAATGCCAAGGCTCTCGGCAATCTTTGCCTGTGCCTTCAGATGCTTGTACTCGCCATGGGCAGGAATGGCATATTTCGGCTGTACCAACGTATAAATCAGCTTAATCTCCTCCTGACAGGCATGCCCCGAAACATGAGCGTCCTGAAATATCACATCCGCTCCCTTGCGAAGCAGCTCATTGATAATCTTAGTCACCGACTTCTCGTTGCCCGGAATAGGGTTTGAAGAGAAAATTACCGTATCTCCCGCGCCAATGGTAATCTTGCGGTGCATATTATTTGCCATACGGNNTAACNNCGCCATACTCTCNCCCTGACTTCCNGTAGTGATAATGACCNGNTGTTCATCCNGGAAATNCTTCATCTGCTCCAAATCCACCAGTGTATTCTCGGNAATACTGATACNCTCCAGATTAATTGCCGTCTCAATAATATTTACCATGCTGCGGCCTTCCACCGCAACCTTGCGTCCGAATTTATAAGCGGTATTGATAATCTGCTGTACGCGGTCAACATTGGAAGCAAAGGTTGCAACAAAAATCCTTGTATTTTTATGCTCTTCAAAGAGGGTGTCAAAGGTTTTCCCCACCGTCCTCTCCGATGGGGTAAAGCCCGGACGTTCCGCATTGGTGGAATCACACATCAGGGCAAGCACACCCTTTTTGCCCAGCTCGGCAAATCTCTGTAAATCGATAGCATCGCCAAATACCGGCGTATAATCCACCTTAAAATCACCTGTGTGTACCACAATGCCTGCCGGGGAATAAATAGCAAGTGCCGCCGCATCCACAATGCTGTGATTTGTCTTAATAAATTCTACCCGAAAGTTTCCAAGATTGATGGATTGTCCAAACTTAACCACCTTACGCTTGGTTCCCTTTACCAAATTATGTTCTTTCAGCTTATTTTCAATAATGCCCATAGTAAGACGGGTTGCATACACAGGCACATTAATATCCTTAAGCACATAGGGCAGCGCACCGATATGGTCCTCATGCCCATGGGTAATCATAAACCCCTTTACTTTGTCAATATTATCTTTTAAATAAGTAACATCGGGAATTACCAAATCAATTCCCAACATATCGTCTGCCGGGAAGGACAGTCCGCAATCCACTACAATAATACTGTCCTCATACTCGAAGGCAGTAATGTTCATACCAATTTGTTCTAAGCCTCCTAACGGAATAATTTTCAGCTTAGAACCACTATTATTCTCTTTTTTCTTCAATCAAATATCCTCCAATTCTTCGTGGCACAAAATGCTGGCCTTACAATCAACAACCACAATCCGGCAGCTGCGGCAATTCCTTTTGAGTTCTTCCCGTAAGCCCTAAGAATCTTACCCTGCCGCGACTAGACAGAGTACCCCTACGAACGGAATCATCATCTATGTGACTAAGAACTCACTGTGTTGCGATACAAAAAACGAATGTTCTAAGTAATGCGATCAATTC
>WFLY01000155.1 GCA_009177215.1 Bacillota bacterium
ACGCTCTCATGACGAAATTCCAGACTAATGACGAATCGTACACCAAGCTTGATATGTGATAGAAATTAGAGAGAGTTGATATGATTGAAAAATAAAATTCAATTTGTCTGTCAGCCGAACATGGCGGTTATACATAGGCATCTCAAATAATATTTTACAAGAAAGAAGATTGATTATAATTTTTTTATTTTTGCTAAGGAAAAACTCCGTTTTTGAGGTTATGCTCCAAATGGAAGTAATTACACTATGATTATCATATTATTTGAATAAGTGTTGTGCGCAGACAGTTATTTTAACAATGTTGATGATATAAATTAAAAATTCACAGGAGGAATAAAAATGCAAAGCATAAGAATTTACGAAATGCCCGATTGCAAAATGGTATCATCGGGGAAAGGAATGTTTGGGGAAGAAAAATTTGATCGGTTTGATGAATGGCTTTCCTCGCAGAAACGCGGTCTGTTCCCAAAGGATTTCTTGTTTGGCGGAGAAGACGGCTTTACATGGCTGTATATGTTTGAAGACGGCATGAGCGTTCCACCCGAATTTGAGATCGTGGATTTTAAGGGCGGACTTTACGCTGTTGCAACAGATATCGACCAAAAAACAGATACGGAGCTTATGAACACAGAAGTGAATAAGTTTTTGAGCGAAAATGGCTTTGAACGTGATACGCTGCGTACTGATCTGGGCAATATCATCACTTCTCATGCCGTGCAGGAAATAATGGGGTATGAGCAGATGGATTATTATTTCCCGATAAAGGCAAAAAAATAATTGAAAGAGAATGTGTCGAGTATTTTAACTCCGAAAAATACCCTTGACAATTTGCCTGAAATGTTTTATTGTTGTGTTAGAAACAAAGCTTTGGATATATATTTTAAAACCTGTGAGAAAGAGAAGTAGGCTTAAGGGAATATTACAGAGAGCTGTCCGCTGGTGGAAGGACGGTATAGGAGCTTTTGCTGAATGGGCTTTTGAGGCTGGTCTGAAATGGTAAGAGTAGGAACCGGCGGGATTCGGACCCGTTATCAAGCCGACGGATATGATAGTATTCGGAACAAGTGGACTTAAGGTAAGTAGGCATGTAGTCTTGATAAGCAGACAATGCCGCAGACAGGGTCAACTTGAGTGGTACCGCGATAATAAGCTTTTGAATTATTACCGTCTCAAGTGCGTGAAATAAGCGCATTTGGGACGTTTTTTATGTGCAAAATAAATTTATAAAAGATAAGTCTATTGAAGACATGAAAAGNAGATNAANATTATGAAAAAGAAGTTTTTAGCAGTAGTGTTATCGGTAGTTACAATGGCAGGTGTGCTCAGTGGGTGCGGTTCTGCAAACGCTTCCGCAAAATCCGAGTATAGTGTGGGTATTTCCCAGTTTGCGGTTCATGGTTCTCTGGACAACTGCCGAGAAGGTTTTCTTGCAGGTCTTGCGGAGGAAGGCATTGTAGAAGGGGAGAATTTGAAGGTGGAGTATGTAAATGCTCAGGCGGATCAGGGAACGGCAGGTCTTGCCGCAGATAATTTTGTGAGCAAGAAGGTTGACTTGATTTGTGCAGTTGCGACGCCCTGTGCCATGACGGCATATAATGCTACCATGAATAAAAGTATTCCAGTTATTTATACTGCGGTATCGGATCCTGTGGGAGCCGGTCTGGCAAATGAGGATGGTTCTCCTGTAGGTAATATTACAGGTACCTCNNANGCATTGGNGGTTGATGAGCAGCTTAAGATGNTTCGAGAGGTTNTGCCGGAGGCTANGACTATNGGTATTATTTATACTACCAGCGANGNGAACTCTANCAGTACTATCGCAGAGTATAAGGAGAGAGCGGGCGAGTATGGTTTTGAAATTATTGATACGGGCGTGACGGCAATGTCGGAGGTTGCTTTAGCGGCAGCGGATATTGCGGGAAAGGTGGATTGTATTACCAATTTAACCGATAACACGGTAGTAAGCGCTTTGCAGACAGTTTTGGAGGAGGCAAATAAGAAGAATATCCCCGTATTCGGGTCCGAGGTAGAGCAGGTTAAGGCGGGATGTGTGGCTTCCATGGGTCTGGAGTATTTTGAGTTAGGCAAGCAGACAGGTAAGATGGCGGCTAAGGTGCTTAAGGGTGAGGCGAAAGCTTCCGACATGAATTTTGAGGTGATTTCCGAGCCAAGTCTTTATGTAAATTTTGCGGCTGCAGAGAAGATAGGTCTTATACTGCCTGAAAATTATAAGACAGACGCTTATCAGAGCTTTGAGGAAATTGTTGTAGAATAATAGGAGTATAGCAATGGCATTATTGTTGAGTGTGTTGGAACAGGGTATGATATACGGCATTCTTGCCCTCGGTGTATACATCACCTATAAAATTTTGGATTTTCCGGATTTGACCGTGGACGGAAGTTTTCCCTTCGGGGCGGCAATCACCGTGCGTATGATTAGCGGACTGGGGCTGCCTGCTATCTGGACTCTTCCGGTATCTTTTATAGGGGGCGCTTTGGTGGGAATGTGTACCGGGCTGATCCATGTGAAGCTTAAGGTGCGTGACCTGCTCTCAGGTATCATTATGATGACGGGACTTTACACTGTAAATTTGTGGATGGCAGGTACCGGTTATGTGCCGATTTTCAATAAGGAAAGCATATTTGATAATTCTCTAGTGAATGGCATATTCCCTGCATTTTTAGCAGATTTTAAGAATGTAATAATCATATTTATCATCACTATGGCGGCAAAATATCTGCTGGATTGGTATCTGAATACGAAATCGGGATTTTTGCTGCGCGCAGTAGGCGACAATGATACTATTGTAACTAGTCTCGGGGTAGATAAGGGGCTTGTGAAAATTGTGGGTCTTTCTATTGCCAACGGTTTGGTTTCCTTAAGCGGCTGCATTTATGCCCAGCAGCAGCGCTGCTTTGAAATATCCATCGGCACGGGGGCGGTTGTCATCGGTCTTGCCAGTGTGATTATCGGTACCAGTATGTTTAAGAAAGTGCCCCTTGTCAGGGTAACAAGCAGTGTGATCATAGGCTCTATTCTCTATAAGGCATGTGTGGCGCTTGCCATGTTTGCGGGTATAAACGCCAATGCCATTAAGCTGGTTACGGCGGTGCTGTTTTTGCTTATATTGGTTATTGGCATGGACAGAAAGAAGGTGAAGGGATGCTAGAGCTTGTAAATATCACAAAGAATTACAATCCGGGTTCCGTCAATGAAATTTGTCTTTTTAAGGATTTTAATTTTAAGGTGCAGGACGGAGAATTTGTGTCGGTAGTGGGAAGCAACGGTTCCGGCAAGACCTCCATGTTAAATATTATCTGCGGAAGCATCAGTGTGGACAGAGGACAGATTTTGATAAACGGTCAGAATATTGCAAAGCAGAGGGATTTTGTCCGCCAGCGCAGAATCGGCAGAGTGTATCAGGACCCCTCAAAGGGAACCTGCCCCAGTATGACGATTTTGGAAAACATGTCCATTGCAGAGAATAAGGGAAAACCCTACAATCTGAGACGAGGCGTCAATAAGGCGAGGCTGGAGACTTACCGGGATATGCTTCGCCCGCTGAATCTGGGGCTTGAGGATAAAATGGGCATTCAGGTAGGCGCTCTCTCCGGCGGACAGCGTCAGGCGCTGGCTCTACTTATGGCGACAATGACGCCTATAGATTTTTTGATTTTGGATGAGCATACTGCGGCATTGGATCCCAAGACAGCGGAGATTATCATGGAGCTGACGGACAGAGTAGTGCGGGAAAAGCGGGTGACAACTATTATGGTAACGCATAATCTCCGGTATGCGGTGGAGTATGGAAGCCGTCTGATTATGATGCATGAGGGAAATGTTATCCTTGACGAGTCTGGGGAGGAAAAACGGCAGCTGAATACTGAGGAAATCATGGGTATCTTTAACAGAATCAGTGTGGAATGCGGAAATTAGCGAAGAGTTTTAATTATCGGATTAAAACTTTGGACTGCATCATATATCATGCTTTAAAGCTGCGTCATGTATCGTGTGTTATGTATTTAGTGACGAGTAACATGTGTTATTAATATCATTGTGATATCATATAAAAAGGATTCCTGCAATAAAGTGGGAATCCTTTTTATATATACAAGGGAATTCGACTCTCTGTCTACGCAGATACAATATATCTTACAGCACTTTAGCTCGCTCGGAGTATTTCTCCTCGCAGTACTGGCAGCGGTATATTTCCTTTCCCTCATCGGCAAGCACGAAGATATGGGGAAGCTCCTGCTCAATAGAGGTAATGCAGCGGGGATTGCGGCATTTGATGACATTTTTAATTTTTGGGGGAAGTACTAAATCTTTTTTTGCCACGATTTGCTCGTTTTTAATTACGTTGACTGTGATATTGTGGTCCATAAAGTCAAGTACGTCCAAGTCCAGCATATCTACATCGCATTCTACCTTAAGAATATCCTTTTTGCCCATTTTATTGCTGCGGGCATTCTTGATAATTGCTACGGTACAGTCCAATTTATCCAGTTGCAGATGTTCATAAAGAGAAAGGCTTTTGCCTGCCTTGATGTGATCCAGTACGAAGCCCTCTTCAATTTTTCCTACATTTAACATGATTTGCCTCCTATACGGTAATTCCTAAAAGGGTTAAGATGAGCGCCATTCTTACATATACTCCGTACTTTGCCTGTTTAAAATAGGCTGCTCTGGGGTCTTCGTCCAGATCTACGGAAATCTCATTGACACGGGGAAGGGGGTGCAGCACCAGCATATCCTTGCCTGCAAGCTCCATTTTTGCCATGTCCAGAATATAGAAATCCTTCAAGCGGATATAATCTTCCTCATTAAAAAAGCGTTCCTTCTGCACTCGTGTCATATAGAGTAAATCAAGCTCCGGCATTACTTGTTCCAAACGGATAACCTCCTCGTAGGGAATGCCTTTGCTTTTCAGCATATCTGTAATGTAGTCCGGTATCTTCAACTCCTCGGGGGAGATAAAGATAAAGCGTATATGGGGATAGCGGACAAGGGCTTTGATTAAGGAATGTACGGTGCGACCGAACTTTAAGTCGCCGCAAAGTCCTATGGTAAAGCCGCCAAGCTTTCCTTTAAGGCTTCTGATTGTCAGAAGGTCGGTAAGAGTCTGGGTGGGGTGCTGGTGTCCTCCGTCTCCTGCATTGATAACGGGAATAAGTGATTTTTCGGCAGCTACCATGGGAGCGCCCTCCTTGGGGTGGCGCATGGCACAGATATCCGCATAGCAGGAAATGACCCGTATGGTATCGGAAACACTCTCACCCTTTGAGGCGGAGGAGGAGCCGGCATCGGAGAAGCCGATAACCTGTCCGCCAAGTCTTGTCATTGCGGACTCAAAGCTTAAACGCGTGCGAGTGCTGGGTTCATAGAAGCAGGTGGCAAGAATCCTGCCTTCACAGGCGTGCGCATACTTTGCAGGATTTTGTTCAATGGAGGTAGCAAGGTCGAAAAGCCGCTCCAATTCCTCCACGCTAAAATCCATAGGACTCATTAAATGTCTCATGTATTCCTCATTTCTGTGCGGCTATATAATATAGTTGAACGATCAGGCTGCGATACCGCACCTTCGCAGCCTGCATGAAAAAGTCGAAGAGAATATTCCCTTCGACTTATGATTATTTATAGGATAATAATTCTTCCACGGTCTTGCGTTTGGGAGCATTGGGGGTCTCTGCGGGATAACCGATGGGAATCAGAGTAACTAAATCCATATCATCGGGAATACCCAAAAGTTCGGCTGCTTCCTTTTGGTCGAAAATACCCATAATAACAGTGCCAAGACCCTGCTCGTGTGCGGCGAGACAAAATGCTTCACTGGCAACGCCTGCATCAAACATCTGCCATGAATCGCCACGAACGGTAGAATAAGAGCCGTCTCTTTCAAAGCCACAGCGTCCTTTTACAATAGCGACAGCCACAACCATAGGCGCATTTTCCATAATACTTCCGTTTTTTGTATATGCGCTGGTACACTTAGCCAGCCTTGTCTTCATATCGCCCTCAACCGCAATGTAGCGGGTAATCTGTGTATTTTTCCAGCTGGGAGCATAGGATGCTGTGGTAACAATATCAGCCAATAATTCATGAGAAACAGGCTTGTCTGTAAATTGGCGGATGCTTCTGCGTCCGGTGATACATTCTTTCGCCGTCATAGCTTTGACCTCCTGAAAACATTTTTATTATGATACCACTTCTTTGTAGGAGTTGCAATTGCTTATTAAAAAATATTACAAAACTTCATTGACAGCCCTGAACTCATCATAACTCTTCTGATAATAGTCAATTGAAATTCTGTAACTTCTCATATTTTCGAATGCATCTCCCATGCTGCGGTGGATGAGTGCGAGAAGGAGCGTGTCTTTGACGGCTGTCGCTGTCTCCTCGGCTATCATCATGGAAAGAAGTGCATCGCTATACTCCTTGGCGTTGGATTCGATCATCCCCTTCTGGTAATAGGCCCGCGCACGGAGCGG
>WFLY01000114.1 GCA_009177215.1 Bacillota bacterium
GAGAGGTATTTGTCATCTGACAGGGAATACCATATGTCTTTCCGTCCGCATTGTCAGGCAATCCGTTATTGTAAACATCAATCTGCTCCTTGTAATCCATTAAGTTAGAGCAACTGCCGATTTTGTCACTGATATCCTTCACCAAGCCTGTCTGAACGCAGTCGGCAAAATCCGTATTTTCCAAAAGAACGATGTCTCCCAGATTTCCACTGCTGGCACGAGTCTGATAAACAGATTCACCCGCAACCTGCGGCGCAATAATATTCAGTTCAATGTTAAAACGATCCTTTACTACCTTTTGGAACCAGCCGGTCTGCATACCCTGATAGTTAGCAGCCACATCATAAACCTCAATCGTTAAGGTTTCAGCGTACTTTGAATCCGTTCCATCACCGGTGCCGTCATTTACATTTCCGCTGCCAGAAGCTACCGAACCGTCTGCCGGTTTACCTGAGTCGCCGCAGCCACTCAAGCCGGTTACTGCCAATGCAGTAATCAGCATTGCCGCAATTAATTTCTTTAACCTCATAATTTTCCCTCCATAATTTAATATATTATTATGCAATAATTCCTTATTGCCTATTAACCTTTTACAGCTCCGATCATAATTCCTTTCACAAAAAATCTCTGGAAAATCGGATATACCAAAATAATCGGTGTTACAACAACAATAGTAACTGTCATTCTGATTGATGTTGCCGTCTGTGCATGAGCTAGGCTCGCCGCCAGACTTGTGCTGGACGTAGTGCTG
Source organism: Bacillota bacterium (assembly GCA_009177215.1). Taxonomy (GTDB): domain Bacteria; phylum Bacillota; class Clostridia; order Lachnospirales; family Lachnospiraceae; genus Acetatifactor. The sequence goes on from WFLY01000114.1 coordinate 752, forward strand.
TTTACAAGTGCTGACAAAGAGCTTGCCTGATTCATGTACTGATACAAGGTAAACTGTAAAGTATACAAATTCTTGTCCGTCACCAGAAGCAGGGTATCCTGAAAGGCATTCCATTGCGCCACCGCAGCAAAAATCGCTACTGTCGCCAATATCGGCTTAATGACAGGAATAATAATTTTGAAAAATATCTTTAACGTACCCGCTCCGTCAATTTCAGCCGCATCCTGCAACTCCTTGGGAACGGATTCTATAAAGGTTTTGCACAATATTATGTAAAAGGGGGCAACCGCCACAGGTAAAATATATCCCCAAAAGTTATTATCCAAATGCAAGTTCTTCATGGTTATAAACCACGGAATGATACCGGCATTGAAGTACATTGTCGCAGCCACAAACCGATACCAGAACTTTCTTCCCCACATAGTCTGTCTGGTAAACATATAACCTAAAAACGCAGCAATGGCAACAGTAACGATTGTTCCCACCACAGTTCTCTCTACAGACACCTTCAATGCTGAAAACAAATCCGGTATCTTCAGAACCTGTGCATAGTTATTAAAATGTAAACCTTTTGGCCAAAACAGTATTTTGCCTCTCTCACTTAAATCATTGGCACTGATAGTATTGATAAATATATAATAAAACGGATATGCGCATAAAAAAGCAAATATAGAATACACAGCATAAGTTATCACACTGATGATTCTATCTCCGATGCTTACCTCGTATTTTGGGGAGCTGGAACGCTTCTTACTCATTGCACTTTCCTCCTAAATCACTTATATAAATCCTTCGCCTCTGACAAGCTTTGAAATACCATTTGTTACACAGAGAAGCAGAATACTGACAACACTCTTAAACATACTGATTGCAGTTGATAAGGAATAACCCCCGCTTCCCATGGCACGGTTATATACATATAAATCCAAAACCTGCACCTACTCCTTGTTAAATGCATTCTGGAATACATAGAACTGCTCCATTCCGTTGGACAGGAAATTCGCAAGATTCAAGAACACTAGCACAAAATAAGTGGGTAGGATACTGGGAATTGTAACATGCCTGATAATCTGCATGCGGGATGCCCCATCCACTCTCGCCGCCTCCTTCATCTCCTCATCAATACCGCTGATCGCCGCAATATACATAATTGCTGACCAGCCGGCATTCTTCCAAGTCAGCCATAACCACATTTTAAACCATATGTGCTCAGAGGACTGTAAAAACAGTTCCGGAGACTGAATAATCCCAAGATTCATTAACACAGCATTTACCACACCGGTACTATTGAAAATACAGTATGCAATGGAATACACCAAAACCCAGCTGATAAAGTTAGGAAGCGTAGTAACCGTCTGAACAACCTTTTTAAAGGGCGTACACTTTATCTCATTTAAAAACACGGCAAAAATCATGGGAAACCAGGAAAACAACAGGCTCAATCCACTAATTGCAAAGGTATTCCGCAATACCTTCAACAGCTCCCTTATCTTTACCTCATTCTCCACCATGGATTTAAACCACTTCAAGCCGACAAATGAATCCATCGATAACGGAAATGGCGGCCTGTAATCAAAAAAAGCGTATACCCAGCCATACAAGGGATAATAAGAAAAAACAGCCACCAATATAATAAAGGGCAATATGTATAAAAATTCCTTGTATGACCTTAACTTTTTCTTATTGCTAAAGACCTTCATATCTATATCCATCCGCGCGTTGCGACGCACACTCGAAACAATAGTTGAATACGCATTTTTATTCAACTTTCGCACATCATTCTGTTGACACCTTGGTAAATCGTTTAACCTTTAAGATAAAGTTTATTCCTGAATTATAGAATTGTCAATTGATTTTTATAATACCATTGTTGATTTGTTGCATTTATATTGTTTTGCAACTTATTATTTGTATACTTTTACCAACAATATATCCGCTATATTCTTATTTTTTTAATTTAATCGTTTAATATACTCAANTTATCCTNTGCCGGAAGANACAACGCCATCATAGTATGNTCCTGTGTTCCTTCACCGACATACTATTCCGGCAACCATAAATTCCACAATATTTAGCGGTCTCTTTGCTTAGTGCAACAGCCTCTTCAAAAACTTGTATAAATTTTTGAAAAATTTCATCGCGTTGATATAAAAAACGCCACATAGATGAAAGCATTATCTACATAGCGTTCTTTAATATAATCAAATACATAAAATTAATAATAAATATTGTGTCCAAATTCATCTTGTCCAAAACTTTTTTATATAATGAGGCATCCGGGATTCGAACCCGGGACAACTTGATTAAAAGTCAAGTGCTCTACCGACTGAGCTAATACCCCATACTAACCAATTTTAAGTATGGCAAATGCCCAGAACCGGAATCGAACCAGTGACACGAGGATTTTCAGTCCTCTGCTCTACCAACTGAGCTATCTGGGCATTGAGTAGCGGGGACAGGATTTGAACCTATGACCTTCGGGTTATGAGCCCGACGAGCTTCCAGACTGCTCCACCCCGCGTTATTAAATTA
>WFLY01000003.1 GCA_009177215.1 Bacillota bacterium
CTCCAGTTTGCATCATTCCACCAGTAAAGATTTCCATCGCCATCCGCTCCTTCAAAATCCGTATTGAAGCTGGTCAGAATATTCGTGCTGATTTCACGTTCCGTATCAGCGGAAGCCGCCTTCACCAGACCAATCCGCAAATCATCCACACAGAAAGATACACCTGCGTCCGCCGTAAAGTAAACCTGCATCTGATCCTGAGGCACCACCATTTCAAATGTACCCGACACCTTCATCCAAGTATCTGCGCTTAAAACTACTTCTTGATCAGGTACCAGTGCCACGGTTGTCTGATTGCTGTAATCCGTTTTCATGGAAACAATCGTCAAGGCAACATTTCCTGCTGCTTGTCCTTCGGCAAGCTTGACATAATAGGTATACTCATAGGTTGCTCCTTCTTCAAATAGCGCGGAGATACCAGTACCGCCTATCTGACATTTCGCAGCCGATGAATCGTCTGCCGGGTTCACCTGCACATAATAATCCCCACAGTCTCCGGCAGGCTTTGTTTCTTCGCCATATGCCTTTCTGGGAATATTTGTCGCACCCCATGACGCATCATTCCACCAATAAAGTTTACCTTCTCCGTCTACTCCCTCAAAGCTGGTATTGTACTCAGACAATACATTTGAAGTGATAACTCTCTGGTCTGAATCACTCGCCTTTGGGCTTAAACCTTGTGAGTCTTTGTCTACTGTACTGTCACTAACAGTGTCTCCACTGACAGTAGAAATGGCATTCTCCTCAGCATGTACCTGTTCCACGGGCAACATCTGAATACTTCCGAATACCATCAACGCCGCAAGAATTCCTGCGGTGGTTTTTCGTAGTTTTCTCCTCATATCTTTTACCTCCACTTTGCCTCCGAATCGCAATGCCGCGNCTAATAAATACNCNTANNACNCAATATCNNTTGTTTATCATTATACATANAAAACNATTAATNATNTCCCTCAATTTTGTCATTAGATTNTNACATATTGCCANATTGACANCCCNTGAAACACTTTTTACATGTCATTATTTTGTCAGAAAAAATATTTTGAACACACTTATAAACAAAAAAGCAAAAAAATGTACAATTTTTACGCGCATACATCTTTTTGCTTCGTCAATTATTCTAATATACTGCCATAACGCTGTCCATGCCACGCAAAAGCATTTCTATTTCACAGCCACTCCTGCTTTTTTTGCACATTCCCTGATATACCCTGCTGCCTGTCTATATGCTTCAAAATCAGGTAAATGCTCTATAAAAAACGGCGTATCGCTGCCCAATCTTTCTACCATGGGCAGGATTTTAACGTAATCCAAAGTACCCCTGCCGGGCATCACCTCATGAATCAAAGTGGTATAAGCCCTGTCCATCAACACGTCCTTTCCGTGGACACTCTTAATATATGGACCCAGAAGGTCAAAACAGTGTCTTATAAAGTCAGTACTTTTCACATAACGCTTCGGACAGTTAATCATGTTCACAAAATCCAAATGAACCCCAAATGCTTCTCTGTCAACATCCTTCAATAATTGCAGATATTGCTCCGGTGAATCCGGCACCATCCACGGAAGCGGCTCTATAGTGTAGAAGGTACGCTTCGGTTTCACGGCATCTATAATTTCTCTGACGCTGTCCACTGCAATATCATAAATCTCCGGCTCATAATTCTCCTCATCAAAGCTATCCCACACCTGACTGCGGCTTCCGATAATATTGACACAGCAGCGTGCGCCCAACTCCTCCGCCAGTTCAAGCTGCGCCTTGGCAAACTCCACCGCCTGCTTTCGCTCCTCATCGTCTTTGGAAAGGCAGTTCTTCCAAACTCCCACTTCCCCGATAACTAAATCGTTTTCCTTTGCACAGGCAAGATACTCCTGTCTGACAGCCCAATTTGCACTGCTGTCCACAGGAGACAGCACTACACTATAACCCAGCTCCTTTACAAGCCTAAGCCATTCCTCAGGATTTTTGTATTCACGCTCTAATTCTCCGCCAAGCCTCATAGATTTTCCCTTCCTTCCCTAAAAGCTCCTTTTCCAAATTACACTGTCATTTATCGCCGCTACATTGGCAAATCCCGTTCTCGACATAGTTCCCCTTAGTTCATCACTCATGCGCATAAAAGCATCTTTCACACCCTCCGCGCCATTTTCTTTTAAAGGACCCATAATTGCCCTTCCCACACAGACAGCATCCGCGCCCAATGCCAATGCCTTAAAAACGTCCATACCGGTCTCTATGCAGCAATCTACAAATATGGGGATTTTTCCGCCTATCACCTTGACGATTTCCGGCAGGATCATTAATGGCGGCAGGGCATAATCCATTATGCCGTGATGATGGGAAACAATAATACCTGCCGCACCTATGGAAAGAGCTTTTCTTGCATCTGACGTGCTAAGCACACCCTTTACCACAAAAGGCAGCTTTGCCGCCTCCACAAAGCTCTGTAGCTCTTCCATGGATTTAGGCTTCATAGGCAGCCCGCAGACAGTATCATACTCGCCCCGTCCGTTAAAGGCATGATCGATATCCATACCCACGCCAAAGGCGCCGTCCTCCTGTGCCTGTCTGATTTTCTCAAACACGGTTTCATTATCCGCATGGGGCTTGATTATTTTAATTACCTTGGCTCCAGTTTTACACATATCCGCCAATTCTTCCCGTTCTCCCATGCCTGAAAAACAAAGCGCTCCCGCCAAAGCGGCGCCCTCTGCCATTTTAGCCATTCCCTGTTCGCAGGTGCCATTCAGATGCGACAGGGCGGCGGTGGCAATGGGCATGGAAAATTTTTCTCCGAACAGCTCCGTCTCCGTACTCGGCTTTGTTCCGTCAATATGTCTCATCTCCAACAGAATACTATCGAAATATTCACGGGTTATCCTGTTGGAATCCTTTTTCTGCGTAACCTCCATCTGCTTATATTCTCCTCTCTCGGATGCATTGACCATCCGCTGTGGTCAAATTACATAAAANCNTATTTNACCAANGTCAAGCCATGTGCCGGCGCAGTAGGTCCTGCCGCTGTCCGTTTTCTTGCCTCCAATATTTTTTTGATATCCTCGGGGCTTCTTTTTCCCTGTCCTACCTCCATTAAAGTGCCTGCAATAATACGAACCATATTGTAAAGGAAACCGTTTCCGCACACCCGAATCACCAGATCCGCTCCCTGCTCCTCCACCTCCACGGAATAAATCGTGCGCACAGTGGATTCTACCTGTGCGCCTGTCTGACAAAAACTCTTAAAATCATGCTCCCCCACAAGATATGCCGCAGCCTTTTTCATACATTCCACATTCAAGGCATGGTAGGTAAAATAAGAATACATCCGCTTTACGGGCATGGGAAATTCTGCCCTGTAGATTCTATATTCATAGGTTTTACGGCTCTCACATCGCCTTGGATGCCAGACATTTGCCACCTGTTCGGATTTCTGTATCCGTATGTCTTCCGGCAGCCGTTGATTTAACGCATAAGAAATCTTTTCGGCAGGCATAGGGCTTATTGTATCAAATACCGCCACATTACAGAGTGCATGAACTCCCGAATCTGTTCTGCTGGCGCCAATCACCTCTATCTCTTCTCCCAAAAGCTGAGAAAGACATTTGTTCAGTTCACTCTCAATCGTAACACCGTTGCTCTGCAGCTGCCACCCATGATAATTTGTGCCGTCATAAGCAACCACCAGACGCACGCGCTTTAGCTGAAATTCTGATTGCTCCATAAATACCTCGCATCCTTTTAAAAGGATAATCTTCCCACAAAAATACTTACCGTTAAATATACGAAAATACAGATATAAGCAATATAATCCCGTTTCGCATAAATTAACGGCTTCATTTTGGTTCGCCCTTCACCGCCTCTGTAACACCTCGACTCCATTGCCATCGCCAAATCATTGGCACGACGGAATGCAGAAATAAACAGCGGTACCAAAAGAGGAACCAATGCTTTGGCACGCTTTATCAGATTACCGCTCTCAAAATCAGCGCCTCTTGCAATCTGCGCCTTCATGATTTTATCGGTCTCCTCCAGCAAAATAGGAATAAAACGCAGGGCAATGGACATCATCATCGCCACCTCATGCACCGGCACCTTAAATATTCTTAAGGGGCGCAGCATTTTTTCCATACCGTCCGTAAGATTGTTGGGCGTTGTCGTCAGCGTCATCAAAGAAGAACCTATGATCAAAAGGCTTAACCGTATAACCATACTTAGTGCCATACGAACTCCCTCCATGGTAATCGTAAGCTTCCAAACCGTTAGAATCGGTGTTCCCGGAGTCAGGAAAAGATTGAAAAGCACTGTGATCATCAAAAGAAACATAATGGTTTTCATGCCCCTCACCATGAATTTAAAGGGTACCTTAGAAAGCCCTATCACTGTTCCCAGAAAAATTGCCGCAATCAAATATCCTAAAAAATTTTTGAAAAAAAACAGTGAAATAATAAACAGCAATGTTCCACCCAGCTTCACTCTCGGATCCAATTTATGTATAACAGACTCTGTCTGATAATATTGTCCTAATGTAATATCTCTAAGCATATTGCTCCTCACTACGGTTCATGCCCTACTGCTTTGGGGGCACGGTTACTCAAAATCAATGGTTGAAAGTACATTCCTTCAACATTTTAACACCTTAACAAGCTCTGCCGCCGCCTCCTCAATAGTGGTAACGTCAGTGTCCACGTCCAGACCCTTTTTTCGTAAGGCATGCATAATATAGGTTACTTGCGGCGCGGCAAGACCCACCTTTTCCAATTCTTTATAATAATGAAAAACCTCTCTCGGCGTATCATCCAGCATAATCGTTCCCTGATTCATCACAATGATACGGTCTACATACTCCGCCACGTCCTCCATACTATGGGACACTAAAAGTATTGTCATGCCTGTCTCCACCTGAAGCTTCTTAATCTGACCGAGTATCTCGTCTCTCCCCTTTGGGTCAAGCCCTGCCGTCGGCTCGTCCAAAATCAATATTTCCGGCTTCATGGCAAGCACGCCTGCAATTGCCGCCCGACGCTTCTGTCCCCCCGACAGCTCAAAGGGCGACTGATAATATAGCTCATCGGGAAGCCCCACATTCCTCAATGCGTCATAAGCGCGCAGCTCCACTTCTTTTCTCTCCAGTCCCAAGTTCCTTGGTCCGAAGCACACATCCGAAAATACGTCTATTTCAAAGAGCTGATGCTCCGGATACTGAAAAACCAATCCCACCTTGCTGCGCAGCTTCTTCATATCATAATCGGAATCATAAATATCTTCGCCATTAAAATAAATATGCCCCTCCGTAGCCTTTATCAGTCCGTTCAAATGCTGCATTAACGTGGACTTACCGGAACCGGTATGACCGATAATACCCACAAACTGTCCGTCGGGTATATTGAGATTGATATCCGAAAGCGCTTTGTGCGCAAGAGGAGTTCCCTCTCCATAGATATAACTCACATGATCTATTATCATGGACANAATTTGTTATCCGTTCCTTTCNTTAGTTTCNGCTTCGGCNTTCATACCGTTCNGGTTTTAGTNCGGCTTGTTTTTCGTCCGGCTTTGCTGTTGCCTGTCCTGTATTCACTCTATCGCACAGTAGTCCTATTTCCTGCCACCTTTGACTGTACTGCTTCTACCAGCTCCTCTATGGTCAGGATTCCGTTTGGCAGGGAAATACCTTTTTTTTGCAGTTCATAGGCGAGCAATGTCACCTGAGGCACATCCAATCTCAGGCTTTTTAATTTCTCTACCTGTGAAAAAATCTCTCTGGGCGTTCCCTCCATGGCANTTTCCCCTNGGNCCATTACAAATACCTTGTGGGCATGAATAATTTCTTCCANATNATGAGTAATCAGTATTACGGNAACACCTNCCACCTGATTCAATCCCCGGATAGCGCGAATAACCTCCTTGCGCCCATTGGGATCCAGCATCGCCGTGGGTTCGTCCAAAACAATACATTTAGGATGCATGGCAAGCACACCCGCTATGGAAACTCTCTGCTTCTGTCCGCCGGAAAGCTTATTGGGTGAATGCTTGCGAAACTCATACATACCTACCGCGCGCAGGCTTTCCTCTACCCGCTCCCAAATTTCTTTGGTGGGAACTCCCATATTTTCCGGTCCGAATCCCACGTCCTCCTCCACAACCTGACCGATAATCTGATTATCAGGATTCTGGAAAACCATTCCGGTAGTCTGCCTGATATTCCAAACCTCTTTTTCGTCATTGGTGTCCATGCCGTCTATCCATACGGTTCCCTCTGTAGGGTTTAAGATAGCATTCATATGCTTGGCAAGTGTGGACTTACCGGAACCGTTATGCCCTAAAATAGCAANAAAGTCACCCTGCTCAATGTNTATGGACACATTATCCACAGCCTTGGTGATTCCTTCANCATTACCTTCCTCGTCTCGTCTGATATATTCAAATACAACATCCTTTGTCCGGATAATACCCATAATATCACTCGTTCCTTCTGCCAAACATATTAATCTATTAAGCTTAGCTGTTCAGCCACTTATACGCTTCTTATTTTACTAAATAAGCGCACGAAATACAACCTGTAAAATCCAAAGAACGGATAAACAAAAGTTGTTTTACAAAAAATATTTCTCATGTTATTCTATATTTGAAAACAAAAGAAAGGATTTATTATGAATCAAAACAAGCAGAAATTAATAAAGATGTTCGTTTTATTGGCTGTGCTGATTTTGTTTGTAGGCGGACTGACACAGCTATTTAAAGGAAATTCTCAAAGTCTTTCGGATTATGCGGCGCTTCATCCCGAGCTTAACAATTTAGCCGATAATTCCACGGACATGGCTTCAGACGCCCACGAAGCCTCTTCCGCCGGAGCTGAGCACGAGGGCAATATGCAAGCCTCATCAGAAAAAGCGACTGAGAACTTGCAAAGTACCTCCGAGGCATCCGATACTTTGCCTCCGGTCGGTGCTTCCCTAAATGGAGACAGCCAGTTAGAACAACGTATTGTGTATAGCGAATCCTTTTATTATGAACCGCTATCCGATAATTTAAGACGTTACATTACGGGTGTTTCTTTTCCTCAGCCGGACGAAAATAGGGAAACTCCGGCAATTACCTATGATGAACTCCGCTACCTTCATATTTTACATTACAATTTTGACGGAGAACTTGCAGAAGGGGAGCTGATATGTAATCAAGCGATTGCCCAAGACCTTGTGGAAATTTTCTATGAGCTGTATCGCAATGAATACCGTCTGGAAAAGGTTGGCTTAATTGACGAGTATGATGGCGATGATACGGCTTCCATGGAAGATAATAATACCTCTTGCTTTAATTACCGTAATGTAGAGGGCAGCGACTCTCTTTCCAAACATGCTTTAGGTCGGGCAATTGACATAAATCCTCTGTATAATCCCTATATTACTTACAATACTGACGGCAGTGAGCACGTATCTCCTGTTAATGCACAGGATTATGCAGACCGAAACAAAAGCTTTCCCTACAAAATTGACGAAAACGATTTGTGTTATAAGCTTTTTATCCAGCATGGCTTTATCTGGGGCGGCAATTGGAATTCCAGCAAGGACTATCAGCATTTCCAAAAAACAAAGTAAAAATTCTTTGACTCCATTGCAAAAGAACCGATGTGAACTACTTCACATCGGTTCTTTTCACATATGTTTCCTTAGGTAAACCAATTACACTAACTCAAGTACAACTTCCATAGCTGCATCGCCCTTACGCTGGCCAATCTTAACGATTCTGGTGTAACCACCCTTACGGTCAACATACTTAGGTGCATACTCATCAAATAACTTTGCAACCAGATCAACTTCCTTAGTATTTCTCTTTCTGCCTGCTGCTTCAGTAGGAACGGATACTACAGGATATAANACTTTGAGNATCTGANGTCTTGCGTGCNATCTGGAAGGCATATCCTTCTTGATTTCCTTCTCAACNGACTCAAACTTGGTAACCTTCTTACCGTCAACAACCTCTTTTACTCTCTTACCGTCCTTATCCTTAACGGGAACCTTTGCAGTAACTTTAACCATCTCGAAGTTGTCTTTTTCTTTCACGGCCAAAGCAATAAGCCCTTCAGCAATTTTTCTTACTTCCTTAGCCTTAGCCTCAGTGGTAATAATCTTACCGTTGTTAATCAATGCAGTTACCTGATTTCTTAATAATGCCTTTCTCTGTGCAGATGTTCTGCCGAGTTTTCTGTACTTTGCCATAATTTATTTTCCTTTCTCCATTCATGGTACATCCGGCCACGCTCCTTGGACTTACTTACCGAATGCTTAATAGTTGCCATTTAGAGATGAACCACACATGCACACTTTGGATTTACCATGCATGGAATATCCTACTTATTTTAAACTTCATCACTGGGATTTAACTGAAGACCCAGCTCTTTTAATTTTGCTAATACTTCTTCTAAAGATTTACGTCCCAAATTACGAACCTTCATCATATCTTCTGAAGTTCTATTAGTTAATTCCTCTACAGTATTAATACCTGCTCTCTTTAAGCAGTTGTAGGAACGAACAGAAAGCTCCAGTTCATCGATACTCATTTCAAGTACCTTCTCCTTCTCATCGTCCTCCTTCTCTACCATGACCTCTGCGGTCTTAGCATTTTCGGACAAATCGATAAAGAGACTCAGATGCTCGCTGAGTACCTTCGCTGCAAGACTCACAGCCTCGTCAGGAACCAAAGTTCCATTGGTATATACATCCAAAGTCAGCTTATCAAAATCTGTAATCTGTCCTACACGGGTATTTTCAACAGTAACATTAACTCTCTCTACAGGTGTATAGATAGAATCAATAGCAATCACGCCTATTGGTAAATCTTCATGCTTGTTCTTGTCTGCGCTTACATAACCGCGGCCCTTTGTAATCGTCAACTCCATGTAAAGCTTAGTATCCTTGCCGCTCAAAGTAGCAATTACCATATCCGGATTTAAAATTTCAATGTCCTGATCTGCCTGAATATCAGAAGCCCTTNCNACGCCCTCGCNCNCANACNCAATATATGCGGTCTTTGTTNCATTGGTTTCACTGTTGTTCTTGATGGCAAGGCTCTTGATATTCATGATAATCTCGGTCACGTCTTCTTTTACACCGGGAATAGAGCTGAACTCATGCAAAACACCTTCTATTTTAATCTGGCTTACTGCAGCACCCGGCAATGAAGAGAGCATTATTCGTCTAAGAGAGTTACCCAAAGTAATACCGTAACCCCTTTCCAAAGGCTCAACTACAAATTTACCGTACTTTTTGTCTTCTGAAATTTCAGCAACCTCAATATTAGGTCTTTCAAAATCAAACACTGCAATACCCTCCTTTTGGAATGTTTTTTAGGGAATACATACACTCTGAGCGCATAATTTGCCGCCTCAGAGTGTCTATTGGGCTTATTTAGAGTACAACTCGACGATAAGCATCTCATTTACAGGAACGTCAATCATTTCTCTGGTGGGAAGATTCTTAACGGTTCCCTTTAAGTTCTCAATATCAACATCCATCCATTCAGGTACTAATCTGCCGCCTGTTACCTCAACAATATCCTTATATCTCTGTAAGGATTTTGCCTTCTCGGAAATTTCTATTACATCGCCGGCTTTAATTAAGTAAGAAGGAATGTTTACCTGCTTGCCGTTTACTAATATATGCTTGTGACCAACAACCTGTCTAGATTCTCTTCTGGTTCTTGCAAAGCCCATTCTGAAAACCACATTGTCCAGTCTGCTCTCCAACATAACCATCAGGTTTTCACCAGTCATGCCTTTCATTCTATCAGCCTTGTCATAGTAGTTTCTGAAAGGCTTCTCTAACACGCCGTAAATAAATTTAGCTTTCTGCTTCTCACGCAGCTGAAGTCCATACTCACTTACCTTCTTGCCTGCCCTTGCAGAGGTTCTGTTAGATTTTTTATCATAGCCTAAATAGGAAGGCTCAAGTCCAAGAGATCTGCATCTCTTTAATACGGGTACACGATTTACTGCCATTTTCTTTTTTCCCTTCTTTAAAATTAACCTTGAAAATCATACTGCTGCGCTTCTTATGCGCCTCGCATCCCTTGATTTTCCCACTGCTGCGTCGAATGAAGACAAATATCCGCCTTCCGATAACGCATCGTTATCTCTTGCTGTCTCCATCCCTCCGCGCATATTGTTTACAGTACCGAAAAACAGTACTTTCTTCCAACAGTTACTATATACGTCATTAGACACGGCGACGCTTGGGAGGACGGCATCCATTGTGAGGAACAGGAGTTACGTCACGAATGCTTACAACCTCCAATCCACAAGCAGAGAGTGCTCTGATTGCCGCTTCACGTCCTGAACCGGGTCCTTTTACAAATACGTCAACGGATTTCAGTCCATGTACTAAAGCAGCCTTTGTAGCTGTTTCTGCTGCCATCTGTGCAGCATATGGAGTAGATTTCCTTGAACCTCTAAAGCCCAGACCACCGGCACTTGCCCAGCTGAGGGCATTACCTTCAGCATCTGTCAATGTAACAATTGTATTGTTAAAAGAAGACTGAATATGTGCCTGTCCGCGTTCAACGTTTTTCTTTACGCGCTTTTTTGTTACTTTTTTACTTGCAACTTTTTTAGCCATTTTAAACTAACCTACTTTCTCATCTAATTTACAGTTACGTTAATCATCCTGAATGTTCACCCTATGCCCACTCAAGGAACCTTCTAAATTCACCTGTTATATTACTTCTTGTCATATGACTTCTTCTTGTTTACTACAGTTCGACGAAGCGAACGTCACTCACTACATTATTTCTTCTTGTTTGCAACAGTTCGCTGGAGCGAACGTCGCTTGCCATAATACTTCTTCTTATTTGCAACAGTTCGCTGGAGCGAACGTCACTCACTACATTATTTCTTCTTGTTTGCAACAGTTCGCTTTGGTCCCTTGCGTGTTCTGGCGTTGGTCTTTGTCTTCTGACCACGAACAGGAAGACCCTTGCGATGACGAATACCACGATAGCATCCAATCTCCTGAAGTCTCTTGATATTGAGAGCAACCTCTCTTCTCAAGTCACCTTCCACCATTACGCCAAGCTTGTCAATAGCTTCGCTAATCTTCTTCACCTCTTCATCGGTAATATCTCTAACTCTGGTATCGGGATTTACGCCAGCCTCTGCCAATAACTTGTTAGAAGTTGGTCTGCCGATTCCATAGATATAGGTTAAACCGATTTCAATTCGTTTTTCTCTAGGTAAGTCAACACCTGCGATACGAGCCATTTACGTTTCCTCCATTTTCTTACGCAGCCGCTTGTGCAGCTATGCGTTGTGCCCCCACTCTCCATGGGATTCCACATTGCGTACAAATACGCATGCGTACCTTTGGTCTGTTCATTGTACGCATATTCAGTTACTAATTGATTGGGGTTTACACCCAACCGGACACAAATCCGATTTTTCCACAGTATCCGCACTCTGCCGCAGCTTTGCAAAAAATAACTGCTGCCCACACAATACGACTGTAGTATCAACAAGTAATCTCCCGTAAGCTCTATCCCGTTTATATGATAATCGACGTATGTACGCCGGTTCAGCCGCACATAATAACCGGACAAGAACTCACATACCTGCCTTTTGAATCTTACGATTCAAAATTGTGTCAGGCGGTGATTATCCCTGTCTCTGCTTATGCTTCGGATTTTCACAGATTACTCTGATACGTCCTTTTCTCTTAATGATTTTGCACTTTTCGCAAATTGGTTTTACTGATGATCTAACCTTCACGTTAAACCCTCCTTTCAAAAAAGACCGTTTTACATTATAGCATAGCGGTTTATGATTTGCAAGCCATTTTTCTATTTATTTGCCATTTATCTCAGGTTTTTTCAACATTTGAAGCCCTGCTATAATGATACAATATAAGGCAAGTACTGCCACCCCGATAATACGGAAGGTAAATCTGGCATGAAGTGCGGAATGATGCTGCACCACAATAATCCATACAAACGGAATGCAAAATATAATCACAAACGGCACCACTTGTAAGAGTACCATTTTTGCCGATGTCTTAAAAATGGCAAAACCTATCGTAACAAGGGCTAACACGATTAAAAGAATAGCAGCTGCCGTATAAAACTTCAAACCGTATTCCTGCAAATTTAAGGATATTACATAGAAGCCGCCGTTCATGCGGGGTCTGCCTCCAATTGCTTCTGTCCTTCCGAGAATAGACCAAAGCGCGTCCTTAATGGTTCCCGTGTGCAGTGTAATATCAGCAATCAGCCATTTACACGCCCACATTCCCGCATAACCGATTCCCCAACAGGTACTATAGCCTATTACCTTCAACAGGCTTTGCTTTATGGTACACTTTCTATTTATTAAAAAATAGGCGCACAAAGGAAAGCCCAATGTCACAACCGGATAAGTCAGGAAATCAAAATATGATGTCAAAATACCTATCAATAGGAAATATTCAGGATATAAGTTTTTCTCCTCCAACCGGTCATGGCGAAGCAGCATATACAACAGAGCAATCAAGGTAATACACCAACAGACAGCCATGGTTAAGGAAGCCAATATCAGCAGGGGTTTCATGCTTAGAAAACCTATTATTGCAGCAATTCCCACGCTCGCCTGCTTCTTTTTAACAGAAACAACCAGCACTGCCAGCAACAAAAGAAGCTGAAACACTGCGCCCAATTTCACTATCTGTGACCATGTGAATAATAACAAAAGAGGCTTTAAATAAACGAGATACCCGTGCCAATAACGGGAATACTCATGGAGATACATATCGTCTACATCATCTCTTGCACAATATGCTTTAAGCGATGCCTCGGGAGTCCAAAATTCCGGTTCCAAATCACTGTGAAACATCCACATGGCATGCTCATAGACATTTCTGCCGTTTATCCTTTCAATCGCATTCTGCACCATAATAGTATCGGTATACGTTTCCTTATTCGCCCATATATATCGGGAAAAAGCATTATTCTCCACCTCTTCCTCACTCTTTATCATGGTGCCTAAAGATCTTGACACATTTTTTTCCATGGCTTCGGTGGGAATACAAAATACCAATATCAGCAACAGCGTACCTAAAACCGCGCTGACCGACAAAATGACGGCAATCCTTATCAAGAGCTCTTTTGTACATGCTTTCATTCCTTATTTATCTCTCCAAATAATACGTCCTTTGCTTAAATCATAGGGTGACAGCTCCAAGGTTACTTTATCGCCCGGAAGAATACGGATAAAATTCTGACGCAGCTTACCGCTGATATGTGCAAGCACGCGATGTCCGTTTTCCAATTCTACCTGAAACATAGTGTTGGGCAGTTTTTCTACTACTGTTCCTTCGATTTCAATTACATCACTTTTAGACATACATTTCCTCCATACTTAAATCTTGTCTTCAAAATTATAATGTTTTATTTCATACTTGATTTCCTCGTCAAGTACTCTCTCCCTACTGCAAAGCCTTGCGCACAATCCGCTGTTCACAGTGCATTTTATTAACTGCACATGCTTTTTACGCTTTTTTTTAGGCTGGTTCAGCGTCTTCAGTCTGCCGTCGCAAAGCCACACATAATCTACATCCTCCGCCACAATTACATAGAGCTGAGACTTATCATGTCCCGCTTTGGAATAGGCAAAGCTTCCTACCAAAGAATCTTTGTTCATTCAGTCACTCTCCCATACGAATCATTCAAAGCGTTTGCCTAATACATGGTTAATATCTCCGGTTCACCGTCAGTCACCAGAATCGTGTTCTCATAATGGGCTGACCATGAGCCATCCTCCGAAACAACCGTCCAGTCATCATCCAGCCACTCTACATCGGCCCTGCCCATATTAATCATAGGCTCCACTGCCAAAGTCATTCCCGCCTGAAGCTTAAGCCCACGTCTTCGCTGCGCAAAATTCGGTATCTGAGGATCTTCATGCAGCCTTGTGCCAATCCCATGTCCTACCAGCTCTCTCACAATACCATAGCCGTATGGCTTAATGGAAGCGTCTATCGCATTGGAAATATCGTACAGATGATTTCCTGCCTTTGCCATTTTTATACCGTCAAAAAAACTTTGCTTCGTACGCTCAATCAAAAGCCTTGCCTCCTGACTGATTTCACCTACGCCAAAGGTCCTTGCCATATCGGAGTGATACCCTTTATAAATCAATCCCGCATCCAGACTTACAATATCGCCCTCCTGTAAAATATGGTCTTTCCGCGGAATCCCATGGACAACCTCGTCATTTACAGATACGCAGATAGATGCGGGATAGCCGTTATAATTTAAGAAATTAGGAACCCCGCCATGTCCGCGAATCAGCTTTTCACCAAGTACATTGACATCCCATGTGGACATTCCCGGCCTTACTGCCTTCTCCAGATTCTGAAACACATCGGCAAGAAGCCTGCAGGATTCACGCATAAGCTCGATTTCTCGCTGGGATTTGATTGTTACTGCCATTTTTTATTTACTTCCTTTCATACCATGCATTTGCACAGTCCATTCCAAAAAAATCATAGTAAAGAATTCCTACATTTACTCTAATATAGACACGATTGCAGCAAATACGTCCTTCATATCGACAGTGCCGTCAACCGTTTTCAACACGCCCTTCCGGGTATAAAAATCAATCAGTGGCTGAGTCTGCTCATGATATACCTTCAAACGGTTCTCTACCGTCTCAGGCTTATCATCATCACGGAGTACCAGTTCCTGACCACAGTTATCACAAACGCCCTCCTTCTTAGGAGGAATATGCTCAATATGATAGGTAGCGCCGCAGGAAAGACATGCGCGTCTGCCGGACATTCTTTTCACAATATTGGCATCAGGAACATCAACATTGATAGCATAATCAATAGCATCTCCAAGCTCGGAAAGCGCCTTATCCAAAACCTCTGCCTGAGGGATAGTCCTCGGGAATCCGTCCAAAACATATCCGTTTGCACAATCCTCTTTTGCCACTCTGTCCAACAATATCTTAACTGTCAATTCATCAGGAACCAGCTGACCTTTATCCATGTATTTCTTTGCTTCCATTCCCAGCTCAGTACCGTTTTTGATGTTTGCACGGAAAATATCTCCTGTTGAAATGTGGGGTATAGCATATTTTTCCGCAATCATCTTTGCCTGTG